>NZ_JFYX01000034.1:0-456014 GCF_000632245.1 Pseudomonas sp. RIT357
GCTTCAGGTGGCTGGTGATGACAATAACTAGAAAAGAGCATGTACAACCATGGCATTACTGACTGAACACGAGCAACGCCAAGTCGCTGAGGCGATTGCCCGGGTCGAGCAACAGACCGACGCCGAGTTGGTCACCGTGCTGGCCGCGCGTGCCGACGATTACGCCTACATCCCCTTGTTGTGGGCCAGCTTGATCGCCTTGGTGGTGCCGGGTGTGGTGCATTACCTGTCCGGCTACCTGACCATGTACACCTTGCTGCTGGCGCAATGGGCGACGTTCATCGTGTTGTGCCTGGTGTTCCGCTTGCCCAAGGTCACGACCCGCTTGATCCCGCGCTCCGTGCGGCACTGGCGCGCTTCCAACCTGGCGCGCCGGCAGTTTCTGGAGCAGAACCTGCACCACACGCTGGGCAGTACCGGGGTGCTGATTTTTGTCAGCGAGGCGGAGCGTTATGTGGAAATCCTGGTGGACGATGGCATCTCCAGCCGCCTGGATGACAGTCATTGGGATGGGATCGTCAGGGCGTTTACCCAGCAGGTGAAACAGGGGCAGACGCTGGCTGGGTTTATTGCGTGTATCGATGCATGCGGTGAATTGCTGAAGGTGCATGTGCCGGTAACGCAGACCCGCAATGAACTGCCAAACCGGCTGGTCGTACTGGAATAGCCCCGCCACCACTGGCTGAAAATGTGGGAGGGGGCTTGCCCCCGATTGCAGAGTGTCAGTCAACGATGTTCCAACTGATCCACGGCTATCGGGGGCAAGCCCCCTCCCACATTTGAGTCTGCGGTGACCACTGGTCAAATAACTCCGTGCCCTGGTGGACTATCCCCCCTAAAATGCCCGGCATTCCCAGCCCGAGGCGTTTTTGTTCATGTCCGTCACCGCTCAACCTGTCCGCCCTGCGCCGGATCATCACGCCCAGTTCATCGAACTGTTGAGCACAAGCCTTGCGCAGAACGCCTTTATCAAGCTGGTGCTGGCCAAGTACGTCGGTGACGAAGCCGAGCTTCAGCGGCTGATCATCAAGGCGGTGACCGTCAAGGAGCAGCCATGCCTGTCCTTCGTCTACCGCTACAAGACCCGTGACATCACCAAGAACTTGCCGCTGGCCGACGGCGTGGCGGCGATTGCCGAGCTGCTGCCGGCGTCGTTCAAGAATGCGCACTTGCTGTCGCTGACCGACGAAGCCCAGTTGGAATACAGCAAGAAGAACAAAAGCTCGCTGTTCAAAAGCAAGCCACAGCAACTGCGCGAGGCACCTTCGGCGGAGCATAACCGTGAGAAGAACCGCTTCCTCGACTTGAGCCGGCCGTTCCTCGCCGATCTGGGCGTGACCGACGCCAAGCAGGCGCTGATCCCGTCGATGTCGCGCAAGTGGAAGCAGATCAACAAGTTCATCGAAGTGTTCAGCCATGCACTGACCTCGTCACCGCTGAAGCTGGATCAACCGGTGCGTGTCGCCGACTTTGGTTCGGGCAAGGGCTACCTCACGTTTGCGATCCACGACTACCTGCGCAACACCCTCAAGGCCGAAGGCGAAGTTACCGGCGTTGAATTGCGCGAAGACATGGTGACCCTGTGCAACACCGCCGCTGCGCGCCTGGAACACCCGGGTCTGGTGTTCAAATGCGGCGACGTACGCAGCGTAGCGCCGAGCGAGCTGGACGTGATGATCGCCCTGCATGCCTGCGATATCGCCACCGACTATGCGATCCACACCGGTATCCGCTCCGGCGCGTCGATCATCATGTGTTCGCCGTGCTGCCATAAGCAGATCCGCTTGCAGATCCAGAGCCCGGTGCTGCTCAAACCGATGCTGCAATACGGTTTACACCTGGGCCAGCAAGCGGAAATGGTTACCGACAGTTTGCGAGCATTGTTTCTCGAAGCCTGTGGATACGAGACGAAAGTGTTCGAGTTCATCTCGTTGGAACACACCAACAAGAACAAGATGATCCTCGCGGTCAAGCGTAACGAGCCGGTGGACAATACGCAGTTGCTGGAGAAGATTCAGGAACTCAAGGCGTTCTACCACATCACTGAACACTGCCTGGAAACCCTGCTGCGCGCGGATGGCTACCTGGCCTGAACACTGCTCAAATGTGGAAGGGGGCTTGCCCCCTTCCACATTTAGACTGCACTTGGCTTGGGAACCGGCGCAGGTTGCACCGCCGTCTTGCGCCCCAGCATTACCGTCACAATCACCCCGCACGCAAACACCCATGTAATTGGCTCGATATGTTCCCCAAAGAACAACGCCGAAAACGCGATGGTGAAGAAGATCTGCAACAGCTGGATCTGGCTGACCCGCGCAATGCCGCCCATGGCCAACCCGGCGTACCAGGCAAAGAACCCCAGGAACTGCGAGAACAGCGACACATACCCAAACGCCCACCAGGTACGCATGGAAATCGCACCTTGATGCTGCGCCGCCAAGTACCACACCGGCCCGATCAGCACCGGCGTGGACAGCACCAGCGCCCAACAGATCACCTGCCAGCCGCCCATCTCCTTGGCTAATCGGCCGCCCTCGGCATAACCCAAACCGCCCACGGCAATCGCGCCGAGCATCAAGAGATCCCCCGCCTGGATGCTTCCGGCGCCGGTGATCAACGCATAACTCAATACCAACGCACTGCCCAATGCGGCGCAGGCCCAGAAGGCTTTCGACGGCCGTTCATGGGACAGCCATGCTGCATACAGCGCCACGCAAAGCGGTTGCAGACCGTTGACCAGCGCACCATGGGACGCCGGCAAGGTTTGCATGGCCCACGCCGACAGCACCGGGAAACCGAGAATGACCCCGGCGATCACCAGGCACAAACCCCGCACTTGGCGCCAGGTCGGCCAGCGCTCACGGCGCCACAGCAACAGCGCCGCCGCCGGTACCGCCGCGAACAACGCTCGGCCCAGGCCATTGAGCAACGGGTGGATTTCCTGCACCACGATACGGGTGAAGGGCAGGGTCAGGCTGAAGATGATGACGCCCAGCAGGCCGAGGGCCATGCCGGTGTTTTCGCGCGAGCTCATGGGGGCAACCGAAATCTAGAGGGCTTCAAGGGAAGCCCATATAGCCACAACCCCCGTCGAACGCGGGCCTACAGCTGGATACGGATTTATCCGTACAGTTGATCTTGTGTGGGCGCTGGCTTGCCTGCGATTGCATCATGTCGTGGTCACTGACACACCGGGGTGTCTGCATGGCGGGCGCGCTAGCCCCGCCATAGAACCCGCGAAAGGCATAGGACGACAACGGGTCGGGCTTATCCCGCTTTGGGGCGAAGTGCTTCCTGATGAAGACGAATGCGGTGTATCAGGCGCTCCTCTGCGCCTGGTTTTTAGGCTGCTGCGCAGCCCTACGCGGGACAAGCCCGCTCGCTACAAGAAGGCGCTGGACTGAAATGACTCATCCAAGACTCTAGACTTAAGGGTCGGTATTTAAGCCTTTAAAGTCAGTAACTTATTTAAGTTTGATAAGGCGGGCTTGATCAGCGTTCCACAGGTACTGAGAGTGCTGGATCACCCAGTGGATGCGTGCGCGCCGCAAAAAACTTCAGCTCCACGCCGCTGCCGTCAAATAACTCCGAATAGCGCCGCTTCTGCTGGCGAATAAACCCGTCACTGCGCCCCGACACCGAGATCGCCAGGGTGCTCAAATTGGCGTGGCGAATGGCATCCACCAAGTGCTGATCCTGAGGCCCCAGGCCGTGCCCAAAGATGCACAGCGCGCCTTCATAGGTCAGCAACTGCTCATAGCAGAACGACAGGTAGTCCGAACTGCGGATGGTCTTGAGCTTCTCCTGCACGGTGCCTTCGCTGACAAACAGCGGCACATCGTCCAGGGTCTTGATCGTGTTGTTGATGGCAAAGCTGCTGAGCAAGGTGCTGTCAGTCGTGGGTAATTTGCGTGCGGTGCCGTCGAGGTTTCGCACCAGGTGCAAGCCGCCGTGCAGGTACAGGATGCGTGTGGCGTCGGTGCGGGTGTTGCGCAGGTCGAAGCTGGCGTCGGCGCTGCGGAACAGATCGTCGATGCCCGGCGTGTGCAGGATCGCCCAATAGTTGAGCAGGTCATAGTTGCTGGTGAATACGGTGGAGTAACCGGCCAGTTCCGCGTTGACCGTCGCCAGTGTCGATGGCTTCACCAAGCGCCACGGGATATGCACGGCGTGGATGGTGTTGATCAATGCTTCCTTGATCGCGTAGTAGCGATTACGCGGCGCCGCCGAGCTGACCGCCAGGGCCTTGTTGACCCGGCTGGTGGTTTTCAGCGCGCCCAGTGCTTGTTCGAAACTGCGGGTTTGCAGGGCGTCGAACACACTGAGTTCGGATGGGCTGAGGGGTTTTTCTTCGACGGTGCGGGCGTTTTCGAACAGCGAGTCGTAGGCAAAGTCTTCCCAAACCGTACGGCTCGCGCCGTTGCCGATCAGAATCCCAGTGAAGTCGATGGTGCTGCGCAGGGCACTCCAGTCTTCAAGGTGGGCGTCAATATCCTGGAAATCCTTCATTGCGGCGGGCTACTCGAAATCGGCTGGGCGGTGACTTTATCACGAGCTGACGTTGATCCTGATCAAGATGCCGCAGACAACTGAGGCCGATGCTAGAGGCAGAAACGTTATCCGAGGATTCGCCATGAGCAGCACCTTCTTCATCCCAGCCGTCAACATCATGGGCACCGACTGCCTCGACGAAGCCATGAACGCCATCCGCAACTACGGTTTTCGCAAGGCGCTGATTGTCACCGACGCCGGTCTGGCCAAGGCGGGCGTCGGCAGCATGATCGCCGAGAAACTGGCGATGCAAGACATCGACTCGGTGATCTATGACGGTGCCAAACCCAACCCCAATGTGGAAAACGTCGAGAAAGGCCTGGCGCTGTTGCAGCAAAGTGCGTGTGATTTTGTGGTGTCGCTGGGCGGCGGCTCGCCCCATGACTGCGCCAAGGGCATCGCCCTGTGCGCCACCAACGGCGGGCATATCGGCGACTACGAAGGCGTGGACCAATCGGCCAAGCCGCAACTGCCGCTGGTAGCCATCAACACCACTGCCGGCACGGCCAGCGAGATGACCCGCTTCTGCATCATCACCGACGAAACCCGTCACGTGAAAATGGCCATCGTTGACCGCAACGTCACGCCACTGCTGTCGGTCAACGACCCATCGCTGATGGTTGGCATGCCTAAGGGGCTCACCGCCGCCACCGGCATGGACGCCCTGACTCACGCCATCGAAGCCTATGTCTCCACCGCCGCCACGCCGATCACTGACGCCTGCGCGATCAAGGCCATCGAACTGATCAGCGCCAACCTGCGCCTGGCTGTCCGTGATGGCAGTGACAAGGTCGCGCGGGAAAACATGGCTTACGCGCAGTTCCTCGCCGGCATGGCGTTCAACAACGCGTCCCTGGGTTTTGTGCACGCCATGGCTCACCAACTGGGCGGGTTCTACGACCTGCCCCACGGCGTGTGCAACGCGGTGCTGCTGCCCCATGTGCAAAGCTTCAACGCCAGCGTAAGCGCCAAACGCTTGAGCGATGTAGGCCGAGCGCTGGGGGCAGACATCAAGGGCATCACCGATGAAGAGGGCGCCCAAGCTGCCATCGCCGCCATTCGTAGCCTGGCCCAAGACGTTGAAATTCCGGCGGGCCTGCGTGAGCTGGGTGCCAAGTTGCAGGATATTCCGCTGCTGGCGACCAATGCGTTGAAGGATGCGTGCGGCCTGACCAACCCACGGCGCGCGGATCAGCGTCAGATCGAGGAGATCTTTCGCAGCGCGTTTTGAGTGGGGCAGCCTCAAGCCGCAAGCGTTAAGCTACAGGTTGGATGCATTCAACTTGAGCATGAAGCTTGTGGCTTGCCGCTGAGGTCACCTTATGAGAGTTCTGTTATTCGGAGCCACCGGCATGGTTGGCCAAGGCGTTCTGCGTGAATGCCTGTTGGCTGCCGATGTCCAGGAAATCGTCGCCGTTGGCCGCACGCCCCTGACCCAGGAACACGGCAAGCTGCATCAGGTATTGCACAGCGACATGCTGGATTTCCAACCCCTGGAAAACCTGCTGCAAGGCTTTGATGCCTGCTTCTTCTGCCTCGGTGTGTCGTCGGCCGGCATGAATGAAACCACGTACACCCATCTCACCTATGACCTGACGCTCGTAGCTGCCAGCACCTTGGCGCGGCTCAATCCACAGATGACGTTTATCTACGTGTCCGGCGCTGGCACCGACAGCTCCGAGGCGGGCCATTCGATGTGGGCGCGGGTCAAAGGCAAGACCGAGAACGCGTTGCTGCGCTTGCCGTTCAAGGCGGTGTACCTGTTTCGGCCGGGGATCATTCAGCCGCTGCACGGTGTGCGCTCTAAGACGCCGCTCTATCAAGCGTTTTACTCCGTGCTCGGGCCAGTGCTTTCGTTGGTGCGTCGGGTTAAGCCGGGCTGGGTGGTGAGTACGGAAACTGTCGGCCGAGCCATGTTGCAAGCAGTGCGCCATGGCGCGCCGCAACCGGTGGTGGAGCAGGGCGAGATCAATCGCCTGGCGGCTGAGCGCTGCTGATGCTGTGGCCGAGCGCAACTGTGAGTTGCCTTGCGCACCGGATGACATCAACGAAATCGATGCCAAAGGCTGATCAGCTCGCTGTTGCCAGTGCGCGTGCGGACGTGTTGCCAAACTGAATCAGCGCCACACCTCCCATCAACAACAACGCCCCAAGCACCCGTGGCGTTGTCAGTTGACGCTCCACCAGACCGAACAACCCAAAGTGATCGAGCAGCAGTGATGCAAGCATCTGTCCCGCCAACGCCAGGGCGATAAACCCCGACGCACCCAGCTTGGGCAGCAGCATCAACGCCAGCGCGATAAAGCACACACCAAACGCGCCACCGGCCCACATCCACAGCGGCGCCTTGACCATAAACGTGAGGCTGGGCAGTGGCAGACGCAGCGCCACGATCACCGGCAGCAACACCATCATGCTCACCAGCAGTGACGCCAGGGTGGCCCACAGCGGGTGGCCGAGCCCGCGCCCAAGGTTGGCATTGATTGCACTCTGAAACGGCACCACCGCCCCGGCGATTACCGCTAGCGCCAATAAACCTGCCCACTGCAACGTTGTCATGTTGGATCTCCCAGAGGTTTTGCTGGACTCTAGGTCATTCGTCGATCAAATTTAAATTCCAAATTCTTATGCTGGATATGCAGCTGATGAATGATCTGCGCCGTATTGACCTCAACCTGTTGGTGATCCTCGACGCCTTGCTCAGTGAGCAACACGTCACCCGCGCCGCCGAGCGCGTGCACCTGAGCCAGCCGGCGGTCAGCCATGCGCTGGCGCGGTTGCGGGATGTGCTGGGTGATCCGTTGCTGGTGCGTCAGGGCGGCACGCTGGTGCCCACCGCCCGTGCGTTGGAATTGGCGGCACCGCTGGCCGAAGCGTTGGCGCAGGTGCAGGCGCTACTGGCGCCGAATCGCTTTGATCCGGCATCGGCGAAGCGTCGTTTTCGTGTGGCGATGTCGGACTACAGCGCGGCGATTTTCTTACCGAGGTTGGTTCGTGTACTGCGCCGTGAAGCACCGGGCATCGACCTGCAAATCATCCAGACCAGCCGCGAAGGCATGGTTGACGGCGTGCTCAATGGCGACCTTGACCTGGCCGCTGGCGTGTTCCCCGATATGCCTGCTGAACTGCGTACTACGCCCTTGTTCGACGAGCATTACACCTGTCTGGTGGACCGTAGCAGCCTGCCGCATGACGGCTCTCTCGACCTGCCCACCTACCTCTCGCGCCCCCATGTGCTGCTGGAAATGCGCGGCAGCGGCACGCCGGAAATCGAACGAGCGCTGACGGCGATTCGTCAGCGGCGGCATGTGGCGATCAGCCTGCCGCACTGGGGCGTGGCGCCGCAGTTGATTGAGGGCACGGACTTGATCCTGACCGTATCGTCGCGAGGTTTGCTGAATATTGATCACCAGCATCTGGTCGCCGTGGCGCCGCCATTTCATATTCCGTCGTTTGCCTTCGAGCTGGCGTGGCATGCGCGACGGGGAGGGGATTCTGGGTTGCAGTGGTTGATTGGGCAGGTGCAGGGTATGTTGTCCGAAGGCCGCAGATAACAGGAAAAAGACATGCTCTCAGGCTTCAATCACTTGACCCTGGCCATCACCGACTTGAGTCGTAGCGTCACTTTTTACCATGAGCTGTTGCAGCTCAAACTCGACGCCACTTGGGACAGCGGCGCCTATTTGTCATTGCCGGGTCTATGGCTATGCCTGTCGCTTGATCCGCTACGCGAGTCGAAGCCAGGTGCCGATTACACCCACTATGCGTTCACCGTCGGATCGAGTGAGTTCGCTGCGCTGGTCTCGCGTCTGCGCGCCGCCGAGGTGCAGGAGTGGCGCGATAACCGAAGCGAAGGCGCCTCGTTCTATTTCCTTGATCCCGACGGTCATAAGCTCGAAGCCCATGTCGGCGACCTGGCTTCGCGTCTGTTGGCTTGCCGCGAAAAACCCTATTCGGGAATGAGGTTTTACCCTTAGCGTAGGAACGTGCAGAATCGCTCCACCTTCCCACGCTTTGTTTGAGTCACGCCCATGACCCTATCCCTGCTGCTCGCCGTCCTCGCGTCGGGTTTTATCTACGGTATTACGCCCGGCCCCGGAGTCTTGGCAGTGTTTGGCATCGGCGCCGCCCGCGGCCGTCGTGCCGGGGCGGGGTTTCTGTGTGGGCACTTGCTCGGCGATGTGCTGTGGTGCAGTACGGCGTTGGTCGCGATTGTGGGCGCGCGGGAAGTCGGCAGCAGCGCGTTCGATGTGCTCGGCGTGCTCAGTGGCCTGTATCTGTTCTGGCTTGGCTGGCGGGCCATCCGCACCCAGCGTCGCAGCAGTGATGCCCCTCAGGGCGCCGCGCGGCATCCGTTCTGGCACGGCATTGTGTTCGGCTTGACCAACCCCAAGGCGTATCCAGTCGCGGTGGCGACGTTTACGGCGTTGCTGTCCAGTCGTGCCGAATTGCTGACCTGGTCGATGCTGCCGGCGTTGATCTTCCTGAGCTTCGTCGGTGGTGTGTTGGCCTACGCAATCCTGATCGGCGTGGTCGGCGCCCAGCGCGTACGCACGGTGTATCAGCGCCATGAAATCCTCATCACCAGGCTCTGTGGCGTGATGTTTATCGGCTTCGCCATCAATGCCCTGGCCCATGCGTTACCGGGCCTGTTTGCCAGCAAATCCGCTTGATGCGCCGACGACCGTTCGTCGCACCGGCGAGTTTTTTCTAAACCTTTACCGCCCTGAAAATTCGAATTCAGGGCGGGGTGTGTTCCCCGTACTTATTTTTGCCCTGGAGGAACCCATCATGAGCCGCATGGCTATCCGGTTACGCACCGCCAGTTTCGCGATGCTGCTGGGCCTCGGCGCCAGCAATGCTTTCGCCCAGTCGCCTGCTGAATTCATCGAGCAGGCTTCTGCCAAAGGCATGGCCGATATCGAGACCAGCCGCATGGCACACGCGAAAACCTCGTCCCAGGAAATCAAGGACTACACCATCGAGGTGATCAACGAGCGCACCTTGGCCAACCAGCACTTGGCGGCTATCGCCAAGAAGCTTGACCTGCCCGTGGCGCCCCGCGAAAAAATCGTCGACAAAGCTGAAACCCTGATGCCCGAACTCAAGGACGGTGACTCGTTCGATGCCGCTTACACCGCGCAGCAGGTGAAGGAAAACGAAGACGCCATCGCGCTGTTCAAGAAGGAAGGCGCTGCGTCGGATGTGCCGGAAATAAAAGCGTTGGTGGATGAGACACTGCCCAAATTGGAGGAGCGCCTGCAGAAGGCCCGAGCCTTGGCGTCCACCTACGGTAAAGGTCATCAAGGCGACGGTTGAAGCCGTTACCTGAATTGAAAAACGGCGGTTGGATCTTCTCCAACCGCCGTTTTTTTATGCCTGGTTCAGATCGGTTTTGGCGGGCGCCGCGTCGTCGGCGGCGTGGCCGCAACTGCTGTTCAGGTTGACGGTGCCGGTATTGCCAATGCTGCGGTATTCCTGGCGCAGTTTTTCCAGCTCTTTGCGGTCCAGGCCGTCCAGGCTGAGTACGGCGTTCTGCGCATCCTTGGACACACGCAGCAACTCGTCGATCTTGATATGCAGGATGTCGTTGTCGCGGTTTTGTGTGTTTTGGATCAGGAACACCATCAGGAAGGTGATGATCGTGGTCGAAGTGTTGATGATCAGTTGCCAGGTGTCGTTGTAGTGAAAGTACGGCCCGCTCAGGCTCCATGCCAAGATCAACGCCACCGCTGCGTAGAACGTGCGCGGGCTGCCAGCCCAGCGAGACAGGGATTGCGAGACTGCGGAGAATTTCATGACCGGGTTCCTTATTGAGATGGCGATGAAATGATGGACCGCAGTGGCTCGCTGAAATTTCTTTTTACAATTGTGCGCCTGAACACATGTGTACGATTTTGTCGCGTAATCCTAGAACGCCAATTGGGCCTGGCCGGTGCCTTCCAGCGTGAGCAAGTAGTGTTTGGCTTCCAGTCCACCGGCAAATCCGGTCAGGCTGCCCGCCGCACCAATGACCCGATGGCATGGGGCAACGATCGAAATCGGGTTTCGCCCATTCGCAGCGCCGACGGCGCGCACGGCTTTGGGGTTGCCGATCTGCCGGGCGATCTGGCTGTAACTGCGGGTTTCGCCGAAAGGAATGGTGAGCAACGCCTGCCAGACCTGCTTTTGGAACGCGGTGCCGTTGAAATCCAGTTCCAGCTCGAAGGTGCTGCGCGTGCCGGCGAAGTACTCCTGCAACTGGCGCTCGGTCTCCAGCAGCACCGGATTCTGGTTGGCCTCGTGCAACTCCCCCAGGCGCACGCGGTTGGCGCGTTCTGTCTCCCAGAGGATGGCGCTTAGCTTGCCATTGCGCGCCACCAGGGTGAGTTGGCCGACGGGGGAGGGCATGAGCTTGTATTCGTAGGGCATGGTTGAGGTCCTCGTCAGGCCGTGTCGATACGTGATCGAGACTGTAGCTCCCTGCGCTGCACTGGAAACTACGTTTCTTGCGATCGAATTCTTCAGGGCTTAGAAATTCCAGTACACCCAGTTGGTGTAATGCGGATACGCGTAGAGCCACACAAGATAAAACACGGCTTTAAGCAGTGAAGCTGTCCCCATTGCGATCAATGAGATGCCATTCAGCAGGGTGACGATCAAGGCGAACAGGGTGACTCGTCGGGTTGCATGACGATGGGCTAGCCGTAAGCCGTAGACCGATCCGGCCATGACGCCCAGTGCCAGCACCAGTCCTAGAGGGAATGGCAACCGTACAAACGAGATCAGCAGGGGTAATACCAGCACCCAGCCGAGTATTTGGCGCAATAGGGGCTTTGGTGTGGCTTGTCCAGGTTCAAGCATGGCTGTGGTTCCGCATTTCTGGCCGGCCAACCGGGATTGTCGGGGCACTTGTTATTTGCCGCTGTCAGTCATTGCTGACATGAGGCGAGCGATCCTGTGAGGTGTGGCGAGGTTTTCCGCAGGTGTTACCGGTTATGGGAGATTCCCGCGATCACGCTGAGGAAGGGCTCCACCAGCACGCTTTTTGTTTCAGCCGGGGTCAACACTAACAACTGCGCGTAAGCATCCCCCTCGACCAACGGCCTGTACGTCACGCCTTTGTTCATCAAGCTTTGTGTGCATTCCGGTACCAACGCCACACCTTGGCCGGCCGCCACCAGCGCAATGATCGAGGTGATCTGCCGCCCAGTCGGCCCAAGGTGCAGGCGCACGTCGTGGTGTCGGTAAAGCTGTTCGATGGACTGGTTAAGCCCCGAGCCATAATCCGCCGGAAATAATATCAACGGGTAGGCACTGAGCTGCGCCAGGCTGACCTCGGCCAGAGTCGCCAGTGGGCTGTCTTTGGACACCGCCGCCAGTAAGCGCTCTTCTGCGAGGGATAGCGCCTGCACTTCTGGACGTTGCGGCACCATGCGGCTCAACCCGATATCCAGCCGCCCATCCGCTACCTGAGCACACAGGCTGCCGGAGGCACTTTCGACCAGCGTCAGCTGCACATCCGGAAATTGCCGGGCAAAAGACTGGATCGCTTGGCTGAACAGATCTGACAGGGCGATTGAGCTGGCATAACCGACGGACAGTTGTCCGGCGGTACCCGCAGCCAATTTGTCTGCGATCGCTTGGGCCAAGTCCACCTGTTCCAACACCCCGCGTGCGTAGGGCAGGAACGACCGGCCTTGGGCGGTGAGCGTCACGGTGCGGCTGGTGCGGTCAAACAGTTTGAAACCCAACTGCGCTTCCAACGCTGAAATCTGCCGGGTCAGCGGTGGTTGCGCAAGGTGCAGGCGAATGGCTGCACGGCCGAAGTGCAATTCTTCAGCGACCGTCAGAAAGTAACGCAGCTTGCGTAGGTCGAGCATCCTGATCCTTGGGTATCAATCGGTCTGAATTCGGTATTGGTTCCAGACCTGCCGGCCATTCTATAAAGACCTTTCAAAATAAAACGAGAGGTTTCATGAAGCCGCGTCTGCATTGTGCCCGCCTTGCCCTGTTCCTGTGTGGCTGTGCGGCATTTCTCAACCTGTATGCGACCCAGAGCATCCTCCAGACCTTTGCCGCGCAGTTTCATCTCAGCGCCAACGCAGCGGGATGGAGCATCACCGTGACTACCTTGGCCGTGGCAATCACTGCACCGTTTGTCAGCCGTGTGACCGGGCGTTTCGAGCAACGCACGGTGATCTGCGTGGCCGCGTTGCTGCTGGCGGGGCCGACACTCATGACCGCCTATGCCGACAGCTTTGCTGAAGTGCTGGTGTGGCGCTTCGTAGAGGGCATGGTGATACCCGTGGTGTTTGCCACCAGCGTGGCCTACATCGGCGACCGTTGGCGCGGTGGCAACGTCACCGAAGTCACCAGCCTTTATGTCGCGGGCACGGTGTTGGGCGGGTTTGCCGGGCGTTTTGTCACGGGGGTGATGACTGAATATGTAGGCTGGCGTGAAGCCTTTGAGTTACTGGCGGTGTTGAGCCTGATGGTCGGCGGGTTTATCCAGTTTCTGTTGCCCGCCAATCGTGCGCGAGTGGAGCAGGGCAGGGCTTCCTTTACGAGTGTTTTTCGCAAACCGTTATTGGCTGCGTACGCCGTAGGCTTTTGCGTGTTGTTTTCCCAGGTGGCGGCGTTTACCTACGCAGGTTTGTACCTCGGCTTACCGCCGTTCAACCTTGGGTCTGCGGCCTTGGGGACGCTGTACATGGTGTTTTTGCTGGCGCTGATTGTGATTCCTATCGCCGGCCGCCTGAGCAAGGCGCGTCCACATGCCCAATTGCTGACGGTTGCTGCCGTACTTGGCGTCAGTGGATCGGCCCTGACGCTGGTGCCCTCTCTGTGGTGCATCGTGACGGGCCTGGCCCTCAGTTCCACTGGCGTGTTCCTCGCCCAGGCCGCGGCCAATGCCTTCACCACCGCGACGGCGCGCGACAACAAGGCGGGTGCCGTCGGCGTATACCTCACGTGTTACTACTTGGGGGGCAGTTGCGGTGCGATTGTCCCAGCGCTGATTTGGGAGCGATGGGGCTGGGCGGGTTGTGTGGTGCTGATCATCGTGTTCCAACTGCTGACCTTGTTGATCGCGCTGACAGGTTGGCGACCCTGCGAACCTGTGCGAGGTCTACCGTCGTGATGTTGCCTGCCAGCCATCGAGGGGCGTTGATTACTGAGTGCAGCGCTCACGCCAAGCGGGACGAGAGCCAAACACGCAACGATCTTAAAGGGTTGCACCCAGCGAAAATGGAATGCGCAACGCCCCGATAGCGCCCTCACGGATGCCACACATTTCGTCATGGGCGCACTGTTGCACCAGCACACAGGGAAATGGCGGAACACCCTGCAACAGGTCGCGCAAATGCGTGCTGGACCGCAGCCGCAGTGTCTTGCCGTTATCGTCCAGTAATGTGATGTCGACCTGATCCAGTTTCACACGAGCGATATAGAAACCGCCCTCCAGGGACAGCAACTCCAAACTACGTATTTCACCTTTCTCGGCCAGTTGGGTCAGCTTTTGTACATTCATGGTTCACCCTACCTTTGGGGGTTATTGGCGACGAAAGAACAACGTGACCTGGCCCCATTCCACGCCGAACTTGGTCATGCTCGACCGGTTGATCATCGTGTCCTCGTCCATCAGGTACATCCAATCGTCAAAGCTCACCTCGTAAACCGAGCCCTCCACCGGGAGGTTGAGCCGGTAGCGCCAACGCAACGCGTTCCCGGCGACCTCGCCGATGGCCTCGCCGACCACATCACCGGCCCGTCCGCGCCAGCGTCCCGGGCCATCGGGCGTAAGGGTCCACACACGGCGCTGGCGAGTGCCGTCGCTGTACAGGAATTTCTCGTCGAGAATTAATTTGTCGCCCTCGCGATGGCTGGCGATATCCACTTCAAAACGCTTGGCGACTTCGCCCGAGCGTTTCTCAAAGATGCCCCAGGCCTTGACGGGTTTGCTGAAGAAGCGCTCAAGGTCCAGCTGTGGTTTCTGGTCGGCGTAGTGATCGACCTCCACATGGCTGCAACTCGCCAAGCTCAACGCCAGCAACAGTGAAACCAGCAGACGCGTCATTGCGCGGCTCCTTGATCGTGCGAGGCGTGGTGCCAGCGCTCCAGCGTTGATAGTTGTACGGAATTTTGTATTTGTACAGGTTTGCGGCCGAGAAAATCCTGGGCATAAAAAAACCGGCCTCAAAGGGCCGGTTTCTTGGGCATCCCCCGCCAAAACGATAGTGGCGTGGGTGCTATGTCTGAGTGGAGCGGGTAGAGGGAATCGAACCCTCGTCGGAAGCTTGGGAAGCTACTGTTCTACCATTAAACTATACCCGCTCAGAGCGGCTGACTTTGTACCAGATGTTCACATGGATTTGAAGTTTTTCTTTGAAAATGTGCAGGTTGCGGCGAAGGCGGCTGATCCTTCGCCACAACGAGCCAGGCCATGAATCATCATTTCAAATCGCAAATGCATGCTGTGCCTGACTTTGGTGATAACGCAATCGGCTGACCTGCCGCTCCGGTTTCAAAAAGCCCACCACCGCCTCCCGGCTATCCTTGCACGCTGCCTTATGCTCCATGTCCAGAAAATGCCCCGTCGCCTGGATAGTGCTGAAGCTGCTGTTGGCCACATAGTTGCCAAACTGCCTGGCGTCCTGGGCGCTGGTGTATTCGTCCCATTCGCCGTTCAGGAACAGCACCGGAATATCGATCGCCTTGGCGGCCTTGAGGTAGCACAGTCGGTCGCTGGTGAGCACTTGGCTGATGTGAAAGTGCATCTGCCCGTATTCGTGTTCGGCCAGGCTGCTGACGTGTTTGTAGTTGAAACGCTTGAACAGCGATGGCAGGTGTTTGCCGATGGTGCTGTTAACAAGGTGGCCGACGCCGTCGCGGTCAAGGTTGCCGAGGTAGTCGACACCGCGCTCCAGATAGTCGCGCATGGGTGCGTTGATCACCGGGGAGAACGAGCTGATCACGGCCTTTTCCACGCGGCGAGGGCGCTGGGCGAGGGCGACGAGGGTGGCGGCGCCGCCCCAGGAAAACGACAGCACATGCTCGGCGGCAAAGTGGTCGATGAGTTCCAGGAGGATCTGGCCTTCGACTTCTTTCGTCAGCATCTGCTCATGACGGTTATGGATTTTTGAACGGCCGGCGTAGGGCTGGTCGTACAAAACCACGTTGAACTGCGGGTGCAGGCTTTTCACGGTTTGGGCGAAGGATGCCGTGGTGGCCATTGAGCCGTTGACCAGAATGATGGTCTTTTCAGCCTCGTCCGCGCGATAGAACTCCGTGTAAACCCGATACTGACCCTGTATATCCAACACAGCGATTTCTGGCCTCATGTCGTAAGACTCCTGGCAAGCGGGTAGGGCGCGCAGATAACTCTGCACGAGCTTTGTGACAGGTAGGCATACGCCTGAAAAATGAAGGCCCATGTCGGTCCGGTGACGGCTGGCCGACGGGTGTTGTTATGGCGGGCTGTTTGCCTGGAAGGCCCGTGGAATAAAGCGCGGGCGTGGGCAAGGTGTTTCTTGGAGGTTATAGGCGACTCGCCAGTCATATTTAAACTGGTGAGCTTGATTCAAGCACAGACTCGGGATGTCGCAAGGCCTATAAATGGGTTTTTGCCATCACCGGCTGAACGGTCATCAGACCTGAAGGATTTCCTCAAGCGTCAACGGCCGATATTCGCCCGGCGCCAGTGCAGCATCCAACTCAAGCGGTCCCATACGTTCGCGATGCAAGCTGGTCACCTTGTTATTGAAGTGTCCGAACATGCGCTTCACCTGGTGATAGCGGCCCTCGATGATGCTCAGCCGCGCGGTCGTCGGCCCCAGCAGCTCCAATTTGGCTGGCTGGGTGGTGAGGTCCTCAAACGCAAAATACAGGCCCGCCGCGAACGTGGTCGCGTACTCGGCGCCAATGGCCTGTTCAGTGGCAACGAGATAGACCTTGGGCAACTTGGTCGTCGGTTGCGTCAAGCGGCGCGACCACTGGCCGTCATTGGTGATCAACATCAGGCCGGTGGTGTTGAAATCCAAACGGCCGGCGATATGTAAATCCGCTTTGTCCGGCTCATGCAGCAGGTCCAGCACCGTGGGGTGTTGCGGGTCTGAGGTCGCACTCACACACCCCTGGGGCTTGTGCAGCATGAAATAACGCGCCGGTTTGCCCGCCTGTAGCACGTTGTCGTCAACGCACACGCGGCTGAATTCCCGTACGTCATGGTGAGGGTCGCTGACGATCACCCCATCGACGCTCACGCGCCGCTCTACCAATAGCAGGCGCACCTGCTTGCGATTGAACTGCGCTAGGTTGCTGAGGAAACGGTCAACTCGCATCGCGGCGACGCAACTGTTCATCGACTTGGGCGCAGCGCGGGCACAGGCAGGCTTTGTTGCGCAGTTCATCCGGCAGCGCCTCAAGCACGGCGGGTTCGATGGTGACGCTGTAGCACCAGCAGGCCTGGTCGGCCGTGCGTGGGTCGGCCAGGGTGCAATCGTTGCGGGCGCCGCAGGCGGGGCATAGGGTTAGCGTGGTCATGGAGTGGGCTGATCGGGCAAGGTTCGCTTGGCCTTGCACGATACAGCGCCAACCCACGGCAGGCTACTTACAGCTGGAACTTGCTGACCAGCACATTGAACGAGGTGGCCAGGCGTGACAGGTCCTGGCTGGAGGCGTTGGTCTGGTGGGCGCCGGCGGCGGTCTGGGTCGACAGGTCCTGGATGTTGAGCAGGTTGCGGTCCACTTCACGGGCCACTTGCGCCTGTTCCTCGGAGGCGGAGGCGATCACCAGGTTGCGCTCATTGATCTTCGCCACGCTGGCGGTGATGCGCTCCAATGCCTCACCGGCGTTCTGTGCCAGGGTCTGGGTGTTGTTGGCCCAGGTCAGGCTCTTGTTCATCGCGGCCACGGCGTCATCGGCGCCGACCTGCACTTCGCCGATCATTTTTTCGATGTCGACCGTGGAGATTTGGGTTCGATGAGCCAAGGCGCGGACTTCATCGGCGACCACCGCGAAACCGCGACCTTGTTCGCCCGCACGGGCTGCTTCGATGGCCGCGTTGAGGGCCAGTAGGTTGGTCTGGTCGGCGATGCCGCGGATCACATCGATCACCTTGCCGATTTCACGGACCTGGCCGGCAAGATCGGCGACCGATTGGGTGGAGTCGTTGATCTCGACCACCATCGAACCCATGCCGGACACGGCCTGGGCCACTTGCTCACGGCCCTCTTCGGCTTCGGTGGTGGCTTGGCGCGAGGCTTCTGAAGTGGACACGGCGTTGCTTGCCACTTCGTCCACCGCGGCGGTCATCTGGTTGACGGCGGTGGCGGCTTGTTGGATTTCGTCATTCTGGCGGGTGAGGCCACGGCTGCTTTCATCGGTGACCGCACTCAGTTCTTCGGCGGCCGACGCTAACTGGTCAGAAGCGTTGGCGATTTCCATCAGTGTGCTTTTCAAACCACCCTGCATATCGGACAGCGCCATCAGCAGTTGCCCGGCTTCATCGGTACGCTCGGTGACGATGGCTTGGGTCAGGTCACCTTTGGCAATGCGTTGTGCGCTCTCCACGGCCTGGGCGATGGGGCGGGTGATCAGGCGGGTGATCAACACACCAATGGTGATGGCGATGATGAAAGCAAGCACGATGCCGCTGATCATCCAGGTCAACGCGCTGTCGCGCAGCTCATCAGCGGCGATGGAGCCTTCTTTGATCTGGCGGTTGTTGGACTCGATCATCACGCGGATCAAGTCGCGTGCCTGGCGGAACATTTCATTGTTGGTGCTGTTGAGCTGTGCGCGGGCCTGGTCGAGCTGATTGCTTTCGAGCATCGACATGATGCGTTCGGAGCTGCTGATGTAAGCGGGCCACAGCTGGTCGAGCTTGTCGCCTGCTGCCCGTTCGTCGTCTTCCAACGGGGTGGCGCGGTAGATCTTGTAGGCAGCCTGGCTGTTCGTGAGTTCTTTGGCGATGTCCTGGCGCACGCGGTCGCGGTCTTGCTGGGACACGTTGCCCTGGCTGGCATCCATCAACCGGTATAAGCCCCGGTTGTGGGCGACCAGGCCGTTGAGGGTGGCCGCGGTGTTGCTCACGGAAACCAGATTGTTCGAAAACGTCAGTTCGAGTGCGTTGGCGAGGCGAACCACACCCTTGATACCCAGTAAACCCACGCCCAGGGTGACGACTGCGCACAGTAGAAAGGAGAGCAACAGTTTGGTTGAAATCTTCATGGCTTAAATCCGAGGTCATATGGGTAGAGTGCTCGCGCTAGAGCCTCCTTGGCATTGTGCGATGTCATAGTGACACTATCCAATTATTTAAAGTTTCAATACATCCAAAAATGTTCCATCCAGTTAAAAACTCCGACCAATGGGCAATTTTGGGCGGATGACAAATCTGGCGGATGCAGATGTATCAATCTGTTACCAAAACGCACCAGATTCGGTTTTTGATGTCAGATATTTCGTCATTCAGTGAAAGCTGAATGCCGCCCTCCCGCGTCGCTGGAGGTGCTCTTTCGCGGTCCAGGAGGCCGCCATGTATCGACGACTGCTGCTCAGCGCTTTACTCGGTCTGACCCTTTCCGCTTGTGTGCCCTACTACGATGGAGGCCAGAGCTACTATCGATCCGAGGTCTATACCTCACCGGCGCCGGCGTATTACTACGGGGGTGGCTCGGCGTATCAATATCGCCGTGATTACTACCCGTCGCCGCGCTATTACGCACCAGCACCGCGTTACTACTCGGCGCCGCGTTATTACCAGCCGGCACCACGCTATTACCCGGCTGGGCCGAGGGCCGGTTACCGGCCTTATCCGAACCAGGGCTGGGGCGAACATGGGGGTAATGGCAGGCACGGACGCGATGGACGCGATGGGCGCGATGGAGGTCATGGCGGTGGCCGCGGCGGTCACCGTTGATCTGAGTTGAATGCAAACGGCGCAGGAAGCGCCGTTTTTTGTGGGAGAAAACAATCAGTAATCGGACAAGTCCGCCAGCGGATGGCGACCTTCCCACGCCTTATGAAAGTGCGCCTGTACCACGGCGTCCGGGACTGTATTGATATCCGGCCAATGCCAATGGGGTTTCTGGTCTTTATCGATCAACCGCGCGCGTACCCCTTCGCTGAATTCAGGGTGACGGCAGCAGTTGAGGCTCAGGGTGTATTCCATCTGGAACACTTGGGCCAGGGATAAATGCCGTGCGCGCTGGATCTGTTCCCACACAAGGTGTGCGGTCAGCGGGCAGCCTTCGCTCAGAGTCTTGCCGGCGCGGCTGAACAGCGGGTCGGCGTGGTCCCGCAGTGGGCTCAACGCTCGCCAGGCACAGCGCACATTGCCCACGTCCAGCCATTCGTCGATTTGCGCTCGGCGCGGCAGCCATTGGGCTTCGGGCTGCTGGCTGACAGCCTCTTGGGCCAGGGCCTTGAGCAGGCTGTTGAGTTGCATCGCGGTCTGTTCCTGCCAATTGAGTTGCAGCAGGCCATCAAGCAGTTCGTCCTGTTGATCGTCGCGCAGGAAACGGTCGGCCAGACCCAGGTCCAAGGCGTCACGGCCGTTGATGTACGCGCCGGTGAGGCCCAGGAATAGACCGAGCTTGCCCGGCAGGCGCGACAGAAACCAACTGGCGCCCACATCCGGGTACAGGCCGATGCTGATTTCGGGCATCGCCAGGCGACTGCTCGGCGTGACGATGCGTATGGCCGCGCTTTGCAGCAGGCCCATGCCACCCCCCAGCACATACCCGTGGCCCCAGCAGATCAGCGGTTTAGGGTACGTATGCAGGCGGTAGTCGAGGCGGTATTCCGCGGCAAAAAACTGTGCACCCAGGGCGGGCACTTCGCCGGGTTGTTCGAGGCAGGCCATTGCCAGGCTGCGTACCTCGCCACCGGCGCAAAAGGCCTTGGGCCCGTTACCGCGCAGCAGCACGCAGACGATGTTCGGGTCTTTGGCCCACGCATCCAGGCGATCGCTCAAGGCCAGGATCATCGGCAGGGACAGGGCGTTGAGGGATGCTTCAGCATCAAGGCTGGCGATGCCGACGCGGGCGCCGTCGCTGCCGGTGAGCTCTTCGAAGTGCAGGTTCATTGTGACCTCATTCGGGAGGGTGAAGGATCAGTATGATCGCTTCGTGGGAAAGTGCCGATGGTGTGTCAGATCAATTGACAAGCAAGGCCGGCTTTCCTAGGGTTCGCCTCATTCTTTTTTACAAGACAATTCAACTATGACCGAAGGCGACCGTATCAAACTCGAACCCAGCTGGAAACACGCCCTGCGTGATGAGTTCGATAAGCCCTACATGGCTCAGTTGCGCGAGTTCCTGCGCCTGGAGCACGTAGCCGGCAAAGAGATCTACCCGCCCGGCCCGCTGATTTTCAATGCGCTCAACTCCACGCCTCTGGACAAGGTCAAGGTCGTGATCCTCGGCCAGGACCCGTACCACGGCCCCGGCCAGGCCCACGGTTTGTGTTTCTCGGTGCAACCGGGCGTGCCGACGCCGCCGTCATTGGCCAACATCTATAAAGAGCTCAAGCGCGACCTGAACATCGACATCCCCAACCATGGCTGCCTGCAAAGCTGGGCCGACCAAGGCGTGTTGTTGCTCAACACCACCATGACCGTGGAGCGCGCCAACGCCAACGCCCACGCGGGCAAGGGTTGGCAGTTCTTTACCGATCGGATTATCGAAGTGGTCAGCGAGCACCAGCCGCATTTGGTGTTCCTGTTGTGGGGCGCCCATGCACAAGGCAAGCAGAAACTGGTCGACGCCACCAAGCATTTAGTACTGACGTCAGTGCATCCGTCGCCGCTGTCCGCGTATCGAGGGTTTCTGGGGTGCGGGCATTTCAGCCGTACCAACAAGTTTCTTGAGCAGAATGGCGAGACGCCGATTGAGTGGCGGCTGCCGCCGCTGTGAGGGGGCTTGGGTTATTCCGGGAGGGCTTGCGCCAGTAAGAGAGCCATCTGTTTGGCGGCGTTGTAATCGGATTGGTAGAGCTGTCGGAAAGCAAGGTTACAAGCGGTGAACTCACTCTGGGCGCTGCATTTGAAGGTCACCAGTTGCTGTGCGACCTTTCGCGTCGCGACGTCGGTTTTGTCCGCCGCCAAGGCTTCCAGCGCAACCCAGAGCTCTATCAGTGCAAGCGCTCGCCGTGAGGTGAGGTCCTCATGGTTCAGCTGGAAAAATTCGATATTGGTGACCGCCCGTTCATAGGCGTGCCCGTTTTGCTGCGCCGGAACCGCTAATACGCCATCAAAAGTAATGATCGTTTGCGGGTCGTCCACGTCAACCGTTGAGATCGGATAGAGCAGCAGCGCTAACTCGTTGCCCATTTGTGCGGGGTCGGAACCTTGCACATCGCGATGGCCGCGAATGGGGAAAAAGTTTGATTTCAGGGTTGAGTTGCAACGGGTGCAGGCAATCGCATAGTTAAAGTGATGATAAGCGAGCTTGTAGTACCCCGTTGGGCTCGCTGCGCCGGTGGCCCAGTTAAGGTGTATGGGCCAGGCCTGGATACTGGACTTGGGGCGATAGTGCTCCACTTCGTGGACTTTGCTCGCCAGCACCGAACCCTGAAGTTTGGTTTCGCAATATGCGCATTTTTCATATTGCAGCGCTATATAGACGGTTTTTATCTGGCCCCAGAACTCAGTACCGCCGGTGTATTTACCGGCAGCCACGTAAGTTCCAGTACGTGCCTTGGCACGGCCAAGCCAGGTTTTATTCCGCTCTTTGATTTGTGCAATGAGATCTTTCTCCAGGATTGGATAACGGATCATTTCTTGACGCCTTCCCCGTTCTTTCTTCGCTTAGGCGCAGAAGTGGTCGGTGGTGACGGGGGCTGGTCGAACCCTAGGCCGGTTGCCATAAGTTTCAGGTAGTTGGCGCTGGCGTCGCGATTCCCGGAAACGGCACTGCGTGCCAGTTCGTTGAGTTTGGTTGACGTAGACTCGGCGCGAGTACTGTCCAGGCCGAAATAGGGCGAAAGCAGAATCTGTTCGGAACTCTTGCCCCTCACATGTTCGGGCAGCCGCTTTATGAGCGTCGAACCTTCCTCCTGACTCAGCAAAAAGAGGTTTTGTGACATCAATGAACCCACCACCAATGGGCTGTGGGTGGTGAAGATGAACTGAACATTGGGTAAGGCTTTTGCCAGAGTGGGGACTACCACTTTTTGCCATTCAGGGTGTAAGTGCAGATCGATTTCGTCGACCATTACAACACCTCGCATTTCCCTTAGTTTCAGCCCTGTCGCGACACCCTGGCAGACATGAAACAGCATGTCGCCTATCCAGCCAATATAAGCCCTGAACCCATCGGACAAGGCTCGGAATGGCAGCACAATGCCGTTCATTTCAAATAAGTTTTCGTTTTCCTGAACCGTTTTCTGAATTTGACAGTTCAGAGGCAGCAGATCGTTTATCAGGTTGATGACTTGGGTGTATCGGCCTTTGTTGCTTTTGGCGTATTCAGGCAGCCAATAGGACAATGGCATGAGTGTGACGTGTTCTTCGAAGAGGCTGGCAACCCGTTCATAACGGCGCAGGCGCGATTTTTTACGTGCACTTTCATCTACCCTGGCAGAGGCTTCAACACTTCTGCTCGCCCCATAACCCACAATGAAAAACGCAGGATTGTCTTCGTTGAACTGAAGAAACTCGACCGTATTCTCGATATCGCGCGGGGACACTTTGCTGCGCATGCGCTCAGTAGAGCCGAAGGAACTGATTTGGGTCTTCAGCGAAAATTGATCGGGCAGCGGGTGGTCTGTCTGCTTCGGATTTTTTTCTTCGTCAGTCGAAAGGAGCGTTGCAGTAATGGTGGCGGGAGGCGTTTTTTTTTCAGCGGCGTCAGTACGACGAACCAGGCCTTCGGGAACAAAGCCGGACCCTCCGCTGAGCAAAGGCCCCAACACCGACAATGCGACTGCACGCAATACGCTGGTCTTGCCGAGGCCGTTATCTCCCAGCAAGACATTCACGTTAGGGTATTGGATTTGTAAGTTACTTGTGGCGGGCACATTGAAGTCGAGCCCTACGGCCTTAAAAGACCGTAAGTTCTCTATCTGTAACTTTTGAATATGCATGGAATCCACCTCTTCCGAAGCCGCAGATGGTAGCAAAGTTTCATCTGGGTGCCAGGCAAAGGCGTCTATTTAGTGCATCGGCTGGCGGTTCCAATGCCGGAACAACGGCTCCGCCAAAAACAGCACAAACAACAATCGCATTACCTGCATCGCCGTCACCAGCGGCACCGACAGTTGCAGGGTTTCGGCCGTGAGGCTCATCTCGGCGATGCCGCCGGGCATCATGCCCAGGGTCAATGAGCGAAGGTCCAAGTGGGTGAGGGCACTCAAGCCCACCGCCGCCAGCGTCGCCAGCGCCATGGTCAACGCCGTGCCGATCAAGGTGCGAACCATGAACGACGGAGCGCGCCGGAAGAACTGACGGTTGAAGTGGCAGCCCAAGCCGCTGCCGATCAGCCATTGGCCAATCTGGCTGCCGCCGTCAGGTAACCCGATGTGCAGGTCCCACACCACGCTGGCGGTGGCACTCACCAACAAGGGGCCGAACAACCACGGGTTTGGCTGACGCAAACGCTGCCAGCCCCAGGCTACCAGCGCACCCAGAGGAAACAGCAACGCCAGCCACGCCCAACTCACCGGTGCCGGATGAAACTGCGGCGCGCCGCCCTCCAGCAAATACTTGAAAATCGCCGGCACACATAACACCACTACCAGCACCCGCAGGCTCTGGCCCGCTGCCACGCGGCTGAGCACCGCGCCATTGCGTGCGCCGAGGTTGACCATCTCACCGGAACCGCCCGGCATGCTGGAGAAAAACGCGGTGGCGCGGTCTTCACCGCTGCGGCGCATCAGCCACACGCCGACCACGCTCGACAGGCTGGTGACCAGCGCGCCGAAGAAGATCAGGCCGAAGTGGCTCATCACCTGTTCAATCACCAACGGGGTGAAGTGCAGGCCGATGCCGATGCCCACTACCCATTGACCGCATTTGCGCCCGCCGGGAATCTCCGCCAACTGCCATGGCGTGAGGCAACGCACGAGGATGATCGCCAGCAACGAACCGACCATATACGGCAAAGGCCAGCCGACCAGGCTGGCCAGGTAACCGCCGGCCAGACCGACCAGCGGCGTTCCCCACCATTGTTTAAAGGTGACCTCAGACATCGGCCACGGCACGACGCTGTTGGGCACGTTTACGCCAGATACGCAGCAACGGTACAAACAGCATGATGGCGGTCAGTACCCAGACGCCAAAGGTGATCGGGCTCGACCACAGGATTTCCAGCGCACCGTTGGAAATCGACAGCGCACGGCGCAGGTTCTGCTCCATCAGGCCGCCGAGGATAAAGCCCAGCAGTACCGGCGACAGCGGGAAATCCAGCTTGCGCAGGATGTAGCCGAAGATGCCGATACCCACCATCAGGAACAGATCGAAGGTGGTGGCGTGCACTGCGTACACACCGATCGCTGTGATGATGGCGATCACCGGCACCAGCGCCCAGTTCGGCACGGCGAGAATGCGCGTGAAGATGCGGATCATCGGGATGTTGAGGATCACCAGCATGATGTTGGCGATAAACAACGAGGCGATCAGGCCCCAGACGATGTCCGGTTGCTGTTGGAACAGCAGCGGGCCAGGGGTGATGTTGTACAGCGACAGAGCACCGATCATCACCGCCGTGGTGCCCGAACCCGGTACACCCAGTGTCAGCATCGGTACCAGGGCGCCACAGGCGGAAGCACCGATGGCCGTTTCCGGCGCGGCGAGGCCACGCATGTCGCCCTGGCCGAATTTGCCGCTGGCACCGGCCAGGCGTTTCTCGGTCATGTAGGCGACGGCCGAGGCCAATGTCGCACCTGCGCCGGGGAGTACACCCATGATGAAACCGAGCAGGCCGCAGCGGATGTTCACCACGAACACCGAACCCGCTTCTTTGAGGTTGAACATCATCCGGCCGGTGGCCTTCACCGCTTCCTGGCCACGGTGAGTTTTTTCCAGCAGCAGCAGGATTTCACTGATGGAAAACAGGCCCAGCACCAACACCACAAACTGGATGCCGTCGGTGAGGTGGATGTTGTCGCCGGTAAACCGGTACACGCCGCTGTTGGCGTCAATACCCACTGCCGAGAGGAAGAGGCCGATCAGCGCCGCAACAAACGTTTTCAGCGGTTTGTCACCGGCCATGCCGCCCAGGCAGACAATCGCAAACACCATCAGTACGAAATATTCCGCCGGACCGAAGGCAATTGCCCATTTGGCCAGCAGCGGCGCAAACAGCACCATGCCGCAGGTAGCGATAAACGCGCCGATGAACGAGCTCCATGCCGACAAGGACAACGCCACGCCAGCCAGGCCTTTACGGGCCATCGGGTAGCCGTCGAGGGTGGTCATCACGGTCGACGCTTCGCCCGGAATGTTCAGCAGGATTGAGCTGATACGGCCGCCGTATTCGCAACCCAGATACACGGCCGCCAGCAGGATCAACGCCGATTCCGGCGGCAGGCCCAGGGCGAATGCGATGGGGATCAACAGTGCTACGCCGTTGATCGGGCCCAGGCCCGGCAACAGGCCGACCACAGTGCCGATCAAGGTGCCGCAGAGGGCGGTCACCAGGTTGTAAGGGGACAGTGCAACGCCGAAGCCCTGGCCCAAATAGCCGAAAGTATCCATATCAGTTCTCCAGAACGTCGAGCAGGCCGAGGGGCAGCGGAACATCCATGGCTTTATCGAACAGCAGATAAAGACCAATGGCCATCAGGCTGACGATCACCACGCTGGGCACCCAGCGGCCGCCGTACAGACGCGCCATGGGAATGCCGATCAGCATGCTGCTGAGAATGAAGCCGAGGGGTTCGAAGGTGGCGGCAAACACGATCAACAGGGCTACGCAGATGCAGATCTTGATCAGGGTCTGGCGGTCCAGCGCCGGTTCTTCCTCGGTGTGCTTGGTAGGTTGCGGGCGAAACAGCATGTAGATCAGTGCCAGGCTCATCAGCCCTAGCATCAGCAGCGGGTAGGCACGAGGCCCCACCGGCTCGTAGGAAAATGCCGCCTGATACGGCCAAGCCATCAATGCAAGGCCGGCACAGGCCAGCAACAGCACAGCGGCAAAAATGCGTTGTAAGAGCATGTAGAACTCCTGGGCCGCGCCCCTTGTGAAAGAGGGCGTGGCCGCACTTGGAAGGCGGGGCGATTACTGGATCAGGCCGAACTCTTTGGCCAGTACTTTGTAGTCAGCCACCTGTTTCTTCACGTAGGTGTCCAGCTCCGGGCCGGTCATGGCGAACGGGAACAGCTCACGCTGGTCACGCAGCTTGGCGAACTCGTCCGAGGCCAGCAGTTTGTCGAACGCCTCTTTCCACCAGGCATAGTCGGCATCGCTGACTTTTGGCCCCAGGTAGAAACCGCGCACCACTGGCCAGACGATGTCGTAGCCTTGCTCCTTGGCGGTCGGAATGTCCTTCATTTCTGGCTCGTCCAGCCGCTTCTCGGAGAACACCGCCAGCAGGCGCATATCGCCACTCAGGATGTGCGGCATGGAGTCGGAGATGTCGGTACTGCCCACTTGGATGTGACCGCCGAGCAGGGCAGTAGCGATTTCGCCTCCACCTTCGAGGGCGACATAACGCAGCTCGCGCGGGTTGATCCCGGCGGCTTTAGCGATCAGTGCCGTTTGCATCCAGTCCTGGCTGCCGACGGTGCCGCCGGAACCGATCACCACACTGCCCGGATCTTTCTTCAAGGCTTTGACGAGATCGTCGAGGGTCTTGTAGGGCGAATCACTTTTCACTGCGATGGCGCCGTAGCTGGTGCCAACTGCCGCCAACCAACGCACGGCGCTTTCATCAAAACGACCGAACTTGCCTTGCGCCAGGTTCAACAGCGAACCGCTGGACCAGGCCACCAATGTGCCGGCATCTGCAGGGCGCTGGGCGACCACCGCGTTGTACGCCACCGCGCCCACGCCGCCCGGCATGTAAGTCACGCGCATCGGCTTGCTGAGCAACTTCTCGTTGACCAACGCGCTTTGCGCCAGTTTGCAGGTCAGGTCAAAACCACCGCCGGGGGAGGCCGGGGCGATGCATTCCGGACGCTTGGGTTCATCGGCAGCCAGCAGTTGGCCGGCGAACAGCATGCAGCCGGCGGCGAGGGCAAATTTACGCAGTGAAAGGGTCATGGTTATCTCCGTCTTTATTGTTGTGAGGTTCTACTTCCAGAGCACACTTACCAAAGGGCAACGCTGTAGCTGACCAGCACGCGCATTTCATCCGCGTCACGGGCTGAATAGTTGGAACGGTACGTGGCGTTACGCAGGCGTACAGCGACGTCTTTGAACGTGCCGGTTTGCACCACGTACTTGATTTCGGTGTTGCGTTCCCACTCTTTACCGGTCTCGCCGTTCTTGAGTTTGATGTTGTCACCCGACAGGTAACGGCTCATGAAACTCAGGCCGGGAATGCCCAGCTTGGCGAAGTCGTAGTCGTAGCGCGCCTGCCAGGAGTGCTCGTCGGCGCCGGCAAAGTCGTTGATCTGAACGAAGTTGACCAGGTACGGGTCACTGCCATCCACATACGGGAAGGCGCTGTCGCCGGACATGTGCTGGTAGCCGGCGCTGAGCTTATGGCCATTGAGGGCATAGCTGAACAGGCCGTTGAGGGAGGTGTTGTCGATCTTGCCGCCACGGGCAGCACCGGTGTCATCACTGATAGCCAGGCGCAGGTCGGTGGCGAAGGTGCCGGGGCCCATCGGGCGTGCGGCCACCAGGCCGAGGAAGTGCTGGCGGTAAACGTCGTCGAGCTGGGCGAAGTGGTAGCTACCGGTGATCTTGTCGGCGAACTTATAGTCCACGCCACCGAAGTTGAAATGCTTGCCGGTGGCTCCGCTGAGGAAGCGGCTGTTCTTGTTGTTGAGGGCGATGTCCTCGTAATTGCTGTCGTCGCGGTCCTTGGCCTTGTCCAGGCGACCGCCGGTGAACGTCAGGTTCTTGAACTCCTTGGAAGTCAGCAGGCCGCCGTTGAACGTCTGCGGCAGGATGCGGCCGTCGTTGGGCTTGAGGATCGGCAGTTCAGGCATCAGCGAGCCGATCTTCAGCTCGGTGGCGGAGATCTTCACCTTGCCGGTCAAACCCAGCTTGGAGTACTCATCGGCGGCGCGACCATCGTCATGGGTCGGTAGCAGGCCGGTACCGGTGCGGTCGGGGCTGGAGTCGAGTTTGACTCCGAGCATGCCCAGCGCGTCGACGCCAAAACCGACGGTGCCGTCGGTGTAGCCCGATTGCAGGTTGAGCATGAAGCCCTGGGCCCATTCGTCGCGCTTGGATTGCTGTGCGCTGGTGCCGTCGCGAAAGTCTCGGTTGAAGTACATGTTGCGGGTTTCCAGGGTCGCGCTGCTGTCTTCAAAGAAGGCAGCCTGGGCAAGCGGCGAAAAGCCGGCAAGGGCTGCGGCACTGGCAAGGGCGGTGTGGGTCAGGCGGGAAAAACGAACAGGCGGGCAAGCCTGGGGCTGGGTCGACAGCATCGTGTTGCACTCCGTTATTGTTCTTATTTTGGCGAAAACGCATCGAGGCGTTTTTCGGGCGCGACTCATCTGGTCGCTCGGCGGGCATGACCCACCTTGGCTGGATGCTAAAGGGCGAAGCTTTCACTAACCTTTCAGCTGCCTTTCAATGTTTTCGGGCTTCACAGGGCAGGCGGCGCCTGTAAACTGCCCGCCAAGGCGTGGCATCGACCACCCATGAACGAGGTAGAAATCCATGCGTGTCCTCTTGGTTGAAGACCATCTGCAACTCGCCGAAAGTGTCGCCCAGGCGCTCAAGAGCACGGGTTTGACCGTCGACGTACTGCACGATGGCGTGGCCGCGGACTTGGCCTTGAGCAGCGAGGAATACGCGGCGGCGATCCTTGATGTGGGGTTGCCGCGCATGGATGGTTTCGAGGTGCTGGCGCGTCTACGCGCTCGCGGAAAAAATCTGCCAGTGCTGATGCTCACCGCACGCAGTGATGTGAAAGACCGCGTGCATGGCCTGAACCTGGGCGCCGATGATTACCTCGCCAAACCGTTCGAACTGACGGAGCTGGAAGCCCGGGTCAAGGCGCTGCTGCGCCGCAGCGTGCTGGGCGGCGAGCGCCAGCAGACCTGCGGCGTGTTGGTGTACGACCTCGATACTCGGCGCTTCACCGTGGGCGGCGAGCTGATGACCTTGACCTCTCGCGAGCAAGCCGTGCTCGAAGCCTTGATCGCGCGGCCGGGCCGGGTAATGAGCAAGGAGCAACTCGCGTCCCAGGTGTTCGGCCTGGACGAAGAGGCCAGCCCGGATGCCATCGAAATCTACGTGCACCGGTTGCGCAAGAAACTCGATGGCCAGCCCATCGCCATCGTGACCTTCCGCGGCCTTGGCTATCTGCTGGAAGCCCGCGATGCATAAGCCCAGCAGCCTGCGCTGGCGCCTGCTGTGGAACTTGGCGCTGTTGCTGGTGCTGTTGATGCTCGCCAGTGGCATGAGTGCCTACTGGAACGGTCGCGAAGCGGCCGACACCGCCTATGACCGCACTTTGCTTGCCTCGGCACGGACCATAGCGGCCGGCCTGACCCAAGTGGACGGCACCCTCAGCGCCAACGTGCCCTATGTCGCCCTGGACACCTTTGCCTACGACAGCGCCGGGCGTATCTACTACCAAGTCAATGACATCGACCAGAAGCTGATCTCCGGTTACGAGAACCTGCCCGGCCCGCCGCCGGGCACGCCTCGCACCGATGACTATCCGGCGCTGGCGCGGTTTTACAACGCCACGTACCAAGGCCAGCAGGTGCGTGTGGTCAGCCTGCTCAAGGCCGTCTCCGAGCCGAATATGAACGGCATGGCGGAAATCCGCGTGGCCGAAACCGATGAAGCGCGCGTGAGCATGGCCCGCAGCCTGATGGCCGATACCTTGCTGCGCTTGGGCATGCTTGCGATCGGCGCGTTGTTATTGGTGTGGTTCGCCGTAAGCGCAGCGCTGCGCCCGCTGGAGCGCTTGCGCACGGCAGTGGAAGAACGCCAGCCCGACGACTTGCGGCCCTTGCCGTTAGTGGAAGTGCAGCATGAGTTCGGCCCGCTGGTGCGTTCCCTCAACCACTTCACTGAGCGCCTGCGCGGGCAGTTCGAACGCCAGGCGCAGTTTATTGCCGACGCGTCCCACGAACTGCGTACACCGTTGGCGGCACTCAAGGCGCGGCTGGAACTGGGTCTGCGCGCGGAAGATCCGGCGACCTGGCGCAGCACCCTGGAAACCGCCGCCCAGGGCACCGACCGCCTGACCCATCTGGCCAATCAATTGCTGTCCCTGGCACGCATTGAAAATGGCGCGCGGGCGATTGCCGAAGGGGGGGCGCAGTTGCTGGATCTGAGCCAGCTGGCCCGTGAACTGGGCATGGCCATGGCGCCCCTGGCCCATGCGCGTGGCGTGGCATTGGCGCTTGAGGCCGACGAGCCGGTGTGGTTGCGCGGTGAGCCGACGCTGCTGAACGAGTTGCTGAGCAACCTGGTGGACAACGCCCTGGCCCACACGCCACCGGGTGGCAACGTGATTTTGCGGGTGTCGGCGCCTGCGGTACTGGAGGTGGAAGATGACGGCCCAGGTATTCCGCTGGATGAACGCGACCGGGTGTTCGAGCGCTTCTACCGCCGCAGCCAGCAAGGCATGGGCTCAGGCCTGGGGCTGGCGATTGTCGGCGAAATCTGCCGCGCCCATCTGGCGCAGATCAGCCTGCACGATGGTGCGCAGGCGGGGTTGAAGGTGCGGGTAAGTTTTATCGCCGGTTGATCAGTCGAACATCAAGCGGGCTTCATCCAGCTCTGCGCGCAGTTTTTCACTGTAGGGGTCGACCCGCAGTTTCTTCATCGCCGGCACGTTGGAGACTTCCACCTTTGCCAAGGGGTGATCGGTGCCGTGATGGCAATACAGCACGGCGATCTGCACCAGGTCGATGTAGTCGAGGCTGGCGGAGTCGCGTTCCAGGTTCAGGTACTGGCCTGGCAGTTTCGCCAGCATTTCCGGGAAGTCCCAGCCACCGAGCAACTTGTCGCCCAATACCGGGTGGATGCTGTCGATGACATGGTTGAGGCTGACCGGGTCCGACAGCAGTTCGTAGTGGTCTTCGGCGTAGGTCAGGATCGGCAGCACGCCGATCTGGTGCACCAGGCCGCCCAACGCTGCCTGGTCCGGCTTGAGCTGACTGTGGCTGCGGCACAACGCATAGCTCACGCCCGCTACTTCCAGGCTGCGGCGCCACACATCGCGCATTTTCTGTTCTACCGTTTCGGAGCGGGCGTGGAAGATCTGTTCCATCACCAGGCCGATGGCCAGGTTGCTGCTGTAGTTGGTACCCAGCCGGGTGATGGCGGTGTGCAGGTCGGTGACTTCCTGAGTGGCGCGTAACAACGGGCTGTTGACCACTTTGATCAGGCGCGCCGACAGCGCGGTGTCGCGACCGATAACTTTGCTCAAGTGGCTGATGCTGATTTCCGGGTCTTCAGCGGCCTGACGGATGTTCAGGGCCACTTCCGGCAATGTCGGCAGAACCAGGTCATCGTTGTTGATGGCCTTAACCAACGCCTGTTGGACTTTTTCCGCCAGTTTGTTCATTCATGATCTCTAGGGTGCTGCAAAAAGGTACGGCGACTAACGCTGGATTTCTCGATCGCGGTCGAGGGTATAAGGCAGCTCAAGCAGCTGTAAACCTGGGCCTTCCAGTGTGCCTAAGTGCACATCGCCACTATCGGCTGCTTCGGCTTGCAATACGGCCAGAAGTTCAATCGCTTGGTCAGCTTTTGCGGCAATCACCACTTCGCCGATCGAGCTGTTGTGGCTGGCGGAAAACAGTGGGGTGCCTGGCTCGGGCATGTCAGCCGCGTTGAGGCTCAGGCGGTACAAGCGGCGCTTGAGTTTGCCCAGGTACTGCATGCGCGCGACGATTTCCTGGCCGGTGTAGCAACCTTTCTTGAAACTCACGCCGCCCACCGCTTGCAGGTTGAGCATTTGCGGGATGAAGACTTCGCGGGTTTGCGGCATGACCTGGCCGATGCCAGCGCGGATCTGGCCCAGCAGCCATTCATTCAAGTCTGCTTCTTTTACGTGAGCGGCCAGTTGGCTGCGCACAGTGTCGGCTTGCTCGGCAGGCACCCAGAGTTCGGCGCGGCTTGGGGATACGCGGATGGCGATCAGTAAGTCGGCACGCGCTACGCTGTCAGTCTCGGCTGGAAGTTCAAGACCCAGGCTGGCGAGTGCATGGTCAGCGTTCGATAGGCCGAAACGCACCCAGGCGGCGCTTTCGTCGGTGAGCTTGGACTTGGAGAACACCGCGTATTTCTTCAGGTCGGCCAGTTGCGGTTCCAGCAAATCGGTGGCCATCGCCATCAATACTCCGTCACCTTGCAAGAGGATACGGAAGCTCGATTGCATGCGGCCTTTTTGCGTGCAGCGCGCGCCGAGGCTAGCCTGAGTATCACTCAGGTAATTGAGGTTGCAGGTGAGCTGGCCCTGCAGGAACTTGGCAGCGTCGGAGCCGCGGACGGCCAGAACGCCTTCGTGGGACAGCGGGCAGAAAAAAGCGGAGTCAGCCATGGGTCATCGCAGGTCAAAAAGTCATGGGTGCATCATAGAGGGGCGCCCGGCAAATGGATAGTTTCCATATGGTGCGACCAAAGCCGGCTGTTCCGGGGCCGTGGTGCCTGTATACTTGCGCGCTATTTGAGGAGCGCTCCATGGTCGAAGAAGTAGAAATCAATCGCCTCTACTGGCACAGTCGTCGTGGCATGCTGGAGCTGGATGTGTTGTTGGTGCCTTTCACCAAAGAGGTGTACGCCACGCTCAATAAAGTAGATCGCGACCTCTATGTCCGTCTGCTCGAATGCGAAGACCAGGACATGTTCGGCTGGTTCATGGAACGCGCCGAATCGGAAGATCCTGAGCTGCAGCGTATGGTTCGGATCATTCTGGACCGTGTTCAGCCCAAGTAATCGTTTTGAATGCCGCTGGCAGGCCTCACGGCTAATGCTGGCGGCGTATGTGCTTGCCCAGCTATTCGCGCTGGGTGCGTTGTTGGTCCTCGATTCCCCCTTTGCTTTCCTTGGCGTGCTGTTATGCCTGGCCCATGCGGCCTGGGTGCTGCCGCGTCATGTCCTGTTGACCCACCGTTCGTCGATTGTTGGCCTGCGTCGCGATGAGGATGGCTGGCAGTTGTTCAGTCATGAGCGCGGTTGGCACAGCGTGCAGTTGCGCCCCGACAGCCTGGCGTTGCCGCTGATTGTCGTATTGCGCTATCGGGTTCAGGGCGAGTGGCGGGTGCGTTCCGTCTGTGTCCCACGGGATTCGCAGGTCGCCGATGTGCATCGGCGCCTGCGGGTACGCCTGAAGTTCAGCCGCCGAAGGTGGTTGGCACCAGAATAGTGTCTCGGGCTTCTGGCAGCATCTGCGGATAGTCGAGGGTGTAATGCAGGCCTCGGCTTTCCTTGCGTTCCATGGCCGAGCGGATCATCAGTTCCGCGACCTGGGCCAGGTTGCGCAATTCGATCAGGTCACGACTGACTTTATAGTTGCTGTAGAACTCGTCGATCTCATCCAGCAGCAAACGCACGCGGTGCTGAGCCCGTTGGAGGCGCTTGTTGGTGCGCACGATCCCCACGTAGTCCCACATGAACCGCCGCAGCTCGTCCCAGTTGTGCGCGATGATCACGTCTTCGTCCGAATCTGTGACCTGGCTGGCATCCCAGCGGGGCAGGGCGGTCGGCACCGGGATGTGCGGCAGTTGGTCGAGAATGTCTGCCGCCGCCGAGCGCGCGTAGACAAAGCATTCGAGCAACGAATTGCTGGCCATGCGGTTGGCGCCGTGCAGGCCGGTGAAGCTGGTTTCGCCAATCGCGTACAGGCCGGGCACGTCGGTGCGGCCGTGCTGGTCGACCATCACGCCACCGCAGGTGTAGTGCGCGGCGGGCACGACGGGGATCGGGCCTTTGGTGATGTCGATATTGAACGCCAGACAGCGCTCATAGACCGTGGGGAAGTGGGTCTTAATGAAGTCTTCGGGTTTGTGGCTGATGTCCAGGTACACGCAGTCGACACCCAGGCGCTTCATTTCATGGTCGATGGCGCGGGCGACGATATCGCGCGGGGCCAGTTCGGCGCGCGGGTCGAAACGCTGCATGAAGCGTTCGCCATTCGGCAGTTTCAGGTGTGCACCTTCACCACGCAGCGCCTCGGTGATCAGGAAGCTCTTGGCTTGCGGGTGATAAAGGCAGGTGGGGTGGAATTGGTTGAATTCCAGGTTCGCCACCCGGCAGCCCGAACGCCAGGCCATGGCAATACCGTCGCCGCAAGCGCCGTCGGGGTTGCTGGTGTAGAGGTAGACCTTGGCCGCACCACCTGACGCGAGAATGGTGAAACGTGCGCCATAGGTGTCGACTTCGCCGCTGGAACGGTTGAGCACGTAGGCGCCGAGGCAGCGCTCGCCGTCCAGGCCCAGGCGTTTTTCGGTGATCAGGTCAACGGCGACGCGCTGCTCCAGCAACTCGATGTTGGGACGCTGGCGGGCTTGGTCGAGTAAGGTCTTGAAGATCGCGGCGCCGGTGGCGTCGGCGGCGTGGATGATGCGGCGGTGGCTGTGGCCGCCTTCGCGCGTGAGGTGGAATTCGAAGCCGCCGTCGTCACTGCTCGCGTGTTCGTCGCGGGTGAACGGCACGCCTTGATCGATCAACCATTGGATCGCCTCGCGGCTATGCTCGACGGTGAATCGCACCGCATCTTCGTTGCACAGGCCACCGCCAGCGTTGAGGGTGTCTTCGACGTGGGATTGCACCGTGTCGGTATCATCCAGCACGGCGGCCACACCACCCTGGGCCCAGAATGTGGAGCCGTTGGCCAAGTCGCCTTTGCTCAGGACCGCAATGCGCAGATGGCTGGGAAGGGTCAGCGCTAGGCTCAATCCTGCCGCGCCGCTGCCGATCACCAGGACATCGTGTTGAAACTGTTGGCTCATTTGAAGGATTCCGCAAAAAGCGATCCAAAGGTCAGGCGCAGACAGGAGGCCTGGATCGGCGAATCAAAGGGTCACACGGGCCACTAGTATATAGAGGGGGGGAGCGGCACAATAGCCGGGCATTCGTGGCAATGTGAGATTACGGTGCGCAGCTCGGGTAAAATCAGCCGGTTGTTGAAGCGGGAACTTTTTGCATAAGCCCCGACTCAATAGCAGGTTGCCCGAAAGCTGGGAAACGTTGAGTTTATTGGCCCGTCGGGAGCATTGGACGCGTCAGAAAACCGGCGACAAGATTATTCGCGCAGCCGGCGTTGCCCGCGCTGCGTTTTTCGTGTGTGCCAAATCAGTGCATGCCGGAAACTTGCTTGAAGGGGGAGAACTTTTGCGAAAAGTCCGAGTCTATGTTTGCAAGCCTGATCGTTTAGTTATGCAAGCCTCCTTCAAGTACAACGAGGAGTGTTCATGCTAACCCAGGAAGAGGATCAGCAGCTCGTCGAGCGCGTTCAGCGCGGCGACAAGCGAGCATTTGATCTGCTAGTGCTGAAATACCAGCACAAAATTCTCGGGTTGATCGTGCGGTTTGTGCACGACACCCATGAAGCGCAGGACGTTGCACAAGAGGCCTTTATCAAGGCTTATCGTGCACTGGGCAATTTCCGCGGTGATAGTGCGTTTTACACGTGGCTGTACCGCATCGCCATCAACACGGCGAAGAACTATCTGGTGTCTCGCGGACGCCGCCCACCAGATAGCGATGTAAGTTCAGAAGATGCAGAATTTTACGATGGTGATCACGGCCTCAAAGATCTCGAGTCGCCGGAGCGTGCATTGCTGCGCGACGAGATCGAAGGCACCGTACATCGCACAATTCAGCAACTGCCAGAAGATTTGCGTACGGCGTTAACTTTACGTGAATTCGATGGTCTGAGTTACGAAGACATTGCGAGCGTCATGCAGTGTCCGGTGGGGACTGTGAGGTCACGGATTTTCCGGGCCCGGGAAGCCATCGATAAAGCCTTGCAACCTTTGTTGCAGGAAAACTAAAGACAGCGGCGACAGCCAAGAGAGGAACCGCCATGAGTCGTGATGCCCTGCAGGAATCGCTGTCCGCAGTGATGGATAACGAAGCGGATGAACTGGAACTTCGTCGAGTGCTCAACGCATTTGATGATGCCGAAACCCGTGACACCTGGTCTCGTTACCAAGTCGCTCGGGCGGTGATGCATAAGGATCTTCTAATCCCTCGTCTGGATATTGCTGCGGCTGTTTCTGCTGCGCTGGCCGATGAAGCCGTTCCGGCAAAAGCTGCTCGTGGTCCTTGGCGTAGCCTGGGTCGCCTGGCAGTCGCTGCCTCGGTGACAGTTGCAGTGCTTGCTGGTGTTCGCCTGTACAACCAAGACGAAATTGCTGGTGCCGAACTGGCCCAACAGACTCAGCAGCCGGTCATGGCCGGTCCGCAAGTCAAAGGTCCAGCTGTACTGGCCGGCTACAAGGAAAGCTCTGACACCACTGGCCCTATGGCCAACGGTGTACTTCAAGGGCAATCGCAGGACCAGCGTCTTCCAGGCTACTTGCGCCAACACGCACAGGAATCAGCCTTGAAAGGCACTGAAAGCGCTCTGCCATACGCTCGCGCTGCAAGCCTGGAAAATCGCTAAACCGCTAAGGGGCATTATGCGCGCCATACCGCTCCTTACGCTGTTTCTCAGTGGTTGGTTTGCACTACCCGCCCATGCCGATGAAGCCCAAGACTGGCTGACTCGACTTGGGCGTGCAGAGCAGCAGCAAAGCTTTGAAGGTACGTTCGTCTATGAACGTAACGGCAGTTTTTCCACCCACGACATCTGGCATCGTGTCCAGAATGGTCAGGTACGCGAGCGGCTCTTGCAGCTCGATGGTTCTGCCCAGGAAGTTGTGCGAGTGGATGGCCGCACCCAATGTGTCAGCGGCACGCTGGTTGCTGGCATTGGCAATTCGCGTGATGCACCCTCACGAGCGCTTGACCCGCAAAAACTCAATCAATTTTACGAATTGGCCATCATCGGCAAGTCCCGCGTGGCCGGCCGTAATGCAGTCATCGTTTCGATCACGCCACGTGATCAATACCGTTATGGCTTTGAGCTGCATCTGGATCGTGAAACCGCATTGCCGCTCAAGTCCCTGTTGCTGAACGATCAAGGGCAGTTACTGGAGCGCTTTCAATTCACACGCTTGAATACTTCTACCTCGCCCACCGATCGTGATTTGCAGCCCAGCAGTGAATGCACGTCTATCGCGATCTCAGATACTAAGGCGTCGGAAGTAGAGCCCACTCAGGCTTGGCATTTGGAATGGTTGCCGCCGGGTTTTCAACTGACCAATAGCAGTGCCCGTAAAGATGCTCAGACCAAAGCCACTGTCGACAGCTTGATGTATGAAGACGGGCTGGCACGTTTTTCGGTATTTCTTGAGCCGATCAGCGCTGTGAGCGTGACTGAAACCCGCACTCAATTGGGCCCCACGGTTGCTGTGTCCCGCCGGCTGAATACGGTGGACGGCGAAATGATGGTGACGGTAGTTGGTGAAATTCCTATAGGCACCGCCGAGCGTATCGCGCTGTCGGTGCGCGGTGAAAAAAAGGCCACCATCCAGCCGTGAGTTGTTAATCCTATGTTCATCCTGCTCTTCCACTGTACGTCCATGTCAGGCTGGCTGCCGAGAGCATGAAATGTCTGGATCAGCATTTTCACTTGCAAAAATCTCCCATGTTTTTTATAGGTCAGGGCTTGTCGGCTCTGGCCTTGTTTTGTTCGCGGAACAAAAATGTCGGTCGCAGTTTTCGGCGTTTCTTGAACCCTGTCGCTCAACCCTGCTCGTCGTAACGGGAGCTGTATGTCGATACCACGTTTGAAATCCTACCTATCCATAGTCGCCACGGTACTGGTGCTTGGCCAGGCCTTGCCTGCACAAGCGGCCGAGTTGCCTGATTTCACCCAATTGGTTGAGCAAGCCTCGCCGGCCGTGGTGAACATCAGCACCACGCAGAAACTGCCAGATCGCAAAGTGTCGAACCAGCAGATGCCTGACTTGGAAGGCCTGCCGCCAATGCTGCGCGAGTTCTTCGAGCGCGGCATGCCACAACCGCGCACGCCTCGTGGCGGTGGTGGTGGCCAGCGTGAAGCGCAGTCCCTGGGCTCGGGCTTCATCATTTCCCCTGATGGCTACATCCTTACCAACAACCATGTGATCGCTGACGCTGACGAGATTCTCGTGCGCCTGGCCGACCGCAGCGAGCTGAAAGCCAAGCTGGTGGGCACCGATCCACGTTCCGACGTTGCGCTGCTGAAAATCGACGGTAAGGACCTTCCCGTTTTGAAACTGGGCAAATCCCAGGACCTCAAGGCCGGGCAGTGGGTAGTCGCCATCGGCTCGCCGTTCGGTTTTGACCACACTGTGACTCAGGGTATCGTCAGCGCCATTGGTCGCAGCCTGCCGAATGAGAACTACGTGCCATTCATCCAGACCGACGTGCCGATCAACCCAGGTAACTCCGGTGGCCCGCTGTTCAACCTGGCCGGTGAAGTAGTGGGTATCAATTCGCAGATCTACACCCGCTCCGGTGGTTTCATGGGCGTGTCGTTTGCTATTCCGATCGACGTGGCCATGGATGTTTCCAACCAATTGAAAAGCGGTGGCAAGGTTAGCCGTGGCTGGTTGGGCGTAGTGATCCAGGAAGTGAACAAAGACCTCGCTGAGTCCTTCGGTCTCGACAAGCCTGCTGGTGCTCTGGTTGCACAGATCCAGGACGACGGCCCTGCTGCTAAAGGCGGCCTGCAAGTCGGCGACGTGATCCTGACCATGAATGGCCAACCGATTGTCATGTCGGCCGACCTGCCACACCTGGTCGGTGCACTCAAGGCGGGCAGCAAGGCCAAGCTGGAAGTAATTCGTGACGGCAAGCGCCAGAACGTTGAACTGACGGTAGGCGCTATTCCTGAAGAAGGTGCGACTCTGGACGCCCTCGGCAATAACAAATCGGGTGCTGAGCGAAGCAGCAACCGTCTGGGCATTGCAGTCGTTGAGCTGACCGAAGAGCAGAAGAAAAGCTTCGACCTCAAGGGCGGCGTAGTGATCAAGGAAGTGCAGGATGGCCCAGCAGCGTTGATCGGCCTGCAGCCGGGGGACGTGATCACCCATCTGAACAATCAGGCGATTGACTCCACCAAGCAGTTCACTGATATCGCCAAGGCGTTGCCGAAGAATCGCTCGGTGTCGATGCGCGTGCTGCGTCAGGGGCGCGCCAGCTTCATTACCTTCAAGCTGGCCGAGTAATCCGCTAAGCCAATAAAAAGCCCCGCCGTCGGTCAACGATGGCGGGGCTTTTTTGTGGGTGATGGGTTTAGCTCATCATCCCTTTTACCAGGCGTTCCTGTTCGATCAGCTCACGCTGGCGTGCGTCGATACGTGACGACAATGGAAAGTTACTGCCGGCGCGGCGTTTGGCGAAGTCCAGTTGCTGTATCGCCTGCTGGAAGTCGCCCACCAGAGCAAAGTATTCAGCGCGCGCCTGGTGCAGGCCGATGATGTTGCCGGATAACCCGCGTGTCTCGGCGACTTGATACCACACGTCCGGATCGTCCGGACGAGACTTGAGCAGGCCATCCAGGGCCTTTTCCGCATCCGCGGTACGATTTTGTTTAAGCAGCAGGTCGACTCGGATCTGATTCAGCGGATAGTTGCCGGGGTATTGGGTCAGCATCCGATCCGTGCGTTGCTGGGCGTCGGCTAGACGGCTGTTGTCTATGTCCAGCTGGATTTGCGCCAGGTTATAAGTGATGTCATTGGGCGCTTTGGCCAGCAGCGTTTGCAGGCTATCTCTCGCTTGCTTGAATTGTGAGGCCTTGATTTGGGCGATGGCCAGGCCATAACGCGCCACATCGTTTTTCGGATTCTCGTCCAGTTGCGCCTGGAAGCGTTTGGCGGCGAGTCCTGAGGTGTCCTCATATTGCAGCTGCACCCGTGCGCGAATCAGTTGATAGCGCAGGCTGTCTTCCTTTCCGCCGGGCTTGGATTGCTCGGCTCGGTTTCGGGTGTCGGCGATCCGCGATTCAGTGACCGGGTGCGTCAACAGGAATTCTGGTGGCTTGGCGTCGAAGCGGTATTGACGCCCCAATCGCTCGAACATGGTCGGCATGGAGCGCGGGTCGTAGCCGGCTTTCTCCAGATTGACGATACCGATACGGTCAGCCTCTTGTTCATTCTGCCGAGAGAACCGCCGTTGTTCCTGGATCGCCGCCGCCTGGGTGCCGGCGATCGCAGCAATGCCCGCATCACCTGCGCCGGCGGCTGCCGCGATGATGCCACCGAGGAGAGCAGCCATCATCGGGATCTGCATGCGCTGCTGCGCTTCAACGCCACGGGCGAAGTGACGCTGTGACAAGTGAGCCAATTCGTGCGCCAGCACCGAGGCGTATTCTCCTTCGGTCTGGGCGTTGAGGAACAGGCCGCCGTTCACGCCGACAATACCGCCTGGCGCGGCAAACGCGTTGAGTTGCGGGCTGTTGATCAGGATGAACTCCAGGCGTCGGTCGTTCACCTGGCTGGTTTCTACCAGCTTATACACGCTGGTTTCGACGTAATCTTTGAGTTGCGGGTCGTTCAGTTGGGAAACCTGTCCGCGCAGGTAGGCCAGCCAGGCACGGCCCAGTTGGAATTCCTGTTGTGGCGAGACAATGGCAGAACTGGCGTCGCCAAGCGACGGCAGGTCGTCAGCGAAGCCTGGAGAGGCCAGCAGGCAAGCCAGCGTCAGCAGGGTGGGGCGCAAAAAAGTCATGCACATAGCCTTTCGACAAAGAGCTTACTGTAGCCGGACACTGAGCTTCGGACCAGATATTCTAAGCACCCCGAACGCTTGCCCGGAGTAAAACCATGACCGACGCTGTAGCCTTTGATGCCGAGCTCGACGCCAGCGGCCTCAATTGCCCGTTGCCCTTGCTCAAGGCCAAGCTGGAACTCAACCGATTGACCAGCGGTGCCGTGCTCAAGGTGACCGCAACGGACGCAGGTTCCCAGAGGGATTTCCGCACATTTGCCAAACTGGCCGGCCACACGTTGTTGCATGAAGAAGATGCCGCCGGTGTGTACCGTTACTGGTTGCGCAAGGCCTGAGCCGTTGCCCCTACCACCCGAGGTTGATTGATGTTCAAAGTGTTACGAGACTGGATCCAGCGCTACTTTTCTGATGAAGAAGCCGTGGTACTAGCCGTCCTGTTGTTTTTGGCCTTTACCGCAGTCCTCACCTTGGGTGGCATGCTGGCGCCCGTACTTGCGGGGATGGTGCTCGCTTACCTGATGCAGGGCCTGGTCACCACCCTTGAGCGTTTGCGCTTGCCAGGCGGTGCGGCAGTGGGGCTGGTCTTCGCCTTGTTCATGGGCCTGCTGGTGGTGTTTATCGTGGTGGTGTTGCCGCTGCTGTGGCACCAACTGATAACGCTGTTCAACGAGTTGCCGGGCATGCTCGCCAAGTGGCAGTCGCTGTTGCTGCTGTTGCCGGAGCGCTACCCGCATCTGGTATCGGATGAGCAGGTGTTGCAGGCCATTGAAGTGGCGCGCGGCGAAATCGGGAAATTCGGGCAATGGGCGCTGACGTTTTCCCTGTCCAGCTTGCCGCTGCTGGTCAATATCATGATCTACCTGGTGCTTGTCCCGATCCTGGTGTTCTTCTTTCTCAAGGATCGCGCAATGATCGGTCGCTGGGTGAGTGGCTACCTGCCGCGTGAGCGAGCGCTAATTACTCGGGTTGCCGAGGAAATGAACCGGCAGATCGCCAACTACATTCGTGGCAAAGTCATCGAGATCATTATCTGCGGCGGCGTTACCTACATCGCTTTTATTGCCCTGGACCTGAATTACGCGGCCCTGTTGGCATTGCTGGTCGGTATTTCAGTGGTGGTGCCCTATGTCGGCGCGGTAGTGGTGACCGTACCAGTTACGCTGATCGCTTTGTTCCAGTGGGGCTGGAGCGACCAGTTCATCTACCTGATGGCGGTGTACGGGATCATCCAGACCCTGGATGGCAACGTGCTGGTGCCGTTGCTCTTCTCGGAGGCGGTCAACCTGCATCCGGTGGCGATCATTTGCGCGGTATTGTTGTTTGGTGGGCTATGGGGATTCTGGGGGGTGTTCTTTGCAATTCCCCTGGCGACGCTGTTCAAGGCAGTGCTGGATGCGTGGCCGCGCCAGGAGCCAGTGGTGGCGCCTTTGCTCTGAAAGGGAAAGGGGGAGCCTGCTCCCCCTCTCACATCCTCAGACCTTATTCAAAGCCTGCGCTGCTGTCAGTACAGCATCCACGTGCCCTGGCACTTTCACGCCACGCCATTCCTGGCGCAGCACGCCTTCCTTGTCGATCAGGAAGGTGCTGCGATCCACACCCAAGTATTCCTTGCCGTAAAGCTTCTTCAGTTTGATCACATCAAACAGCTGGCAAACCGCCTCGTCTTTGTCGCTGATCAGCTCGAAAGGGAATTCCTGCTTGCCTTTGAAGTTCTCGTGGGACTTCACACTGTCGCGCGACACGCCAAACACTTCAGTGTTGGCCGCTTGGAACGCGGCGTACTGGTCACGGAAGCCTTGGCCTTCAGTGGTGCAGCCGGGGGTGCTGTCCTTCGGATAGAAGTAGATCACCACCTGCTTACCCTTGAGGGCCGCAAGGCTAAAAGTCTGGCCGCTGGTGGCCTGGGCTTCGAAGTCGGCTATGGGTTGGTCGATGACTACTGCCATGAATACTTCCTTACATTGGGTTCTGTGGGCGCCATGGTTCGATCAACGCGTCGAGGTTCAGTGCGTCGGCGAAATCCAGGAACTGGTCGCGCAGCCAACTGATCTGCACGCCGGCTGGCAGGGTCACGGTGAAAGTGGCGTTGAGCATGGTGCCGCCGGTTTGCGGGGCCTGGTAGGTGTCGCAGGTCAGGTTTTCCAGTTCGACGTTATGGTCGATAAAGAACTGGCACAACTCGTTGACGATGTCCGAGCGGTACGCCGAGCTGACGTAAGCCACATAAGGCAGGGCCTGGGGACGGTTTTCCAGCGCGGCGCTACGCACTACATTGACGGTGAAGTCATGTTTCTTGGCCAGGCCCGGCAGGCCGGTTTCCAGGCGTGCCAGGGCGTCCCAGGTGCCGGAGATCTGGAGGACCAGCGCACTGCACTCGCCATGGCGTGTCAGGCGGGAGGTCACGACGGCGCAGCGGTTTTCATGGCTGGCGCGGCACAGGACGTTCGTCAGCTCCATGGGGTTGGCGCCGAGGGCACTGATAACAAGGAATTGTTCGCGAACTGTGGGGGTGGACATGCAGCCTTCCTAAACGATGAGCGGTCGATACCATGAGGGCCGTATCGATCAAAGCATGAAGGGTAGCGAAAAGCGCCGCCAAGGGATAGGAGGTGGCGTTTTCATTACGTGAACGGCATGATTCCAGCCTGCTGTAACCCGTGCTTTCGTCCAATGATGGCATTGCCCATCGTTTAGTTGCCCCAGAACGCATCCTCACGCGGTACTTCGCTTGTACAAGCATCTTGGCGCCAGTACCATTACGGCTCTCTTTTTCCGGCAGGAGCGGTTGCATGATTGCGGGCAGTATGGTGGCACTGGTCACACCCATGGATGCACAAGGTCATCTCGACTGGGACAGCCTGGGCAAACTGGTGGACTTCCACCTGCAAGAAGGCACCAACGCCATTGTGGCGGTCGGCACCACAGGTGAGTCGGCCACCCTCGATGTGGAAGAACACATCCAGGTGATTGAGTTCGTGGTCAAGCGTGTTGCGGGCCGCATCGCCGTGATCGCCGGTACGGGTGCCAACTCGACGCGCGAAGCGATCGAGCTGACCAAAAACGCCAAGAAGGCTGGCGCCGACGCCTGCCTGCTGGTGACTCCGTATTACAACAAGCCGACCCAGGAAGGCCTGTACCAGCACTTCCGCACCATTGCCGAAGCCGTCGACATCCCGCAGATCCTCTATAACGTGCCGGGTCGTACCGCGTGCGATATGAAGGCCGAGACCGTGATCCGCCTGTCCACCGTGCCGAACATTATCGGCATCAAGGAAGCCACTGGCGACCTGCAGCGCGCCAAGGACATCCTGGCCGGTGTGAGCAGCGACTTCCTGCTGTATTCCGGTGACGACGCCACGGCTGTCGAGCTGATCCTGCTGGGTGGCAAGGGCAACATCTCCGTGACCGCCAACGTGGCCCCACGTGCCATGAGTGACATGTGCGCTGCTGCCATCGCTGGCGACGCCGTGACCGCCCGTGCGATCCACGAGAAGCTGATGCCGCTCAACAAGACACTCTTTATCGAATCCAACCCTATTCCCGTGAAATGGGCGCTGTTCGAGATGGGCTTGATGCCGGACGGTATCCGTCTGCCGCTCACCCGTCTCAGCGAAGCCTGTCACGAACCGCTGCGACAGGCCCTGCGCCAGTCCGGCGTCCTGGTTTAATTGAGGAAGCACTACGCATGAAGCGATTGGCCGGACTTTCCGCACTTGCCTTGATTATCTCCAGCACCAGTGGCTGCGGTTGGATCTGGGGCCCGGAAGGCTACTTCCGTGACCGCGGCAGCGATTACCTGGAAGCACAAGCAACCAAACCGATGCAGTTGCCGCCGGACGTCAACGTTGCAAAGCGTCTTGACCCGTTGCTGCCGATTCCACGCAACGTTGCCGACGACACCACCAAGGGTGAATACGTAGTGCCACGTCCACAGCCGATCTCGGCCGTGGCGGATGCCAGCGACTACAGCCTTCAGAAGAGCGGTGATTCCCGCTGGATCGTTGCTCAGCGCCCACCTGCTGAAGTCTGGCCAGTGGCGGTGCAGTTCTTCCAGGACAACGGTTTCCGCATCGACGAGCAGCGCCCGCAGACCGGCGAATTCACCACGGCATGGCAGCAAGGCAGCGAACTGTCCGCCACCATGGCCAAGCGTTTGCAAGCCGGTGGTGTAGCGGCTGACAGCGAAGCCCGCGTGCGTGTTCGCATCGAGCCAGGCGTGCAGCGCAATACCAGTGAAGTCTACGTGGTGAGTGCCGAGCGTCCTGCCGGCAGCACCGCCAACGTCGCCTTCACCAACCGTTCGGTCAATACCGGCGTTGACTCGGCACTGGTCGACGAGATGCTGGCCAGCATGAGCCGTATTTCCGAGAAGGGCGGTTCCGTTTCCCTGCTCGCCGCACGTGATTACGACACCCCGAGTCGCGTCAGCCTCACCGAGGACGGCAGTGGCAACGTGGTGCTGAACCTGGGTGAAGACCTGGACCGCGCCTGGGCCAGCGTCGGTCGCGCGTTGGAGCAAGGCCCTTGGCGTGTTGAAGACATCAACCGTAGCCTCGGCCTCTACTACATCAACGTGGCTGAAAAGGCCGAGCGCAAAGACGACGAGCCTGGTTTCTTCGGCAAGCTGTTTGGCAGCCAGCCGACCAAGGAAGAAATCGAGACCCGCGCCGAGCGTTATCAGGTTCGTTTGAGCAAGGTTGGCGAGACTGTGCAAGTCACTGTTGAGAAGAACATCAACACCGTTGCGCCGGCTGAAACAGCCCGCAAAGTGTTGGGCGTAATTCAGGACAACCTGGGCTGATCCGATGCGTTTTGCTGTTCTCGGTAGCGGTAGCCAAGGGAACGGCACGCTGGTCGCCCACGACGACACGTACGTACTGGTGGATTGTGGTTTCTCGTTAAAAGAAACCGAGCGGCGCCTGCTGCGCCTGGGGGTTCACCCCACGCAGCTGAGCGCTATTCTAGTGACCCACGAACATGCCGATCACGTGCATGGCGTGGGTTTGCTGTCTCGGCGCTACAATCTTCCGGTGTACCTGAGTCGCGGCACCTTGCGCGGGATGCGCAAGCCCATTGAGCCCGCAGGTTTCCTGGCTGGCGGTGAGCAACTGCAAATCGGTGCCTTGAGCATTGATGTGATTGCCGTGGCGCACGACGCTCAGGAGCCGACGCAGTATGTATTCAGTGATGGCCAGCGACGCTTCGGCGTGCTGACCGACCTGGGCTCCTACTGCGCCAAGGTGCTGGACGGTTACCGCGACCTCGATGCCTTGATGATCGAGTCCAACCACTGCCGAGACCTGCTGGCTCGCGGTCACTATCCCTACTTTCTCAAGCAGCGGGTGGGCGGCGAACTGGGACATTTGAACAACCACCAGGCGGCGTACCTGGTGTATGAGTTGGGCTGGCAAGACCTGCAACACCTGGTCCTGGCCCACCTGAGCAGCAAGAACAACCTGCCGACGCTTGCCCGGCAATGTTTTGTCGACACCCTCGGGTGCGACCCGGACTGGCTGCAATTGGCCGATCAAGATTCAGGGCTCGACTGGCGACATATCGCCTAGCCCACCTCACTCAAAGCGGAGCCCATCATGGAAAAACGTGAAGAACTCTACCGCGGCAAGGCCAAGTCGGTTTACAAGACCGACGACGCCAACCGCCTGATCCTGCTGTTTCGCAACGACACCTCGGCGTTCGACGGCAAGCGCATCGAACAACTGGACCGCAAGGGGATGGTGAACAACAAGTTCAACGCCTTCATCATGCAGAAACTCGAAGAGGCCGGCATTCCGACCCAATTCGACAAACTGCTGGGCGACAACGAGTGCCTGGTGAAGAAGCTGGACATGATCCCGGTCGAATGCGTCGTGCGTAACTACGCCGCCGGCAGCTTGGTCAAGCGCCTGGGTGTGGAGGAGGGCCTCAAGCTCAACCCTTACACGTTCGAACTGTTCCTGAAGGACGACGCCAAGGGCGACCCGTTCATCAACGAATCCCACGTCGTGGCATTTGGCTGGGGCACCGCTGAGCAACTGGCTCGCATGAAAGAGCTGTCCCTCAAGGTCAACGACGTACTGAGCAAGCTGTTCGACGACGCAGGCCTGCTGCTGGTGGACTTCAAGCTGGAATTCGGTGTGTTCCACGACGGTTCCATCGTCCTGGGCGACGAATTCAGCCCGGACGGCTGCCGCCTGTGGGACAAGGACACCAAGAAGAAGATGGACAAAGACCGCTTCCGCCAGGGCCTCGGTGACGTTATCGAAGCTTACGAAGAAGTCGCCAATCGTCTCGGCGTACCGCTGTAATCGACGCAAGCATCTGATAGCACGGAAAAAAATCGCTTAGGCGCTTTGCATCCACGAATCATGCTGTTATGATGCGCGCCGTTGGAGAGATGCCAGAGTGGCCGAATGGGACGGATTCGAAATCCGTTGTACCTTCACCGGTACCTAGGGTTCGAATCCCTATCTCTCCGCCATTATTGAACATGATGAAGCCCCCGTAATCATTGGTGATTACGGGGGTTTTTTCGTTTTAGTGGCTAGGGTTAGGGCAGTTTTAGGGCATATTCTCTTGGCATTGGGCCGCGGTAGGCTGTTGCTGGCCATCATGTGAGGTTTCGGTTTAGTGCGTTCGGTCGTATTCTTTGGCAGCCATTCGGCCGTAGGTTATTTCGAAAGGGAAGCATGAATGTTTGTGTATCTGGATGAAACCGAGTTCGGAGAAGGTCGATTCAGTGGATATGCTTGCTTGATCACGCCCATTAGGATCGAGCGAGCTGTCATTGATGAAGCGCTAGAGAATCTTCGAAATGATCCAGATCGGCTCGATTCTGTGCAGACCCCTATGGATGATCGAACGTTGCAGCGATCGTTTTTTCACGCGGCTGATGATAGTAAGAATGCACACTCTCATTTATGCAAAGCTATTTCTAAGCACGTGAAGGGCGATTTTAAATCTCATGTGTTCCACACAAACAAACACTCTTTCTCATCAAAAGAAGATCTGTATGATCTTGCCTCTAAGCTGGCTGTAGTGGGCTTGTTTTCTCGCACTACGGAATTAACATTCGTATTTGAACAGCGAGGTAGTCTGAATGTTGGTGCTTTACTGACGAAGTGGTGGCCGGATCTTTGGTTTGATCTGGCGCGAAATGCATATGTATCGCCGTTTATCGTTAAGTACTATCCGAAGGTTACCTTTGAGGTGTCGGACAAATTAGAGCCCGGTCTGCAGGTTGTTGACTTTATGCTGTGGGCTGCGCAGAAAGCGAGAATGGATGCTCGGTCTCAGTGGTACGACCGTTTGCCAGGATGGAGCAAGTCTAAGACGACAACTGAGGATGGCGGATGGGAAGGCGATAGTATAAGGATGTTGGAGCCGGAGCCACTCGAAACCCGCCGTTACGATTTGGAGCATTGCAAATTCGATGATCCGAAATTTAGCGAAATAGAAATACTGTGGCAGTTTATTACCAATATTCAAACAGTGATCAATAAATCTTATTTTTTGAAGGATAAGGCGCGTGTAGAGCACTTCTTTGCTGATGTTGAATACCTGTATTTACAGCGAGATGTGGTACATGGGGTGGATCATATTAAAAAGATGGCTGCATGTTTTATTAAGCTTTTTGATAATGTCGGTGTGGTGCAAAAAGAAACGCCGCCAAATGATAAAGCTTTCTGGTTGGCAGCGCGCAAATGTATGGCGTTAGTTTTTTATGATGGGGTCGACGCTTGGTTTCACGCGACGCGCCTTGCTGATATACGAACTCAATTGATCGAGCAGAAAACGGATTATTTATCGATTGGGGTCGACGACGATTCAATTGTCGCCTGATTGACTCCCATCATTTTGGAAACAATGCCTGCCATGCTTTTGGTGTCCTTTGAGATCCATCGCCCGTAGTGCTTGCGTACCATTGTTGTGTCACTGTGTCCTAGTTGACGGGCTACCCACTCAATTGGAACGTAGCTAGACAGTGCCTGGCTAGCGAATGTATGGCGGGCCTGGTTGGCACCACGGTGGCGAATCCCTGCTTTTTCCAAATGTGCGGTAAACCAGTTGCTTATAGTCTTCCCACTCCATAGCAAGCCGCTTGTAGAGCTGCGGAATAGAAACCTCACTTTCATTTTCTTTGAAGTGATGTTGTCACGCTGGATAACAGTGATCTCTTCGGCTGGTGCATCCTTAGCGGCGGCTACAATCTCTCTCATAAGTGCGAGAGCAGGCTCTATCAGCTCAACGACTCTTACCCTGGAGCGCTCTTTGGGGACTTTGAATTCTCCCACGACTAATGCCCGGCGCACGTGTACCAGGCCGGCTTCAAGATCGATGTCTTCAACGGCAAGCCCGATGAGCTCAGACAGGGATAGTCCGGCCCAGCAGTTGAACTCAATCATCCGTGCGTCAGCTCTCCGGTCTGTATCCGCTTTGCCGATTAACTCAATCTCGGTGCGACTGAACGGGTCAGCATGCTCCAGGTCGACGTCAGATCCGATATTGCTGATCCGATCGAGCGGGTTGGCCTTCAGGATGCCGTCGCCAAAGGCGTCAGCCCAGACCCCTCGGACAACGGTGAAAATGTCGTTTACTGTCTTCGGGGCCAAGCCTTGCTTGAGCAACTGCGCTTGAAACAACTCGATATCGCTCTTGCTGATGTCGACGATCCGGCGTTTGCCGAACTTTTTATTTACGTGCCCAGCCTTGCTGACGTAGTTGACGACGGTGCTCGAAGCTTTGAGTGCGCGCTGCACCTCCAGCCAGCGGTCAATGCCTTCCTTCACGGTGCGCTTTAGCGAAGGGCCGCCAGTGCCAGTGAACATGGCAGCCCTGGGCGAGTTTGGAAAGTGGGCCGCGTAGTCGAAACGGCCCTCTTTGATTTCCGCGAGGATGGTACGGCGCTTGTTGTCGGCGTAGGCGATCGCTGCCTTGTTCACTTTCGAGATCCCGTCCAAGGGTTCTCGGCACCGTTGGCCGTTGAAGATGAACCAGATGCGCAACTGCTTGCCGTTCATTTCAACGCCGGTCGGCATCTTATCGGTCATAGTTTCCCTTCCATCCAGCATTCAATGGCCGCGCGGTTGTAGACGATCACGTTGGCCGGATCCTTGCGCCAGTGCTTGCCTTCGAGCCAGAGCCCTCTGGTGCGGTACTTTCGTACAGCTTCCGTGCTCAGACCGAACACTGGGTACAGCAGATCCTGGCGGAACCAGGCGCCTGGGGTGATGTGAATATCGAGTTTTTCTGCTGCGCTCATTGTGTTTTCTCCCCTACGCGCCTTGCGATGCTTTCGGCCTGACGCTGCTTGCTGCATTTTTGGTGGTTGCCATGTGCTCGCGACTTGTCGCACTTGTCGCAGATGGTTTGTAAATCGAGAGGTGGCATTTGCCCGCGGCGGATCCGGACTGTTCGGCGAAGGGCAGTCATGCAGCCTCCTGTGCTGACGGCTCCAGAAGGGTTGCAATGGCGAGTGCTTGGTCGCGGAGCATAAGGGTGTCTCGTTCGAGCTTTTTACCTGTACGGAATGCGCTGAATGTCGCGGCCGCGATTCGCAGTTTTTCTGCGATGGCCAGCAGGGTCTGACGTTCTGACTCCCCGAGTTTTGAGGCTGCTAAGGCGCGCTTATAGTGGGCGTACAGTTGCTTGTAGTGGTCTTGGGCCTGATTAAGCGATCGCTTCAGGTCCTGGATTGTCCCCGAGATATCTGACTGCTTAATGGCCGCGCCTTCGTTGATGCCTTCGATGCGGCCATCGATCAGGCCGCCGCGATAGCCTGCCCGATAGGTGAGGCCAACAAGTAAGATCAGAACGATCAAAGCGCAAACTTGAACTGTGGTCATGTGCTGTTTACCTCGGTAGAGCCCACCGCCGGGATTTTTGGTGAGAGGCCGGCGGCAGGATGTTGCATGGGGTTTAGTTACAGGGTGGCTTCGTACAGAGGAACGTCACCGATTGCGCTCTGGATCTTTTGGCGAACGGCGTTGTAGGCCTCTTCAAGCACCTTGTCGGCTCGCACCAGCTCGTACCACATGACCAGACGGCCTTCCTGAATGCGGTAGCGGAAACGGGCGGGGACGCAGAAGGCGTCGCCACCGAGGAATGGTTTGAGCGCGATGAAGAATTCTTCGGGGATACGCAGTTGGCCAGCTTCGCCGGCGCGCCCGTCGATTTCTTCGTTGTAGGTCAGTTGCACCTGGCCGTTGTCGAGGCGAGTGCCTTGGCGGAACGTGATGTTCTTCTTGGCTTCCAGGGTGCGGCTGATTTCGAGCATGTCAGCAGCGCTTGGGGTGTTAGCGTGCTCGGGGTGGTGGGTGATGTCCTTCACGTTGTCTTCGATGAATTCGGCGAAGGTGGCCTGGTCCATGCGCTTTCGATCCTTTTCCTTCCAGTTGCCCCATTCAACGGTGGTCGGGCAGCGGTACGTTGCAACGTGTTCGCGCCAGGCGGGTGCCGCTGGATCGTGATAGTCGATGACCGCGATGAAAGTTCGCCCGTCGGGGCCGTTGCAAAACACTGCCGTGGCCTGGGTGGAAAAGCGATTCACGTAACTGATTAGCGACTCGGCATCAAGCACGGTGAGCTTCTGTTTGATGCGTGAAGGTGCAGGCAGCAGGTGTTCCAGGCTTTCGATGCTGACCCCGTTCGGTACGAGTGCCAGCGGCGCAGGGATGCCCGGGACCTCGATTGGTTTGCCGAGGGACTGAGCCAGGGTGACCAGGTGCTGTAGGGCTTGTTGCATTGGATGTGCTCCAGTTGATGACGATTTGGTGAGAGGTTTGTGGGGCGGGTGTTACTGGCTGACCTGGCGCAAAGCTCCAGGCCCGGGTTCGTCCTCGACACTGCGCAGCGGGATTTCCTGTTGGCGTGGGTCGCGACGGGTGATGTTGCCTTCGGGTGTGAGGAAGAACAGGGACGTGCCGCGAGCCAGAACAGGCTCTTTGGCTTTAACGTCAGCCTTCACGGTCATCTGGCCGCCACCATCAGGCTTGTAGGTGAGCTTGATAGTCAGGTCGCCGCCTTTGCCGGTCATGCGTATGGCGTCGATCAGGCTGTGCTGTGCCTCGGTCAGTTCGTCCAGCAGGCCGCCGGCCTCGATGTCGCGCAGGGTGTCCATAAAGGGACGTGCTTTGGTGCTCATGTGCTGTGCCTCATTGGCTGTGTCGCCCCTGGTCGGCAGGGGCTACCGTTTGAATCAGGCCGCTTGCTTCGTCGCTTGGGCGTCTAGGTAGTCAGCCAGGTCGTGCAGGTAAACGACTGGCTTGGCTCGGGCCGAGCAGTGCAGCCGCTTGACCACCAGCGCAATCCGACCGGCCTTGATTTCGCTCAGCAGGTAGCGGTCGGTGCGGATGTGCGTGAAGTATTGTTCGCGCACGGCGGTCAAGGTTGGGCACGGTGTGGCGAACTGGCGCCGGAGTTGTTCCAGGGTTGTGGTCACGCGCGTTCCTCCCCATGCCCCTCCTTTTGAGGCACCAGCTTGAGGCGGATTAATTCGGCGAGGCCTTCTTTGCTTTTGCCCTTGGCCGCTGCCAGGACGTTGCCCAGGGCGTCTGCGACGACGGCGCCGTATGGGTATTCCGGGCACTTGACCGGCGTCACGTAAGCGACCTGACCTTCTGCTATCACTGCGTCAACGCAGCGGAACACTTCGGCCAACTCGACCGACACGCAGGGCAATGACTCCAGCAATGCGACAGCTTCGGCTGAGGCGCCAATCAGCGTGGCGCGGCTGATCACCGTCGGGTGGTTGAGGTACATCGGCACCAATTTCAGAGCGCCTACAGCGGAGTTGATGGCGTTCGGCGTCTTCATGCTGCTGCGTCCTTCTTGGTGATGGTGATGTCCAGCTTCTTGGCGATCCACTCAACACCCGCTTCCTTGACCATCACCACGGAGTAGTGGGTGTAGTTGCTGAGTGTTGGATTCCAGCGGCTACGTGGGTCGGAGAACAGGAAGCCGCGCTCGCGGTGCGCTGCGGCCAGGTCGCCGGATGAATTAATCACGCCGAGTTCCCGCAACCTGGTGCGGAAGGCGCGGGGCTTGAGCCCGAGCAAAGCAGCTGTTTGATCCAGGGTGCGGTTCATGGCAGCGACCTCAGGCAGACAGCTGTTTTGGTTGTTGCTGCCGTTCCCGAATCATGAGGAATACCTCATCAAGCGAACGCAAGAACTCCTCGATAGTGCCGTTGTTGAACATCAACAGGTCATGCTTGGTGCCCGCGACACCGGCTTCGCTGACGTGGGGATTCACGGCCTGGGCGTCGGCCCGGCTTATGTGAACGATCGTGCCGCCTCGGCGCCTGATGAGGTCAGCTTCATTCTCAAAGCGCACGTCGCTGACAACGAAGCCGAGTACCGCCCCGAGAGCCTTCGTCATGTAATCGAGGTTCTGTTCGGCGAGCTTCACCCAGACATCTGGGTGCACGGTATTGCGTGCCCACTCGGTACCCATCGACTGCATCAGTTGACGCGGCGAACGCTCCAGCCAGGCCAGAGGCTGCTCCTTGCGGTCGCCTTCGAAGTCGGTAGGGTCGAGGTTGAAGATCGCCATCAGGCCATCGCGGAGCGGATCAGCGAATGCGTAGTGCTCCAGCAGGTAAGTGCCAACCAGGTGCTCGGCTGCGGTCGACTTGCCGGAGCGGGCACGGCCAGTGAGGCCAATCAGAAGAGGCTTCATGCTGCGTTGCCTCCCCATGGGCCCTGGTCATCGCTGGCAACCACTGCAGGGGCGCGCGCAATAGTGGCGCAACCCAGGTTGACGATGACCAGAAGGCCAGTGCTTCGCTGGATGCGTTCTACGGCGCCGGGGCTGGTTGCCGCCGCCGGGTGAAGGTAAACCGGGCAGCGGGTGTTGCTGTGCTGTGTGGTTTGCATAGCTGTAATCCTTGGTGAGAGGTGCAAACTAAGATTACAAGAAAACACGTATTTAACAACAGTATTTTTTGTTTTGTTTTGTGTGGCCCACAAAAAAACCCGCTCGCGGCGGGTTTTTTTTTGTATGAGTCACTATCGAAGAACTGAGTACCAGAAGACACGACCTAGGATATTGATGTCTTGGAGCTGAATCTGCTCTGGGGTGTATTCCTCGTCGGGATGCTCATCTCTATTGAAGCTTCTAAGCCGTATACCGCCAGAGGGGAGGCGATATAAAAGCTTCACTCGCAGATGGCCGTTATGGTCGAGAGCGTATATGTCTCCATCTTTTATAGACGTTTTACCCCTGTCGACTCCCGCAGTGCTTCCGTGAGGTAGTACAGGCTCCATGCTATTTCCGTAAATGGAGACACACACTGCGTTTTCGGGTTGGACGCCCATTTTTCGAAGTGTGATGCTTCCAAATCGCAATTTAGCTTTGCTGTGTGCCTGAATTGAAACTCTTCCAGACCCTGCCGAAAGCTCTACTTCCTTTAGCAAAGGCACCTCTACCTCATCGTCATCTAACGGCGTGTCGTCATCCCAGACATCAATCGGGCCAAGAAGCAGGGCGCGGTTTTCAAGCGCCTTTTCAGAGAATTCTAAAGGTTGGTGATGGGGGGCATCCCGGCTGGTAAGTCGATCCAGTTCTATGCCAAGCACCCGTGCAATTTGTATCGAGTACTTGGACGTCTGTGATTTTCCACGCTCAAAAGCCGCATATGACTGCTGAGAAAGGCGCTCGCCATCTGGTAGCAGGCGGCTGACTTTGGTTGCCAGTTCGTCCTGGGTCATGCCCAGCTCAAGGCGTCGGGCCTTGAACATCTTGGCTACAGGGCTTGGGTATGTATTGAGATCGATCATTAGCAGAGGCTACAAATAAATTTGTAGCTTATCAAACGTAAAAACACGTTGAGGTCCAACAAAAAAACACGTAAATTCCGTCTGTCACGACGTAAAGAGGCTGCTATGAGCAATTCTGAATCCATGCGAAATGCCTTTGCTGAAGCTATTGAGAAGGCTGGAGGGCAGTCGGCTTTCGCTCGACTTATCTCGGCGCCTGGAAAGCCAGTGTCTCAGCAGCTTGTGTCGTACTGGCTCAAGAAAGGCGAGGTACCTGCGGAGCTTGTACTTCGCGTTGAACTGTTAACGGGCATAGACCGAATTCGGTTAAGGCCAGATGTGTTCTGTTTACCAGAAGATATTCAGTCGCTTCACGCAGCATAAGAAAAGGTGCCGGACTGGGGCCTCTCACCAAAGAATCCCCCAGTCCGGCTACGACGACATACAGCACATGCACATCGGTCGTGGTCGTAGGATAGGGCGTGCCCGTTTCTATGACTAGACCGTAAACGGGGAATTTACGGTTATGAGTCGAACAGAACAGTCACCGGCCATCGCGCCGGTTCTTTCACTTCGCAAGGCAATCTATCGCGCAGCGCATGACTTCCATGGCGGTGTCACCGCACTGGCGCTCGATATGGTGATGGACTACGACAGTCTGCAAAAGAAGGTCAAGCACGACTTCGAACAGCGCTGGCTTGATCCGGATGAGTTGGAAGAGGTGATACGCCTGACGGCCAACCCCTTGTTGCTGGATGCCTTGATGCGTCCTGCAGGGATGGTTTGGTACAAGCCGGAAGCGGCGGCGCCGACCAAGGAAGCCTTGCTGGCTGTCAGCAAAGTGTTGCACCAAACAGGTCTGTTTGTTTCCAGCATGCATGAAGGTGCTGCCGACAACATTTGGGAGCCACACGAGGTTGAATGCCTGGAGAAGCACGGCGCCGACGTGATCCGCGCGGTACTGGGCATTATGGCCGGGGCCAAAGAAGCGATGGAGGCCCGCCAGAATGTCTGATGATATCGATATGGCCAACGAAGCTGCTGAACGCTTCCGCCAGCACGCATTGGCGTGCCGTCCGCGCCCGACGTGCTCTGTCAGCGCGCAATTCTGTGAGGATTGCGACGAACCCATCCCGTTACTTCGTCAACAGACGATCCAGGGTTGTGCTACCTGCGTCAGTTGTCAGGGGTTGCGGGAGCGGCGGCGATGAGTGAGCAATCCACCAGCACAGCGATATCGTCCTGGGCTCGCCGCTACATTGAAACCTTTAATCTTGCCCTGGTCCCGATTGACCCGGGCGAAAAGGCGCCAAAGGGCATGGGCTGGAACAAACCGGGCGGTTACATCACCGACCCGGTTGCCGCCGAAGCATTCTGGCAACGCAACCCTAACCACAACCTGGGCGTAGTGCTTGGGCCTAGCCGTATCTGCTCGTTGGACGTGGACGATGTGCAGTGGACGCGGTTTGTGTTGTTCGACCAGATGGGCCTCGATCTGGATGCAATGGCCGTGGTCTATCCGACCATCGTGGGTAATCCGTTGCGGTTCCGCGTGCTGTTCAAAATGCCGGATGACATCGAGCTGACTCGCCACTCTCTTTCCTGGCCCAACGAGAAAGACCCCGACGGGTCTATTCACAAAGGATTGATGGCGCAGGCCAAGGCCGCTAAAGAGCAGGGCGATTCTGTCGGTGAGGTGGCGGCCAAGGCCGAGGCTGACGAATACAAGCGCTTCACGGTGTTTGAACTTCGTGCGGGCCTGGTGCAGGACGTGTTCCCGCCATCGATTCACCCGGGCACAGGCAAACCGTACACCTGGCGCACGCCGCCGAATGCTGCTGACGGTCTGCCGGTGCTTACCAACGAGCTGCTGAACATTTGGCAGAGTTGGGATGTGTTCAAGCGCAACGCCGAGGCCGCGTGCCCTTGGGCGCCAAAACCGAAGAAGCCCGCCGCGAAACCTATCAAGCGTACTCCACCCGCTGACGGTAAACCGTCGGTTATTGATGAGTTCAACCGGTGCCACGATGTGGAAGAGCTGTTGCGTGCCCACGATTATATAAAACGCGGTAGCAAATGGCTGTATCCACACAGCAGCACCGGGCTACCAGGTGTTACGGTCACCGACCGCAAGGTCTATTCGCACCACGGCGCGGATCCGCTGGCCAACGGTCACCAGAATGACGCCTTTGAGGTGTTTTGCCTGCTGGATCACGATGGCGACCAGTCGAAGGCAGTGAAGGACGCCGCTCGCATGTTGGGTATGCAGCACGCGGCGCGCCCGGACCCGCGTGATCTTCCCCCGGCCCCATCTGGTGACCCGAGCGAGCCGAGCTGTGCGCCGGACGAAGCCAGCGAGGCCGCTCCGGCTTCTGACGGGGGGGAGGTGCTGACGCTTGAACAGATCCTTCGACGGTATGCGCTGGTGGAAGGCACCACTCACGTGTGGGATTTCGATCAGTCGCGGGTGATGAAGAAGTCGGCATTCGAAGCGCGTGTCGGCAAGCCGTTGGCGAAACAATGGGCGGAAGATACCGAGCACCGCAAGCTGATATCCGATGACCATGTGCGCGACATCGAGCAGTCGCGGCGGATGGCGGGCAAGAAGGTCGGAGCCTTCGGGATGCCGCCAACCGAGCGTTACGTGTACATCGATGGCACCAAGGACGTTTGGGATCGCGAGAAGAAACGCCGTGTTGCCGAGGGTGCTGTGAAAATGGCCCTCGGTGACACGTACCCATTGTGGTTGAACAGCAGCGAACGGCGGGTGGTTGATGTTGACCACATTGTCTTTGACCCGACGATGACCAAAGACCCGAGCGTCTACATCAATACCTTTGATGGTCTGCCCCTGGAGCCGCTAAGGGACGATGCCGCATGTGCCAACTTACGGTGGCTGATCTCGTTTCTATGTAACCACGATGAAAATGCGGCGCTCTGGTTGACTCGCTGGCTGGCGTTTCCGCTGCAGCACCTGGGCGCGAAGATGGATACCGCTGTGCTGATGCACTCCAGCATGGAGGGCTCGGGTAAGAGTCTGTTTTTCGCCGATACCATGGGCAAGTTGTACGGCCAGTACGCCGCGACAGTCGGACAGACTCAGTTGGAAAGCAATTTCAACGCCTGGCAAAGCCGGAAGCTTTGGGCCGTTTTCGAAGAGGTGGTCAGCCGCGATCAGCGTTACAACCAGGTGGGCAAAATCAAACACCTGGTGACGGGAAAAACGGTGCGGATGGAATCCAAGTTCATCAATGGCTGGGAGGAGTCCAACCATATGAACGCGGTGTTCTTGAGTAACGAGATCATGCCATGGCCGATCAGTGACAGCGATCGCCGAATGCTGGTTGTCTGGCCCTTGGATACCTTGCCGGTGGCGCGCCAAAAAGCCATTGGCCGGGAGCTGGAGCAAGGCGGTGTCGCAGCTCTCTATGGCTGGCTGTTGTCGGTTGATTTGGGCGACTTCAATCAGCGAACGCGCCCGCCATCCACTGACGCCCGTGAACGCCTGGTGGCCTTGAGTCGGGCCGGCTGGCAGACGTTCCTACACCTGTGGAAATACAGCGAGCTGGGTCAAGGACTCTGGGGGCCGTGTCTTTCCACTGACCTTTATTCGTTGTTCCTGGAGTGGTGTCAGCGCAACAAGGAACACGTAATGAGTCAGACGAAGTTCTCGCTGTTCATCAATTCCGAAGTGGAAAAAACGCGATCGATACCTTGGACCGATGGGAATAATCGTAAGTTTGGCGCGTTCTTCTTTCCGGTTGATCAGGAGGCTTCCCCGCCCCCATCACTGAAGTCGGCCGAGCTGGGTGTAATGGTCGTCGCCTGGCGGGCAAAGGCGAAGCTGGCAGGTTGGAATGTGGACAGCTGGGACCACATTAAGGCGGCTGCCGCATGAATACGCCTAAAAGTGTGTTGGGTGTGTCGGGTGTGTGTCGGGTTGGTTTTGGCTACCCAACACAGTTTCAGTCCTTTGTTTGCGTGGGCTTCCGGCTTTTGTGTTGGGTGTGTCGGGTTTGGCGTCGCGGGCGCGCATGCGTGACGTTATTTGCACTGAAGACAACGGTAAGCATTTTTTCTTATGCGAGGACAGAAAAACCCAACAAACCCAACACACTCAACTCAAAGTTGATAAGAGTATTGATTTTAAAGGAATTTATTTGTGTTGGGTTTGTGTTGGGTAACGGGTTTTCTGTGTTGGGTTCGGTTTTTCGGGGGGTAGGGCGATGATCGAGGCGATGGAAGTGCTGCTGAAGCACTGGGGCGAGCAACTTCGGACTAATGGCGAGGTGGGGGGGATGGGTAGCCCGATGGCAACTATCATGGAGTGGGGCGGATGTGCACCGCGCGGCGCTCCCGGATCTCGGATCATTATGGGGGCAGGTGCGGGGCCTGATGCAGTTGCTCAGGAAATCGGTGCGGCTCTTTCCGAGATCGCTCGACAAGATGGGCGGGGAGAAAGGCTGCAACAGTTGGCGGTCTTGCGCTACGGCGACGACCCGGCACCGACCTGGATTTCGCAAATGCATGAGCTGGGGTATGTGTCCAAGGCGAAGCAAACCTACTACGACCTTGTGCACAGTCTTCATGTGCGACTCTTTGAGGTGCTGGCCGAGCGCAAAGACGCACGTAAGTGGCTTACCGCTGGTCGGGGCGCTTTACCTCAAAGTCTCCTCAAAGTTGCGTCAAAGTTGCGTCGAGTCGGTTAACCGAAAATGCCCTCTTTTCGGTTCCGTACTCAGGGGGTAAAAAGTCACCACGATATGAATTCTGCGCCTCGGCGCTTACCCCGAGCACGTGCTGTGCACCGTCCTGGCAAGCGCCTCGACACAGAAAACCCTGCCCTCCGGCGGGGTTTTCTTTTTGTGTTTGGCGCGCTCTTTCACTTGAGGCACAACATGACAAATGAGCAGCAAGCGCTGGCAGAGATGCCGATCTGGTTAGTGATCGTCCTGGCCTTGGTCGGCGGCGTATCCGGTGAAATGTGGCGAGCAGATAAAGACGGGGCGCGGGGCTGGGCATTGTTGCGACGCCTTGCGCTTCGGTCCGGTGCCTGCATTGTCTGCGGGGTGTCGGCGATGATGCTGATGATCGGCGCGGGCATGACGATCTGGACGGCCGGCAGCTTGGGTTGCCTGACCGCGATGGCTGGTGCTGATGTCGCTATCGGTCTTTACGAACGCTGGGCCGCCAAGCGGCTGGGCGTATGCGAAACCACCTCCCAGTCGAATAGTGCTGAATAGCATCCATCCACTCGTTAAGCAGGTCTTCAGACATGAACGAATCCAGGCAGCAGCAGATACTCGCCGGGCAGTCTTCTATTGCCCAGAAAGTTTTCGGTTATGTACCGATCCAAACGAGTTGGAGCGTTCCCGCTATCCACGCCGCCACTCAGGCAGCCAAAGCCACTGGTGCCGCAGCCCCTGCAATACGCCGCGCGCTTGGCGAACTCAAAGATGCCGGACTGATCCGTGAGCCGGTATCAGGAAAGTTTCAGCGTGACGCAGCAACCTCAAAACTCAGAAAGGACCAGGCCGTGACTCAGGTAGCCAAGCAGACCGTTGATTCGATCAAGAAGCCCGAGGGCGCATTGGATGTGTTGGCTGCACTGTCTGGAGAGGTGGTGAGTCTTTCTGACGAGTTCAGCACGCGCATGAAAGCTTTGGCCGGCCGCATCGAAGAGGTAGCCCTTTCAGTTGAGGCTGAACGCGAAAGTAATGCTGAAGCCATTGTGAAAGTCAGGCGCCTCCAAGAGGCGCTGCGGGAGTTTGCCTAAGCCCCCGCCTTTGCGGTCCGGAGACGGCCTATCGCTCGCGTGGCCTCGAAGTTCTACCCCGAAGGTGACGAGTAGGGTTGGCGCACTGGTTTGGGGCGTCGAAAACCACCGGGGACCCTGGGGGCATTCGGAGGGTACGGGGCATGAAACCCGCGGGAAAGCGTTAGCGGGAGGGCTGCCAGCTTACTGAAATTCAATCCATTGAAATTGAAAGGTTTCCATTGAAAAGCCGTTGAAAAGGAGGGCTTATGACGGATTCACTCTTTCTGTCTAAAAGCGCTTTTGCGGCTCGCATCGGCAGGACGCCGAGCTACATCACTTGGCTCAAAGGCAACAACCGCCTGGTGCTGTCGCCCGACGGCAAGATGGTGGACGTGCTGGCAACCGAAGCGCTGATCCTCGAAACCGCCGACCCCAGCAAGGCCGCCGTCGCTGCTCGACACCAGCAGGAACGGATCCAGCGCGACGTTTACAGCCAACTGTCCCCCCAGGTCGAGCCGACTAACACGGCTGTGCCGCAGCAGCCTATTGCTGTCGGCGCCAAGGGCCACGACTTCCAGAAGGCTCGCGCCATGCGCGAACACAACCTGGCACAACTGGCCGAGATCGAGCTGCACAAGGCCCAGGGCTCCCTGGTCGCCAGGGACGCCGTCGAACTGGGCGCCTACAACGCCGGGCGCCATCTGCGAGACCAGTTGTTCGGCTTACTGCCCCAGCTGTCCCACAAGTTGGCCGTGATGACCGACCCCTGGGACATCGAAAAACACCTGACGGCGACACTCCGTAAATCACTGGAAGAGGCTGAGCGCATGTCCTCCTCCGACCTTGAACGAGCGATGACGACGAGCTGACCTATGACCACGGAATTTCCTGACGGTGACCGTGCGTACCGTGAGGCGTATTTCCGTGGGCTACGACCCGACCCAGATCTCTGGATCGACGAGTGGGCCGACGAGTACATGCGCATCCCGCGCGACACGGGCGCGCCTGAGCCCGGCCAGTATCGGACCGAACGGACCCCATACGCTCGCGAGCCCATGCGCTGCCTGTCGCCGGCTCACCCGTGCCGGCGAGTCATCACCATGGTGGCCTCGCAGTTGATGAAAACGCAGATCGCCTTGAACTGGATGGGTGGCCTGATACACATGGCACCATCCAACATTCTGGCGCTGTTGCCCAGCCTGAGCCTGTCCAAGCGGGTCTCCGGGCGGATCAGCAAGACGATCAAGGCCACCCCGGAACTGGCGAAGCGTGTAGCGGCCAGCCGCTCGCGGGATGCCCGCAACACCATGGACACCAAGGAGTTCGAGGGCGGCGCCTTGTACGTCACCACGGCGGGCTCGGCGGCCAACTTGTCCGAGCTGTCGGCACGCTACATCTACGGTGATGAGGTCGACCGATGGGAAAACGATGTCGGCCAGGAAGGTGACCCCGTCGTGCTGGCCGAAACACGGGCTACAAACTTCGGGCGCAACGCCAAGATCTACTTCTCCAGCTCGCCCACGTACAAGGGCGCTTCGCGGATCGCGGACCTGTTCGAGTCCAGCGACCAGCGTTACTACTACGTGCCATGCCCAACCTGCGGGCACATGCAGGTACTGGAATGGGAACGGCTGCTCTACAGCCAGGACTACCGCACGGTTCACTACCAGTGCGCCGCGCCTGAATGTGACGTGCTGATCGAGGAGCATCACAAAACCGACATGCTCGCCCGTGGCGAGTGGCGTGCCCATGGCAGCGGCGACGGCAAGACTGTTGGCTTCCACCTCAACGCGCTGTACTCGCCGATTGGTTGGAAGGACTGGGCCTCGCTTGCCGAGGAGTTCGAAGACGCCAAGAAGGCCCAGGCCAAGGGCGACATGGGCCTGATGCAGGTGTTCTACAACACCCGACTCGCCAAGGTCTGGGACAGCGCGCAAGAGCAAACCAAGGCCGAAGTGCTGGTCGCTCGGGCGCGGCTGGAGGTCTACACCCTCGGTAGCATGCCGGTGGGCGTGCTGATGCTGACCGGCGCCGTCGACGTCCAGGCCAACCGCCTTGAGCTGATGGTGATGGGCTTCGGCGTCGGTATGGAGCGTTGGGTGGTTGATCACCAGGTGATCTGGGGCGACCCGGCCGACGAGCGCACCTGGGCGGTGTTGGATGAAAAACTCAAGGTTCGATACCGGCATCCTTGCGGTGTAGCCCTGGCGATCCTGGCGACGGGCGTCGACTCCGGCGGTCACCATACCGACGAGGTGTACCAGTTCTGCCGCGTGCGGCGCTGGCGCAATATCTTCGCCATCAAGGGTGCGAGCAAGCCCGGCAAACCGGTGATTGCTCAGCGGCCGTCTATGGTCGACGTGACCTGGAAGGGCCAGACCGAACGTGGCGGCGCCGAGCTGTGGTTTGTCGGTACCGACACCGCGAAGGACTGGATCTACAACCGCTACGCCTTCGAGGACGGCCCTGGTTCGCTGCACTTTGCCAACGACCTGCCGGACGAGTTCTTCGCCCAGTGCGTGGCCGAGCGCAAGGTCGCCCGGTACGTCAAAGGCTACAAGCGTATCGAGTGGGTCAAGGGCAAGGCCGAGCGCAACGAAGCGCTCGATCTGATGGTGTACTGCCTGGCGATGGCGCATTACCTGGGTATCAACCGCTACCAGGAACACGACTGGGAGCGGGTACGCCAAGCGCTGGCTCAGTCCGGTTTGTTCGACGATGTGTTGGGCGTCAAACCCGTACAAGGCGAGCGCGTCGACGTTGACGAAACACCAGCACCGGTTGCGGCGCGTCAGTCGCTACCCGCACCGCCTCCTGCAGCACCTTTGGCCCAACCGCGACCCGCTGCACCCCCACAACGCCGCAGCTCCACCAGCGGTTACCTGAAGAGACGCTGATATGTCGTTTACCCCGAAGCACCTCGAAGCCATCGAGGGCGCCATTGCACGCGGTGAAAAGACCGTGCGCTACGGCGACCGCACGGTGGAGTACCGCTCTATCGACGAACTGCTCAAGGCCCGCGACGAGATCCGCACGTCGCTGAGCCAAGCCGCCGGGCCGCGCTCTCGCGTGATCCGGCTTACCCATGGAGGCAAGGGAATCTAATGGCCCGACATTATCCGACGCTGACCCGTAACGGATTCTTGCTGCCGTCGAACATCAAGGCCAGTTACGAAGGCGCTGGTGAGGGCCGACGTTCGGCCAGTTGGGAAGCCACCGACAACGGCATCAACAGCATCAACACCCCGGCCCTGCGCAACCTGCGTGCGCGTTCGCGGGCGGCGGTGCGCAATGACCCGTACGCGTTCAACGTCATCGATAAACGCGTCAGCAACCTGATCGGCACCGGCATCACGCCCAGGCCGACCACGGACGACGCCGAGCTGCGCAAGCTCAAGCAGCAGCTGTGGGATGACTGGGTGGATGAGGCGGATGCCGATGAGCTGACCGACTTCTACGGCATGCAGGCTCTGGTGGCGCGCACCGTTGAAACGGCCGGTGAATGCTTTGTGCGATTGCGACCCCGCAGCCCGAGCGAAGGTTTGGCCGTGCCGCTGCAGCTGCAGGCGCTGGCCCCTGAATTTGTCCCTCACGATAAATTCGAGATGGCCAAAAACGGCAACGTGATCCGCGCCGGGATTGAGTTCAACCCGGCGGGCAAGCGTGTGGCGTATTACATGTACCTGTCGCATCCCCGCGACTCGTCGTCGTTGAACGCTGGCTACAACCAGTTGGTGCGTGTACCGGCAACACAGGTGCTGCACATCTTCGAACCGATGGAGCCTGGACAGTTGCGCGGCGTGCCGCGTCTGGCGCCAGTGTTGAAGCGCCTGCGCAGTCTCGACAACTATGACGACGCGGTGCTGTTCCGGCAGGAGGTGGCGAACCTGTTCGCGGGCTTCATCAAGCGCCCGGCACCGGAGGCAACGCAGCAGCCTCGCGATCCCGTTACGGGCATGCCATTGAACGTTGACCGCGACGGTTTCACACCGATGGTCGCCCTGGAGCCCGGCACCATGCAGGAGCTGGGGCCAGGTGAAGAGGTGGAGTTCTCCAAGCCACCGGATGCCGGCAACAACTACCCGGACTTCATGCGGCAGCAACTGATGGCTGCGGCAGCGGGTTCGGGCACGCCTTACGAAATCCTCACCGGCGACATGCGCGAGGTCAACGACCGGGCGCTGCGGGTGGTGCTCAACGAGTTTCGGCGGCGCCTGGAGCAACTGCAATTCGGCGTTTACGTGCATCAGCTGTGTCGCCCGGTGCGCGCCGCGTGGATGGACATGGCGGTGTTGTCCGGTGCCCTGGTGCTGGAGGACTACGCGCAACGGCGCCGCGAGTACCTGCGCACACGTTGGGTACCGCAAGGCTGGGCCTACATTCAGCCCGTGCAGGACGTACAGGCGCGGAGGATGGAAGTGCAGGCGGGCTTTGGTTCGCGCAGTGAGATGTGTCTGCGCAACGGCTACGACGCCGAAACCATCGACGCTGAAAACGCTGCAGACCTCGCCAGGTCCACGGACCTCGGCCTCAACTACACGACTCTTGATGCCATCGAGCCTATTGATGACAAGGAATTACCATGAGTAAAAAAGCCAAACCCCGCGTTTATGACAAGGCGGGCAAGCAGGTAAAGGTCGCCGATAAAAGCTGGTACACCTTTCAGGCCAGCGGCGAAGCCGAACAGCGCAGCATCGAAATCTTCGTGTACGGCGAGATCGGCGCCTGGGGTGTCACCGCCAATCAGTTCGTGCAGGATCTGCGCGCCATGGATGACGGCGTGTCCCCGGTGATCGTCGCGTTCAACAGCATCGGCGGTGATCTGTTCGACGGTCTGGCGATCCACAACGCGTTGTCCCGGCTGGGTGAGCGCTGCACCGGTCGCATTGACGCCCTGGCGGCCAGTGCAGCCAGTGTCGCGGTGTGCGGCGCTCACCGGGTAGTGATCGCAGCCAACGCCATGCTGATGATCCACAACCCCTACACCTTCACCGGTGGTGATGCTGAAGACTTCCGCCGCGTCGCCGATGTGCTGGACCAGACCCTGGAAGCGATTATCGCAGCCTACAAGGCCAAGGCGCCGGACATCGACGAAGCCGAGCTGCGGCGCATGGTCAACGCTGAAACCTGGCTCACGGCCAATGAGGCGGTGGCGCTGGGCTTGGCCGATGAAGTCGGCGACGGCCTCAAGGTCAGCGCCTGTCTCGGCCAGGGCAGCGTGTTGCAGCGCTTCCAACATGCGCCGCCTGAGCTGCTTGCCCAGTTGGACGAAGAGCCTGAAGCAGAACTGCCGGAACCCGATCCAGCCCCAGTGCTGGACGCGGCCAAGCTGGCCCTGATGGTCACGCAAGGTTGCGCAGCAGCCGGCATCAGCAACCTGGTGGAACCACTGCTCGCCACCACCAAGCTCGAAAGCGAAGCGGTGATCCAGGCCGCGCTGATCAATGCGAAAGCGTTGCACGGTCTCTGTGTCGCGGCACGCCTGCCAGAGCTGACCGGCGAATTTATCACCGCTGGCCTCGATGAAGCCGCAGTTCGTGCGCGTCTGTTCGACAAGCTGGTGGGCAGTGGCGGCGGCTTTGAAATCAACAACAGCCTGCCGCTGGACGATGATCCAGCCCCGACGATCAAGGCCAAGCAGGTCGACACCCAATCAATCTGGTCCAGCCGTCAGGCGGCACAAAACGGTAACTCCAAAGGAGCAAGAGCATGAAAACTGAATCGATGCACGCAGGCGAGTTCCTGCTGTCCGAGGGCGCCGGCAACATTTCCCGCGAAGCGATCAACGTCGCCGCCGGTGCCGCCCTGGAACCGGGTCAGATCCTGGGCCTGGTCACCCTCACCAGCGAGTTTGCCCCGTATCAACCAACCGCCGAGGACGGCACCGAAAACGCCATTGCCATCCTCTACGGTCCGCTGGGCGAATCGGATGTGCCACGTCGCGGGCGCGCCATCGTGCGGCTGGCCGAAGTCAGCGAAGCGCACTTGACAGGCCTCGACCCTGCCGCCGAGAAGGCCCTGGCAAACCATTTTGTGATCGTCCGCTAGGACGCTCACCCCATTTATCCATCCCGCCGAGTGCGGGATTTTTCGTTTCTGGAGAGTACCCCATGGCCGATATCGCCATTTTTGAAGACGATGCGTTCAGCGTTTCCTCGTTGACCGCTGCAATCAATGATCAGGAATACCTGCCGGGCCGCATCAGCAGCCTCGGCCTGTTCCGCGAAGAGGGCATCAGCACCCTGACTGTGCAGATCGAGAAGGACGGCGACACTCTGGCCCTGGTGCCAGCGGGTGAGCGTGGGACCTCGGGCCTGGTGGTCGGCGCGCCCAAGCGTCAGCTGATTCCGTTCAACACCGTGCACCTGCCCGAACGCTTCACCATCAAGGCCGACGAGATCCAGGGCATTCGCGCGTTCGGTACCCGCAGTGAGTTGCAGGCCGTGCAGGACGTGGTCAACAAGCGCCTCGCGAAAGCGCGCCGCCAGTTGGATGCCACCCACGAGTTCCAGCGCATGGGCGCGTTGAACGGCCAGGTACTGGACGCCGATGGCAAGACGGTCCTGTTGGACATTTACAAATCCTTCGGCGTGAATCGTCAGAAGCTTCAGATGGGCCTGAACAGTCCAGACACCGAGCTGCGGGTCAAATGCGGCGAAGCGTTGGACATGCAGGAGGAAGCCCTCGGCAGCGTCACCAGCAGCGGCTCCCGTGCGATGTGCGGCAAGAACTTCTGGAATAAACTCATTGTTCATAAGTCGGTCAAGGAGACCTACCTGAACACCATGCAGGCCGCATCTCTGCGTGGCGATGCTCGTGAAAGCTTCGAGTTCGGCGGGATCGTCTGGGAGCGCTATCGCGGCAAGGTGGCTGGTGTTGCGTTCGTTCACGACGACAAGGCTCTGCTGGTTCCCGAGGGCGTGCCGGATCTGTACATCTCGTGTTTCGCTCCGGCCGACTACATGGAAACGGTCAACACCCAGGGCATCCCGTACTACAGCAAGATCGAGCCAATGCAGTTCGGCAAGGGTGTTGCTGGTGAAGCTCAATCCAACCCGCTGCACCTGTGCACACGACCTCGGGCGCAGATCCTGTTGGAGATGTGACCGTGGCCTTCCGAGAGTTGATCGACGACATCGACGCGGTGGTGTTCGAAACGCTGGGCGATACCGCGCGGATCGAGGGTCGTGAAGATCCAGTGCTCGGCATGTTCGCGGCGCCTTGGTTGCAGCCCAAGCTCGGCAAGCTGAACACCGGCTTGCGCGAGCCTCGGTTTGAAATCCGCGTCAGCGATTCAGAGGGTCTTGTGCGCGGGCTATTGGTCAGCATCGATCTGCCTGCCTTGGATGGCGGCGGCGATTACGACCTGCTCCAGCTGGAGCCGAGTGGCGACGGTCTGGTCGCCTTGATTCTGAGGTTACGCCCATGAGCGTCGGTAGCTACTTTAAGCCCTCGGCGGGCGGCGGGATGATCTCCATCCAGTCGTCAGCCTCAGACCTCCAGGCGTTTCAGGAATTCGCCAAGTTGGTGCCCAAAGCTGCGGCCACTGCTCACCGTCGAGCCATCAACAAGACACTGGGGTGGTTGCGCACGCACATCGCCCGAGCGGTCAGTCGGCAAGAGCGCATTGCTGTCGCGGCAGTGCGTCAACGGTTGCGCAGTTACCCGGTGTCCGGCGGGGCTTCGAGCGGCAAGCTGTGGTTCGGTTTGAACGCAATCGAGTCCAGCCGGATCGGCCGCGCACGGCAGACTGGCAGCGGTGTGTCGGTGGCGGGGCGGCGGTATCAAGGCGCGTTTCTGAAGAAGGTTTACGGCAACAAGCCGGACATCTGGATCCGTACTGCGAGCAAGCACTTCAACGCGGACGATTACCCTGACAGCACGGTGTCGCCGGGGCGCGGGCCGAGTTCGGGGTGGGTGGCGGAAAACGGCAGTCGCTTTCCTTTGGCAAAGGCGAAGGTGTCTCTGGAGCAAGCCCGTCCCCACTTTGAGAGCTGGGTACAAAAGGCTGATGAACGCTTACTGGAGATCCTGAAACAGGAACTTAACTTTGAGCTGCAGAAGTACCTCAAGAGGATCGTGTAATGGCTGACGAACCTTTTAGCTTGGATCAGCTTTACCTGGCGGTCGAGCAACACCTGGTGCGGCATCTGCCAGGAGTTCAGACAGTAACGGCCTGGCCGAACATCCAGGACCGCATTGCCCTGCCGGCGGTGTTTTTGGAGCTGGCCGAGATTGAACCAGGTACCGACATCGGCACGGGTGAAACCACGTTGGTGTGCAAGTTCGAGGCGCGCATTATTGTTGACCCGATCTATCCGCTTCATCAGCAACAGGCGGTGCAGTTGGTCACTCAGCTTGCCGTTTTACTGCGGGCCCAGACCTGGGGGCTGGAGGTTGAGCCGGCCGAGTTCGTTCAAGCCCTGCAGGACTGGACCCAGCCGGCGTTGGATGGCTACACCGTGTGGCTGGTGGAATGGACGCAGCAGATTTACGTCGGCCCCGAGGAATGGCCGTGGCCTGATCAACCCCCTGGATCGCTGCTGTTCGGATTTAACAACGAAGTCAAAGACGGCTTTGTGCCAGCGGAGGACGTGTGAGCGGCTATGCCAGCGCCCAGCATGACCGCATGCTCGCCGGGGTGGTGAAGGATTGTTACGTGGTGGCCGTCGACCTGACCGCCTCGCCGCCGGTGTGTCGGGTGTCCGATGGCGAATGGGTCAGCGCTTGGGTGCGCTGGCACAGCATAGCCGCCGGTAAGGCCAGGCACTGGCGGGCACCATCCATGGGCGAGCAGGGGTCTCTGGTCAGTGCCAGCGGTGACGTGGCGCAAGGTACCTTCATCCCGGGCTTATATGGCAATGCTGGCCCACCACCGGATAACCGCGATCATGTTGAAGTCTGGCGTTTTGATGATGGCGGCTCGCTGATTTACGACTGGCAGGCCAAGAGCTACAGCATCACTCTACCCAGCGGTACGGTGAGCATTAAAGTCGCCAGCACAGAGGCGGTTATCACGGACAGTGCCGTTAACGTGACCACCGGCAACATCAATCTGAAAGCGGCGGTGCTAATCGACGGAGCGTTACACGTTACGAAGGGCATCACTAGCGCCGGCGCGATCATCGATGCCGGTGGTAACAGCAACCATCACACGCATTAATTTCAACTCACGAAAGCCCGCCCAGCGCGGGCTTTTTCATGCCTGGAGTCTGTCTTATGAGTAAGTCTAGAACTGACAGCGATTCGGCCGAGGTCGCCGAAGCTATCGTGGTTCCTGGGTTGAAGCCCGTACCGCTTGGTATTCCCGTGACTGCTGACGCGGTGGAATCCATCGGCCCCGCACGCGTGTTTCGCGACAAGGTTTTCACCTCGCGCACACTGGTCCTGCCCAGCGGCGAGACGCTTCCTGTTATCGCGGGGCGCGTTACCGCGTTTGGGGATGATCAATATGCGTTCTTGAAAACACATCCAGATCTGGAGCAATTGGTGGAGTAATCAAAATGATCGGAATGGACCGCCACACCGGCCAGCCCATTTCCGGCATCGCGCACTTGCGCCAATCAGTTCCAGACATCTTGGGCACGCCGTTGGGCAGCCGCCGGCATCGCTTGGACTACGGCAGCAAGCTACGGCGGTTCGTTGACTTGCCCGTTACAGAGGGCTGGAAAAGCGCTGTACAGGCGGAAGTGGCCCGCGCCCTTGGGCGCTGGGAGCCGCGCTTGAAGCTGGACCAGGTGCGCGTTCTGTCTGTTATTGGCGGGCAAATCAACCTGAGGATCGTCGGGCAATACCTGGGCGACGGTGTCACGCTGGAGGTGGCCGTATGAGTATCGTAGATCTGTCGTCGTTGCCGGCGCCGACCGTGTTGGAACCGCTGGACTTCGAAGAAGTTTATCAAGAAGGGCTGGGGGTTTTTCGCGGATACATGGGTGGCAACTGGACTGCCGCGCTGGAAAGCGATCCCGTGGTGAAGGTGCTGGAGGTTGGCGCTTACATCAAGGTCGGCAACCGCGCCCGGGTCAACGACGCCGCCAAAGCGGTGTTACTGGCCCATGCCATCGGCGGTGACCTCGATCATTTGGGGGCCAACGTCAATCTTAAGCGGCTGGTCATCCAGGCCGAGGATCTGCTGGCAGTACCGCCGGTGCCTGAGGTCAAGGAGGACGATGACGCGTTTCGCGAGCGTATCCAGTTGGCCTATGAAGGGTTGACCACGGCCGGGCCGCGCAACAGCTACATCCTTCATGCGCGTAATGCCTCGGGGTTGGTGGCCGATGCGACCGCCGAAAGTCCGGCACCTTGTGACGTTACGGTAACGGTGTTGAGTTTGGACGGTGAAGGCGAGGCGTCGCCGGAGCTGCTGGCTACGGTAGCCGTCGCGCTGAATGACGACAACGTGCGCCCCGTGGCTGATCGGGTGACGGTGCAGAGCGCCCAGGTGATTCATTACCAAATTGAAGCGATTTTGCACATGACCAGCGCTGGGCCCGAATCGGATGCCAGTTTGGCCGAGGCGAAAAGTCGCTTGGGGGCCTGGATCAATCCGCGCAAGCGGCTGGGTGTTGAGGTGGCGCGGTCCGGGGTTGATGCTCAGTTGCACGTTGCCGGCGTTTCCCGGGTTGAGCTGGTCGGCTGGCAGGACTTGGCCCCAACTAAGGCTCAGGCGGCGTTCTGTACGGGCTACACCGTGAAGTTGGCAGGGCAGACATGAAAAGCCTACTGCCACTTAACAGCACGCAATTGGAACGCGCCATGGAGGCGACGTTTTTCGAGAAAACGATCATCCCGCTGCGCGACCTCTACAACGCCGATACCTGCCCGGTCCATTTACTACCCCACCTGGCGTGGGCGTGGTCGGTCGACCGCTGGGACTACCGATGGACCGAGGCGACCAAGCGCGCCGCCATTAAGGCGTCTTACTACATTCATGCCCACAAAGGGACCATCGGCGCGCTGCGCCGTGTGGTCGAGCCCCTGGGCTACCTGATCGAGATTATCGAGTGGTTCAACACCGTGCCACCGGGCGTGCCGGGTACCTTTGCGCTTAAAGTCGGGGTTCTCGACACCGGCATCAATGAGGAGATGTATCAGGAGCTGGAGCGCCTGATCGACGACGCCAAGCCGGTCAGCCGGCACCTGACAGGGCTGGCGATCAGTCTCGAAACTCAAGGCGTTTTGAATATCAGCGTCGCCATGTACGACGGCGATGAAATCGACATATACCCGCCGGTCATGCGTGACATTGAGGTCTCCGGGACCATCGGCGTGGTTGGTCGCGAACACTCCATAGACACCCTGGACGTTTATTATGATTGATGCGAATTCGCAGTTTTTCGCCATCCTCACTAACGTGGGCATGGCTAAGCAGGCGAACGCTGACGCGCTCGGCATTCCCTGGAAATTCACTGACATGGGCGTGGGTGACGCAAACAACACTGACCCCATCCCCAGTCCGTCGCAGACTCGTTTGATCAACGAATGGCGCCGCCGTCCTTTGAATCAAGTTCGGGTTGATCCGGCTAACCCGGCTGTGATCGTTGCTGAGCAGATTATTCCGGCCGATGAAGGCGGTCGATGGATTCGCGAAATTGGTGTTTACGACGCGGACGGCGATCTCGTGGCAGTCGCGAACTGTGCGCCGACCTACAAATCGCTGCTCTCCCAAGGATCGAACCGCACGCAAGTAGTGCGGATGAATTTCATTGTGTCCAGCACCGGAAATATCACGCTGAAGATTGACCCGGCCGTGGTGTTGGCGACTCGCGAGTATGTCGATCTGCGGATTATGGAGGAGCTTTACAAGCTCGACAGCAAGCAGTCGGTACGTGTGGCCACAACGGCCAACATTGCGCTGGCGGGGCTTCAGACCATCGACGGTATTGTCTTGGTAGCGGGTGATCGGGTGTTGGTGAAAAACCAAGCGGTCACTAAAGACAACGGTCTGTACATCGCGGCTGCGGGCGTTTGGGCTCGGGCGCCGGATGCCAACAGCAACGCCGAGGTCACATCGGCCCTGTTGGTATCTGTCGAGCAAGGTGCGACGCTGGCCGACACCCGTTGGCAGCTGGTCACCGATGGCGTGATTGTCCTGGGCGTAACGGCCCTGACGTTCCAGAACGTAACCCAAGGTTTTGCGCCGATTAACTCCCCGGCCTTCTTGGGCACTCCAACGGCTACGACCGCGCCTCAGTTCGATAACAGCACCCGGCTTCAGACCACGGCATTTGCCAAGCGAATGGGGGTGGAGTATTCGGGCTTCGCGCCGCTCACAGCCAGTACGGTGCTCGGCGCTTCAAGCGTGGGTGGAATTGTAGCCGGCGCATCTGCTACACCGATCAACATCACGTTGCCGCCTACCGCCGGGGTTCCTGATGGGGCGTCGGTCGAGGTGGTGAGCGCTGGGGCTGGTGCGGTGACTGTTCTGGCGGCCGGGCTGGATGTGTTGGCCTCTCAGGCCGCCGGGGTGATACCCGTCGTCTTGGGCATGGGGGATAGCGCCAAGTTCGTGAAAGTAGCGGGTACCTGGCGCTTGCGTGGCGGGTCTATGGCGCTCAAGTATGCCGCCGTTATGTCGGGTTCAAATTGGACAACCAGACCCCAGTTCGATAGTAGTCAGGCGTTTGCGACAACTGAGTTTGTGAAGCGAATGGGGGTTGAGTGGTCGGGTTTCAGTACGGTAAATGCTAATACCGTGCTGGGTAATGGAAGTATTGGTGGCATCGTCAGTGCGACCTCTTCCGCCGCAATTAGCATTACCTTGCCACCCACCGGGGCAGTAGGCGCGGGGGCCATGATCATGTTGGTCAGCGGTGGGGTCGGAAGTGTCACGCTGCTCGGTTCAAACGGTGAGAACACCACCAACATTAGTGGCAGCGCAATTACCGTTGTTCTGGGGCAAGGTGATTCGGCAATCTTATCCAGGGTGCCGGGTGAGTGGCGATTAGTGGGTGGTTCGCTCGCGCTTAAATATGCCTATGTAATGGCGGCTGGTTCCGGGGCCAACGGCTATCAAAAGCTGCCGAGTGGACTACAGGAATGCCGGGGAAGTTTTACGTCCAGCCCTACGCCTGGCGCACCGGTGAACGTCACTTTTCCTCTGGGGTTTGGGTCAGTAAACCAGTTGGTGATCACGCCTGTCAGCACCTCAACTGCTGCAGTTTCGGCATGGCATGACTCCGCTACTCCTTCGGGATTCAATGGTCATTGCAACCTTGCATCGACTATCTGCCATTACATTGCGAAAGGACAAGCCGCATGACTATTTGGGCTACATGGCTAGCTGAGGATCGGCGCTTCCTGTTTCTGGCAAGCGACAGCGGCGGCGTAGAAATTTCCGAGGGTGAGCATGCTGCACTCCTGCAAGGCCAAGCTGACGGCCAGGTCATCGCGTGCGATGAGAGCGGCTATCCGATACTGGTTGATCCGCCTATTCCATCCCCGGACCTTCTTGCGGAGATTGAGCGTGATTGGCGTGACAGCCAGCTTGCGAATACTGATGGTGTTGTTTCACGCCATCGTGACGAATTGGAAGATGGTCTGGCAACCACATTAACTGCCGTGCAATACACCGAGCTTCAGTCCTACCGCCGAGCCCTTCGCAACTGGCCGGAGGCGGGAGAGTTTCCGTTGATTGAACATCGCCCGCCGCCGCCTCTCTGGCTGGCTGGTCTGATCAAATAAACGCCCCGCACTGACGGGGCGTTTTCTTTTCCGTTACACGCAACACGAACAACCACGGCCTCGCTCATGCGGGGCTTTTTCGTTTCTGGAGATTGAACCCTATGAGTTTCTTTCACGGCGTTACCACGACCGACATCAAGACAGGGGCGCGCACTATTTCCTTGCCGTCGTCTTCCGTTATCGGGCTCTGCGACACCTTCAACCCGGGCGGGCTGGATGGCGGCACTGCCAAGGCCGGCGAGTTGAAGTTGATCACCTCTGAGCGCGAAGCCATTGTCGCTTTCGGTGCTAATTCGGCGATCACCAAGGCCTGTAAGGCGATTTATACCAAGGCCAAGGCGGTGATCGTCGCCATCGGCGTGCCGAAGCTGGAAGACGCGGCGCTGCAAACCTCGGCGATTATCGGCGGGGTTCTGGTGTCGGGCCAGCGCACCGGCCTGCAAGCGTTGCTTGACGGCAAAAGCCTGTTCAACGCACAGCCGCGGCTGTTGATTGCGCCTGGGCACACGGCTCAGAAAGCGGTGGCCACCGCGCTCGATGGCCTGGCGCAGAAGCTTCGTGCAATCGGCATTCTCGACGGTCCTGGCACCACCGATGAGGCCGCCATGCTCTACGCCGATAACTTCGGCAGTCGCAATCTGTTCATGGTTGACCCTGGCGTGCAGTACTGGGACACCGACCTCAGTCAGACGGTTGATGCGCCGGGCTCGGCCTGGGCAGCGGGTCTGTTTGCCTGGACCGATGCTGAATATGGTTTCTGGGCGTCGCCGTCGAACAAAGAGTTCACCGGTCTCACCGGCACGACCCGGGCTGTCGAGTACCTGGATGGCGACGAGACGTGCCGAGCCAACCTGCTGAACAACGCCAATATCGCGACGATTATCCGCGACGACGGCTATCGCCTGTGGGGTAACCGCACCCTGTCGAGTGATCCGAAGTGGGCCTTCGTCACTCGCGTTCGCACGCTGTTCATCCTTATGGATGCGGTGCAGGCCGGCCACAAGTGGGCGGTGGACCGCTCGATCACCAAGACCTACGTCAAGGATGTAACTGACGGCCTGGAAGCGTTCATGCGCGACCTGAAAGCCCAGGGCGCGATTATCAATTTTGAGGTGTACCCGGACACCGAGCTGAACACGGCCAGCCAGATCGCCCAGGGCAAAGTTTATTGGCGCATCCGCTTTACCGACGTGCCGCCGGCAGAAAACCCGAATTTCCTTTTCGAAGTCACCGATCAGTGGATGACCGAAGTTCTTGAAGCAGCCTAAGGGGCCTGGAAAATGATTCCTCAAACTTTGTTTAACACCAACCTGTTTGTTGACGGCGTGAACTTCTCCGGCGACGTGCCAAGTCTGACCCTGCCCAAGCTGACGGTTAAGACCGACGAGTATCGCTGCGGTGGCATGGCCGGTCCCATCGAGATGGCCCAAGGGCTGGAAAAAATGGAGCCGTCCTTTGTCACCAAGGGCGTGCGTCGTGAGTCGTTGAAGCACTTCGGCTTGGCCGATGGCTCGGCCTTCAACGCGACGTTCCGAGGGGCTTTCAGGGGGCAAAAGGGAGCAGTGACGGCCGTAGTTGCCACCATTCGTGGTTTGCTCAAAGAGGTCGACCTGGGCGACTGGAAGGCCGGTGATCCGGCGGAGATCAAGCACGCCGTTGCGGCGTCCTATTACAAACTCGAAATCGACGGCCGCGTCATGTACGAAATCGACATGGTCGCGGGTATTCAAGTCGTCGACGGCAAAGACCAGCTTGCCGACATTCGCGCCGCACTCGGCCTTTAAGGGAATAGATCCAGATGAATCAAGCAACTGTTAAAAAAGTGCCGGCCTGGTTGTCTCTCAGCGCGTTGGCTGCCGTCGTGACGCTCACGCGTCCAAGCAATGCCAACGGCGTGCTGGTCGAAACGTTCACCTTGCGTGCCCCGGTCGTGCGCGAAGTCCGGGCAGCCGATAAGGCGTCGAATGGCGATGAGGAGCAGCGTGAGCTGATGTTGTTCGCAGGGTTGGCCGAGGTGGGTGTTAAGGATCTTGAAGGCCTCAAGCTGACGGACTATCGCCGTGTTCAAGCTGCTTATTCGCACCTGGTCCCCGAAACCGACTACACGAACGAGATGCCGTCGTGGTTGTCGGTGACCACCGATCAGGCAGTGGTGACGCTTTCCTGTCCGAGTGAAATCAACGGGGTGTCGGTCGATACATTGGCCCTGCGCTCCCCGACAGTGGGCGATGTGCGCGCGGCAAATCGAGACGCTGCCGGTGATGCTGAGCAGCGTGAGCTGGTGCTGTTTGCCTCGCTGGCCGGCGCGCCTATTGCAGATTTGGAGGGCCTGAAGTTGGTGGATTTTAACCGCCTGCAGGCCGGCTATTTTCGCATGGACCAAGACGACGGGATTTGATCCTGCCGTCATAAAAATGGCCGCGAAACGTCTGGCGGCGGAAACCGGATTTTCCGCCGCCGAGATTCAGTCAATGCCGTTTGCTGAGATGGTGTGGTGGCTCACGGATTGAGCTGCCTTCGGTAAGGCTGTGCAAATGGGGGCCATGACATGGCGAACAAACTCGCCCTCGGGCTTGTGATCGGCGGCGCCGTCAGTTCGACGGTCGGTGCGGCGTTCAAGGATGTGACTGGGCGAATCAAACGCCTTGAGGCTGAAGGCAAAAAGTCGCGCGTTCTGCAAAGTGCCATCGGCGACACGATTCGCCTGCGTGATGAGTGGAAGAAAGCACACGACAGTGGCTCGGCTGGGGCGTCCAAGCTGCTGGGCCGGTTGAACTCCAACCTCGACAGCTTGAAAAAACAGGGGATCGAGGTCGGTAGACTGGAGAAGGCCTACCGCTCTATGGGGCAGGCTGCCAACAAAGCCGAGCTTAAAGCCAAGGGACATCAGCAGCTTGAGGCTGGTGGCAAGGGTATGAAAAGCGCGGTCGGCGCCGCCGTCGTTGGTGTCGGTGTGCTGGCTGTTCCGACGAAGGTTAGCGCTGACTTTGGGGCCATTGTTCGTGACATCGCGATCAAGGCTGGCATTGCCAACAAGCCTCAAGAACAGGAGATGTCGCGCAAGATCATTGATACCTCGCGTGACACCGGCATGGCGCGTAATGACGTAGCCGACGTGGTTAACCAGTTGGTCGGCGCCGGTATGGAGTTGAGCAAGGCCCTCGAATATGCGCCGGTCGCGGCCAAGTTTGTTGTGGGCCAAGGGTCGAACGGTGTCGACACGGCGAAGATGATCAATGCCCTGGGGCAAAACGCCAAGATTACCGACGCCAAGCAGATGCAGCAGGCGCTGGAGGCGATTGCCTATCAAGGGCAGGCGGGCAGCTTTGAAGCGGCCGACATGGCTAAATGGTTCCCTGAGCTATTGGCTAACATGGGTAGCTTGGGCATCACCGGCATGGATGCGGTGACGCAGTTGGGCGCCATGCTGCAAGTGCAGATGAAGTCTGCCGGCGGCGCCGATGAGGCAGCCAACAACCTCAAAAACTGGATGAGCAAAATCGGCTCCGGCGATACCGTTAAGGCGTATGCCAAGGCAGGTATCGACTACAAGGGCTCGATGCAGACCGGTTTGCAGAACGGTATGTCCACGCTGGAAACCAGCATGGCGTTGGCGCAGAAGTATATTCAAGCCACCGATCCGAAGCGTGCAGCGGCGATGGCCGAGGCCACGGCAAAAATCAGCAAGGAATCCGACCCGGAGAAAGCTAAGGCCATGATGGCCTCGCTGGAGGAATCCTTGCGCACTGGCGACCTGTTCGCTGACATGCAGGTGAAGGCCGCCCTGTCTGCCTTTATGCAGAACAAGGCGCTTTACAGCCAGCTCAAAAACGATTCGCGTGATGCCACGGGCATCCTCGACAAAAACCTCAGCGAGCGGCGTGAAGCGTCGTCGCAGAAGTGGGCCGAAATGGCTCAGTCGATGGATGACGCCATGCGCAGCGTGGGGGACGCACTGCGGCCTGTCACGGATACCGTGGCCGAAATGCTGACCAAAGTCACCAAGGGCATTACCTCGCTGTCTGACAGCGCGCCCGGGGTGGTGACGGGGATCGCGGCGGTTGGTGGCGGATTGATTGCGCTCAAAGGCCTGCTTAGCTCCTTCAAAATCGCTAAAGGTTTGCTCAACGTGGCGCGGGGCTCGCTGAGTGGCAAGTCCGGCGAAGTGCAAAAGGTCTTTGTGACCAACGCTGAGGACGGCAACGGCGGCGGAAATAATGGCCAGCCCAAAGGTAAGGCCGGCAAAGCGCTGTCGTTGGTGGAGACCGGGCTCAAGGCGGTTGCTGCCCTTAAGGGGCAGTCCGTCGATGGCGACGCAGATGCGGCGGGGGAAGTTGGCAAGAAGCCGGGCAAGTTCGATGTGATCGCGACCGGCCTCAAGGTGGTTTCTCTTGCCAAGCACGCCGCCTCAGGCGCTGATGATGGTGGTGCAGCGGGATTGGAGGGGGACGGGGTCAAGAAAGTTTTCGTGGTCAACGCCGGATCCCTTGGTGGCGGTGCAGGAGGCCCAGGGGAAGCGCGTAGGCGTAAGCCCGGGTCAAAGCGCAACCCTCCGCGACGTCGGCCGACGCCACCACGGGCGGGTCGACCACCGCGACCGCCAGTGCCACGCCCCCCGGTGCCCATCCCACGGCCACCGATTCCACCGGTTCCGGTGCCCAGCGGTGCTTTGTCCAAGCTGGGCGGGGTAGTGCAAGCGGTCGGTAAGATCGGTAAAGCCGCCAAGATGATACCCGGGGGCTCGCTGATGGAGGCCGGCGCCATGGCCTTCGAGACCTATGAGACCGCCAAGACCAAGGATGAAAAGGCCGAGGGCTATGGCGCCGCCGCCGGCAACCTTGCCGGCACTATGGCGGGCGCTGCAGCCGGGGCGGCGATTGGCTCCGTGGTGCCGATCATTGGCACTGCCATTGGCGGGCTGGTGGGTGCTTACTTGGGCAGCATGGGCGGCTCTGCGCTGGGTGGCGCAGCGGGTAAATCTTGGTTTGGTGGTGATGACGAAAAGCCCGCTCCACCGGTAACGCCGTTGCTGATGGCGCCCCGGCCGGGTCCAGCTATTCCGAGCCTGGCTACCATGGGCAAGTCATTCAATGGCGCTAGTGGTTCGGGTGCGCTGTTGATGGCACCGGCACCTCAGGCGCCTGCGATGGGGGATGCAGCGCGCTCCCTGGCAGTGTCTGCGCCGACCAAATCGGCGGCGGTGGCAATTCAGCCTAAAGAGACCGAGAAGCCCGCACCGGCCAAGGTGGATCAGAAGTTTGAATATTCGCTGAGTATGCCGGTAACGGTGCAAGGGGATGTGAAAGATCCGCAGCGCCTGGCGCAAGACCTCATGCCGCACATGCGGTTAATGATGGCGGATGCGGCCAAACAAAACGCTGCGAAGCTGTACGACGAACCGCACCTGTAAGGAGGTCTCCATGGCTTACATGGAACAAATGCTGTCGAGCCTCAAGTACCTGGTCGAGGCTGGGGAGGCTGGGCGGCGCAGTGCTGACGGCATGCTGGGGCCGGTCAATGGCGCCATTCGGGAGTTAACTGGCGCGGCGTCCGAGCTGGAAAACATCCCGTTCGTGGGGCCGACTGTCGGTGCCAAGCTGCAGCGGGTGATGCGCGGCGTGGATGCAGCACAGGCCAAGGTCGGCCAGGTGGTATCCGTGTACGGCCGTGCGACACGGGCGGCCGCCGAAGTTCAGGAACGGATGGGCGCGCTGAAAGAACAGGCGGGTAAGGCTGCGACGGCGATCAATAAGATCGCCGGAAAGGTCAGCCCGTCGTTGGCCAACATCGTGCCCACCAGCGCATTTGCCATGGATGCCACACCGGCACCGGAAGCCGTGAAGCCGTTCCCGCACTTGCTGATTATCCAGCCCCGTGACCCCAAGGAGCAGCCCTACTATTTCAACCTGGACACTGCCGCCTTCGACGAATTGAGCCGCTCTACCGAATTCCGGTGGGCCTCACAGGAGCGCTTGTCGCGCCGCCCGGCGCAGCAGGCCGTAGGCATCGGAGATGACAAGCTAACGCTCAAAGGGACGATCTACCCGGGCTTCAAGGGCGGGCTTAAGCAGCTCGACACGTTGCGCAGCATTGGGGCCAGGCTTCAGCCGCTGAGCCTGACCACCGGCTACGGCGATGTGATCGGCACCTGGTGCCTGAAAAACATCAACGAGGAGCAGGGCGCGCTGTTGCACGGCGGGATTCCGCGTAAACAAGGGTTCAGTCTGGAGTTTGTACGCTATGGCGACGACATGCAGAACGTCTGACGGGGACATGCTTGATGTCATTTGCCATAACGTTTATGGCCATCTGAACGGTAGCACCGAGGCGGTGCTGGACGCCAATCAGGGGCTGGCGGATGAGCCCCAGCCCTACCGGGCCGGCGTGGTGATCTATCTGCCGGATCTGCCCAGCCCGACCGGGGAGGGGGTCAGCTTGTGGGATTGACCTCGGGCGCTCCCGCTGCCGGCGGCCCGTTGCGTTACGCGTAACGGCCATTTGTTTTTTTGACCCGCCATGCGCGGGCTTTTTTTGGATTAAATCCATGACTCCCATGTTTCGAATCGTGGCGGATGGCGCCGATGTGACGGCCAAAATCAATGATCGGTTACTGCTACTGCGCACCTCTGACAAGCCCGGGATGGAGTCTGACGAGTTTGAGTTGCGCATCGATGACCGAGATGGGCAGGTGCTGCTGCCTCGGCGTGGCAGCTCTATTGAGGTCTATCTGGGCTACGCGGAAACATCTTTGATGCGCCTGGGGCGTTACGCGGTGGACACGGTCGAAGTGTCGGGGCCGCCGGAAACGATAGTGATCAAGGGCAAGGCCAGCGACATGCGCGGCAGTGGCAAGACCATCCGTAGCGGAAGCTGGGAGGACGTGCCGCTGTCGAAAATCGTGGCCGACATCGCGGCGCGCAATGGTTGGCAGTCGGGCTGTCCGGTGGCAACAAAGGTCGCCCGAGTTGATCAGCTCAACGAGTCCGATTTTAATTTCATCACGCGCCTTGCCAAGCAATACGATTGCACGGCCAAGGTCGCCGACGGCAAGCTGTTGGTGATGCCGCGTCAAGGCAGCCAGACTGCCAGCGGCAAGACGTTCGGCGCGATCACCCTGACTAAGAGCGATCTCAGTCGATGGCAATTCAGCCTTGGGGATCGCAACTCGCACAAGGCAGTGTCCGCCAAGCATCAGAACAAGAAGGACGGCAAGCTGTCGGTGGTCACCGTTGATAACGACGACGCCCCAGATGGATTGCCAGCAGTGCATACCGATCGGCATATATACCCGAACAAGACCGCCGCCGAGGCTGCTGCCAAGGCACGGCTGGCGGCGTTCAATCGCTCGACTGCCGACGTGCGTTTTGAGATGCCTGGCCGGACGGACATTTTTGCCGAACGCCTGATCAACGCCCAGGGCTTCAAGGTCGGCCTGGATGGCGAGTATCTGGCGGACTCAGTCGAGCAGGTGTTTACCCAGTCTGGCTGGTCGACCACGGTGGAGTGCAATGCCGGCAAGCAAGGTAAATCCAAAGGCAAGAAGAAGAAAGAAACGAAGCCGCTCAAGGTTGTGAGCGTCGAGAAGCTGTAGTGCATCCCATCGCCGCCTGAGTGCGGTTTTTTTATGTCTGGAGTTTTTATGTCTGTTACCGAGCAACAGCTGCAACGCATCATGCCGAACGCCCGCCGCCAAGCGGGCGTTTTTGTATCTGCCCTGAACGCGGCCATGGGGCACCGACAGATCAACACACCCAAACGGCAGGCCGCGTTCCTCGCGCAGGTCGGTCACGAGTCGGGTCAACTGCAGTGCGTCCGTGAGCTGGGCGGCGATCAGTACCTAAGCAAATACGACACCGGCACCCTGGCTGCCAAACTCGGTAATACCCCGGAGCCAGACGGCGATGGACAGCGCTATCGTGGTCGCGGCCTGATCCAGATCACCGGTCACGACAACTACCTGCGCTGCAGCCTGGCACTGTTCGGCGATGAGCGATTGCTGCGCACGCCGGAGTTGCTCGAACTGCCCGAGTTGGCAGCAGAGTCTGCCGCATGGTTCTGGTCGGTAAACGGATTGAACGCGCTCGCGGATCAGGAGCAATTCAACACCATCACCCGGCGGATCAACGGCGGGTTGAATGGCCTGGAGGATCGCTTGCAGATCTGGGCCAGGGCGAGGGAGGTGTTATGCGTCTCCTCGACCTGATCCCTGCTCAATACCGCATCGCGGCCATCGGCGTGTTGCTCATGATCTTGGCAGCCGGGTCTGCGGCCCTGGCATGGACCGCTCAAGGCTGGCGTTACGGCCAGCAGTTGGAGCGCCAGGCCAGGCTGCAGGCTGACACCCTCAACGAGTTATCCCGAGCCGCTGCTGCCCTGCAGCGCACTGAGCAGGAAAAGCGCTTCGCCCTGGAGCAGCGCCTGCAGAACAAAGACGAAACCCACCACAAGGAATTGACCGATGAGCAAACGAAGCAGGCGCGTCTGCGTGATCGCCTGGCTACTGCTGATCTGCGGTTGTCAGTCGTACTCGCCGCCACCGATGCCACCAGCAGCTGTTCAGTGTCAACCACCGCCACCACCGGCCGCGTGGTTCATGGCCCCACAAGAGCCGAACTTGACCCAGCGCATGCTCAACGAATTATCGGCATCACCGATGCCGGCGACCAAGGATTGATCGCCCTGCGGGCCTGTCAGGCCTATGCAAAAGAAGTCTCTACACCGAAGTAAAAGGAGCGGCCGGGCAGGATGCGTCAACATCCAACCCGGCCACCTTCCCCGCAGATCGTCCCTGCAAGTCCAGCCAAGGCTCCTGCTTCGTGCACAAAGCGGAGCGAGCCTAGCACTGTTTATTCATACAGCAAAGGTCTTGCTTTATATGTCCACACCCATCATCCCTTGGATGGGCGGCAAACGCCGCCTGGCCGACCGCCTTATCCCGCTCTTCCCACCCCACGAATGCTACGTTGAAGTCTTTGCCGGCGGCGCCGCGCTCTACTTCATGCGCCCCCAGGCCGCGCCGGTTGAAGTCCTCAACGACATCAACGGCGACCTGGTGACGCTGTACCGCGTCGTGCAGAACCACTTAGAAGAGTTCGTGCGCCAGTTCAAGTGGGCGCTCAGTTCGCGCCAGGTGTTCGAGTGGCAGAAGATGACCCGCCCTGAAACCCTCACCGACATCCAGCGCGCCGCTCGATTTTTCTATCTGCAGCATCATGCCTTCGCCGGTAAGGTGACCGGACAAACGTTCGGTACCGCGACCACCGGTCCGGCCATCAACCTGCTGCGGATCGAGGAAAACCTCTCGGCCGCCTGGCAGCGCCTGTCCGGTACCTATGTCGAACATCTCCCCTGGCTTGAATGCGCGGAGCGCTATGACCGTGCACACACCTTTCACTACATGGATCCGCCTTACTGGCAAACGGCCGGCTATGGCGTGGACTTTCCCTTCGAGAACTACGAGCGGATGGCCGAGTTCATGCGCCTATGCAAGGGAAAGGTGATGGTCAGCATCAATGATCACCCTGACATACGGCAGGTCTTTGAGGGTTTCCATTTTGAGACTGTCGAAATTCGCTACAGCACAAGCAACCAGCGGCACGGTAAGGCTGAGTCTAGCGGCGAGTTGGTGATCCTGAACTGGGAGCCGGCGGCGCTGGGAGGGTTGTTCTGCTGAGCCATCACCAGCCGTGTGCTGGAGGCTTGAGCGAGCAGATCATCTAGCGTGGTCGTGTGATGGGGCGTCTTGGCAGAACATGCCAGCGACCCATCAGCAAAAACAATGTAGAGAAATTGTGCCCTGTTGCTTACAATTCGCAGCAGGAATTTTTTGTCTGTTTGTCCTATAACATAGACAAAAATAAATGTCGTAATTTTGAGATTTGCCAAGAAGGGATTCGTTTGTGATTAAGGGTTTGACCATTGGTCAGTCAACTATGCTCAATGCAATACGAGCGATAGCTGCGTTTTCGGTATTAGTCGGGCATACGATGGTGGGCGTTGTGCCCATAAGTTGGTTTGGAAGAGTAGTACCATTCCAAAGTCTAGCAGTTGTTGTATTCTTCTGGCTTTCAGGGTTTCTTATAGCTTATCAGTGTTTGAGAAAGTCTAAATATAGTTTTGGCGAATACATGATCGACCGGTTTAGCCGGATATATGTTTTGTATGTTCCAGCAATGATTGTCTCGTATTTCGTTTTTGTTGTTGTGTTGGGGCGTGTGTCTCCAACGGCTTGGGATGTAGTGGGCCATATTGTACAGCTTCAGCACACACCATTTTCTAGGATGATCGAAGGCATACCACCTATAAATATTTTGGGGGGTAACAGTGTTTTATGGACCATTGCCATCGAATGGTGGCTATATGTCTTCTTTGGTATTGCCTTCTTTTGGCAATCAATGTCAAAGGTTGAAAGAGCATTCGCGCTACTGCTTGCGGGACCAGCGGTCCTGGTGGTCGGGTACTTTACAATTTGGGAGTCTGTTGCTTGGGAGTGGTTCCTGGGTGCTGCCTGCGCTGCCATATATGTTTACTCCCCGCAGATAAGCTGGAGACAAGCTGCTATCCCACTTGCTGCTATTGTGGCTGCAATGTCGTGGCGCTTTCAGATGCTCTCGCTCGCCGGCAAGGTAAACATGTATGACTTGCAGCTTATGATTTTGGTGGGTATTGGGTTGATGCTTGTTGTTTTGGCAAGTGCGAACCTGCGTATTCCTTCGCCTGTCAAGTGGGTGGTGACTAAGGGGGCGTACGTTTCCTACGCAATGTATCTGACGCATGAGCCGATTCGTATTTTTATTAGTACGCGTATGAATGTAACTCTGATTTCTAATGCTTGGCTCTCGATTTTCTTATGCCTAGTATTTGCAGCTTTTTGTGCGTGGCTTCTGGAGGATAAGCACATAAATTTGCGGAGCTGGCTGAAGCGAAAATTGATCAGCCCTGAGCGCGACCAGCTCAAAGTTCAGGCCACGAAAATCGTGTAGGTCAATGATAGACTGCCCCTGTAAGACAAGATCTTTTTACAGGGAGCTGTCTGTTAATTAGGATAGCCACTGTATCCACTGAGTTACTTGTGGGTTAGTTGCTAGGCTAACAATGTTGTTGATGAACGTGGAACCATCCAAACCGAATGATTTTATTTTTGAGGTCAGCTCGTCCTTTTCCGCCGCAGCGTGACGCTCCTCTTCCGGTAGCGATAGTAAGATTTTCAAAAGCACCGCCAACTCTTTAGCATCTGTACGGCATTGACCGGCTAGTTCATCAATAGGACTGTGTTGACGGTAAACCACTCCGCCACCAGCATTCCCAGAAATGAAGGCGCCGGTCGCCTCAACGGTTCCATCACCTACTATTAGAATTCCTGCGCCGCCGTTGCCAAAAATGGTAGCTCCTTCCAAATTGACGTAGCCCATGTTTTATCTCCTGGTGATTTTAAAGACATGCTACGAATCAGGTGATGGCTTTTGCTCCGATACGTAGAGGTTTTGCCTGTTTTTTGACAGGTTTATCCGACTCTAATCCAGCAGCACCATTCGCTACTACTACAATTTTAGAGCTCAACGGGGTAATGCGGCTTCGGGGAGCTAATGCCTGCGAATCTTTCCGTCTGTCGAAATCACCCACAGAAAATTTGACCGAAAGCGTGCTACAAAGTTAACTGTACGTTCGTACAGTATTTGTGAAAGGCGCCTCTATGAGTTTTACCATTCTAGGTCCCCTCGCCGAGGGCGGCGCGAAGCTGCCCATGTGCTCGTTCCAGGTTCCGGCCGGCTTTCCTTCGCCGGCAGCGGATCACATTGAGCAGCACATCTCACTGGATGAGGTTCTGAATATCCGTGCGCCTAACGTGTACCTGGTAGCAATCACCGGCGAAAGTATGCAAGGAGTCGGGATCTTCGATGGTGACCTTGCTGTTGTGGATCGTGCCATCGAGCCGATCCATGGGCATGTAGTGGTGGCCCTCCTGAACAATGAGCCAGTCTGCAAGCGCCTATGTAAGCGAGGCCGGGAGGTGGTCCTGCTGTCCGAAAACCCCAAATTCCCAGCACGCTACATTCTGGAAGGCGACGAGCTATCAATCTGGGGCGTGATCACCAGCACAGTTCGCAGTCATGTCTAAGCAAGAGCCTACCTTTGCACTGATTGACTGCAACAGCTTCTATGCCAGTTGTGAACGGGTGTTCCGCCCAGACTTGGCGAAGGTGCCCATAGTGGTGCTGAGCAACAATGACGGTTGTGTCATCGCCCGTAGCTACGACGCCAAGCCTTTCATCAAGATGGGAGAGCCGTATTTCCAGATCAAGCACAAGCTCAAACAGCACGGTATTGTCCCTTTCTCCTCCAACTATGCGCTATACGGCGACATGAGTGAGCGTGTGATGAGCCTGATCGAGGCCATGGTGCCGACGGTCGAGGTGTACAGCATTGATGAAGCATTCGCCGATTTGACCGGTATCGGTGGGCTGGATGCCTTAGGCCGACAGATTCGCGCCCAGGTGCTCCGTTGCACCGGTATCCCTGTCGGCGTAGGCATCGCTCACACAAAGACCTTGGCAAAGCTGGCAAACCACACAGCGAAGCGCCTGCAGTCCCAAACCGGTGGGGTGGTTAACATCACCGATCCGGTTAAGCGTGACTGGGTGCTGCGCAATACGGACGTGGGGGAGGTGTGGGGCGTTGGCCGCAAGATGAAACGCCACCTCGATGCAATGGGCATTAAGTCCGCCATGGACCTAGCCAAGGCCGACCCGTGGACGCTCCGTAAGAAGTTCAGCATTGTGATCGAGAAGACCGCCCGTGAGCTGGCCGGAACGTCTTGTCTTGAACTGGACGAGCCCGATCCGCCCAAGCAGGAGATCTGCTGCAGCCGGATGTTCGGCAAACGGCTGACTGATCTACCGCCGATTAAAGAGGCATTGGCAACCTACATGATGCGGGCCTCAGAAAAACTCCGGGCCCAGGGATCGTTATGCAAGAAGGTGCGTGTATGCATTCGCACAGGCATGTTCAATCCAGAGGAGGCGAAGTATGCCAACGGGGTGGTGGTAGATATGCCCTATCCCACCGATGACGTGCGACTGCTGACAAAGGCGGCTGTTGATGCTGTCGACCGTATTTACCGGCCAGGCTTTAAATACAGTAAGGCCGAAGTGATGCTGCTCAACCTGTGTCAGCCCGGTGAGTACACCGATGATCTCTTCGCGACTTCGCAGCCTGCCGAGTCCACCCGAGTGATGACCGTGCTGGACGAGATCAACGGTCGATGGGGGAGGGGAACGCTTCGGTCAGCCAGCGTGCCCAGCAACCCGGCTTGGTCTATGCGCAGGGAGATGATGAGCCGGAGCTACACGACCAAGCTAGATCAGCTTTGGTCAATCACATGCAAATAACTGCAGCTTTCGGCTTGCTTGCTTGTGCCTAGCTAGATGTCGCCATGATGGAGCGGACCGCTTTCGACTCTAAGCTGCCCTTCGCGAAAGGCAGCAATCGGCCATAAGCAGACGCTCAGCGATGTGGGCTGAACGATGTCTCCGCCCCCATCAGGAGCTTGAGAAAGCTTTCAGCCTCTGAACGGTTCTGGAACATTAAAGTGAAGGTGCCCAGCGTAAGCAAGCAACAAAGGGGAGATTCGATTTCTTCGAAAACGATTTTCACAGACGTCCTCCAGTCAAATCTTAACTAAGTAGTTACAGGAAGTAGCGGTTTGACCTGCCTTCCATCCTGAAACACCCGATCCTTACCATCATGCTTGGCTTTATACATATTGCTGTCGGCGCATTTGAGCACTGCTGACATGTCCGATGTCGCTCGGAACTGCGCGACGCCCGCGCTGCAAGTGAATTGATGCGGAGGCAATACACTGCAACGGATGTTGGCCAGCAGGCGCAACGCGTATTCATTAGCAACAGCATCATCTTCGCCCAACAACAAGACACCGAATTCCTCACCACCAATCCGCCCGACACTGTGGCTGCCAGGGGTGGATTTCAGGCACGCGGCCATTGCACACAAAATCTTGTCACCTACATCGTGACCGTACTGATCGTTTTTTAATTTAAACCCGTCAATGTCCAACATTATAAAGTAGCCGCTGTGACCTTCTGCCAATGCATTTTGGAAGATCCCCATAAACGCCCGTCGGTTAAGTAAGGAGGTGAGAAAATCTGTCTCTGCCAATGTCCTGAATTCACTTTCGACCAACAACACTGACCGCATGTTTCTTAGATAGGTAAAGCTGAGAGTAAAACCGATGGACACGGAAGCAACGCAAAAAATGACCAGATAAACTTCCAGTTCCCGGTAAAACCCAACGTCCAAAGTGGGCCACATCAGTATCCAGACCAGCAGTGTAGACAGAAGATAGTCCTGAACCGTGACGAATAAGATAGCACTGCTTACCACGATGATCACAGCTAGGGGCAGCGTAAAGACGCGCAGCTGCACATTGGTGTCAATCACATGCGAAAAGCCGAGTGACAAAACCAATATATAGACGCCGCCGAGCATTCTCCATATGCGGAAATCAGCAACTACGCGATGAACGTACCAAATAACCAACAACGATGCTGTAACCAAAAGGTTTGGCAGCTTTAACGTTGTCGCAGGCTCAACCAGCAACACACAAAGCCAGGAAACAATTCCCGCCATTTCAATCTTGGTTACCGCTGGTGACAGCAGCGTTCGCATTCTTGGTCTGATTTTGAAAATCGCCGGCATCCCTAAACTCCTTTTCCGAAACGACCTGAATGTGATGTCAACGCCTGGGCATACCTGATCAATGAATTAAGTGTGTTTCAGCATCCAAACGCCTGTTATCAATCAGAAAAACTGCACGCAAAAACTTCCATATTGCTTTCACCATAGGAGGAGGCGTTACCGCGACGCAGATAGAGCGTTCAATGCAGATCGCTGGTGACTCTACCAATGGCTTTCACTACTTGCTTTGCGCCTGACTGTATAGCCGCCATCGCCATACCTGCCTGTTCGGACAACTCCAATAAAACGTCGGCTTGGTCTCTGCTGCACTGGACATGCAACGCGGCTTCGCCGGCCAATTCTCGATTTTGCCTGACCACGCCGTTAATCTCCTGCGTGGCCACACTGGTACGGCCGGCGAGCTTGCGCACTTCATCCGCCACGACAGCGAATCCCCGCCCATGCACTCCAGCGCGTGCAGCTTCGATCGCGGCGTTAAGCGCCAAGAGATTTGTCTGGGTGGCAATGGCGCCGATCGTGTCGACGATTGAACCGATCAACTGCGACTGCGATTCCAGCGCGGTCATGCTATCGGTCACCAAGGCCATCTGTTGGGCAATATTCTGTGTGCCGAGCACGGAGTCGGCGACCAGTTCCATACCTCGGTTAGCTTTCACATCGGCATCTAGCGACACGTCGTAAGCCATGGTCGCTGCTTGTTTGATTCCGTCGGCTTTTTCAACTTGCTCGGTCACTACGCTGGCGAATTTGGCAATTTTATAAACCCGGCCGGAAGCGTCTCTGATGGGATTGTAAGTAGCCTCCAGCCAAACCACTTTTCCGCTTTTATCTACCCGGCGAAAGCGACCAGCGTTAAACACGCCCTTGTTCAGACGCTTCCAGAACTCGGTGTAATGCGCCGACGCCACGTCCTCCGCCAGGCAGAACAGGCGGTGATGCTTGCCCTGTATCTCCGCAAGACTGTAACCCATGGCCTGGACGAACGATTCGTTGGCGTAAACGACCTCACCCGCGAGACTGAACTGGATGATCGCCATCGAGCGGTTCAGTGCGCTGAACATTTCGATGGCCTCCTGTTCGTCCCGCTCCAGCGGTGGTGCAACCATGCCGTAGCCTTGAAACGTCCTGTTCGCTGCAGCGATCCAGGCTATATTAAGTGTCACAGCACGGCCGTCGGAGGCACGATAGCGTTGCCGCTCGATGGCGCACAGGTTGGGTGCAAAATCATTCTGCAGTTCCGCGTTGATGTTACTCATTGCCATATTTGAAAGCTGTTCCAGCGAGTATCCCAGCGTTTGCGCAAACCGCTGGTTGGCCGAGATAATCTGGCCATCTCCATTGACACGTACTGAAAGAAAAACCGCTTCGATGTCGGCGACTGTCCCGAGCGCCAGGCACAATTCCTCTTGGCAGGTAAAAAGAGCATTCTTCAACTGGCGATTAAACACGCTGAACTCCGGCATAAACAATTACAACAAAAAGGACAGTGATTAAATCGCTCCCCAAAAGGACGATCGAATAACAAGCGAACTCATCGCGCTAACGCCCACAAACACTGCAAATACCACCAGGCTCGTTTTCTACTTCGCTCTCATCAACTCCCAACTCCATGCTGACACGTGCAATTGCAAAGTAGATTGACATGGCCCGCCGTATCAATTCGAGAAAGGCCGGACTTAACTCCACCAAACGTTTGTCGCATTTGAAATAGCCCAGTAATTGGCCTTCTTTGATCATGCGCTGCATATGCGTTTTGGACACGCCCAGACGCGATGAAAGCTCAACGTAAGAGGATACGTTGTAGCCGGTCTCTAACGAGCCGGTGCGCAGGGCATCAGCATAGAGTGCGAGCATCGGCAGATGACCGCCGTCCCGGTTGAGAATCCATTTCGCTTCAGGCAACAGCTTGTCGAGCAGGAAGTCACCTTCAAGTATCTTGGCAAACCCTCGAAAATATACGCGCGATAGATCAGCATTCTGCCCCAAACCCGATAACCAGCTGTCGTATGGAGAGAGCATTTGCGAAGGCATCAAATACGATTTGATTAGTTGCACGGTATTGCTTAGCGCTTTTTCCGTAGGTCGGAAACTGCGTTGACGTCCATCCTGGCCATGTAGCCGAACATCCAGATATCCGGCGATGGACAAGAATGAGCAATAAGAGTCCAGGCTGTTTCGAGACATATAGCCACGTTCTTGGCAAAATGCCTTTACTTTGGATAAAGGAGCTTTCTCGTCTTTGTAGCTGAAGCTCAATAAAGACAGGGCCACCATGAACCGGTCATATTTCCACAAATTTTTATAAAATGAAGGCTTTTCTCGATAGCTTTCCATGACCAAATCGAAATGCAGTAGAACAGCTTCATCTATATTGCCCCTGGTCATTTCGGAACTGGTCTCTTTCAAATACTCAAGCAGATCAGTCTTGTTCATCGAAGTTACACAACCCTTAATCGGTAATATCAAACAGCTACCAGTCGCAATACGCAGAGTATATGCGTATTCGAACCGCTGGCAGGTTCACCCCAAAAATGTTTTATGACCTGACGCGCTTCGATCACCGCTTATCCGAGTGTGTCTGATCGATGCCCAGCTGCCTAAAGATGCGCGGCGTGCATAAATCCCTTCGACCAATAGCAGCCATCAACGCGTCACTATAATTCCCGCCCGCCCTTGCATCATGATGCTCGCCACGATCCCCTCGTGGCACCGAACTATAGTTGCAGGATCTAACCCATCTTGGAGTGGGCCAGCGTGAATTCATCGCCCAGGATCCCGACGGTTATCTCATCAGGTTGGTAGAGCGGTTGGGTGAGAAGCCGATTTGCTCAATCTGAATTTGAATCTGAGTCAAGCCGATAGTCAGATTTGGGGTTAAGCGGACGTAGTTCAACGTCCGTTAATGGCCGATAGCTACCTGTTGGTGGTACGCGACTGCCGCTAACGAGCCGTTGCGTTCAACCGTCAGCGTGGTTTAGGGCAAAAATAGGGCATTTTCGGGGCCGCTTCTGGCCGCTTGGCGCAGGATGCAAGCGGGGAGGACGTAGTATTTTCTGGCCTTTTGCGGCCTACAGGCGCTGGGGTAGGGGTTCGAATCCCTATCTCTCCGCCATTACATAGGAAAAGCCCCGTAGCTGAATAAGCTACGGGGCTTTTTCGTTTTTGGTGCTATAAAAGTCCTACATACCCTTCCGCACAGCTTTGTTCATACCTCCTTCCAAGATTGAAGCCTGGGTGTTTGCCGGTCTTCGTCGACACGCCATCGTTTTTTGGGAGATGGGTATATTGATTTACCGAGAGACGCTCACCGAGGCGCTCGCACTGAATGGCATCACCTGCGTAAGCAGCGCGCTCACTCCTGCGCGACGGCGGGTTGGGGCGGGGTCAGCTCCAATACGCGATCACGTCCGCCCTCGGCCAGCAGATAAGTCCCGCGCGCAGTCGGCACGATCGATTGTGGCGCTTTCAAGAATGACAAAATCGTCTGCTGGCGGCCTTGCTTGTCGATCAGCAACAGCCGCGCGCGGTGGGTGGCGTCTTCATTGATCCATAACCCGCGCTCATCGCACATCAAAAACGTCGGTTGGTTCAGCTTGGCCAGTACCACCGGATCACTGCCGTCTGCGGCTAGCTCACGCACCGTGCCTTCTTTCTTCTTCGTGTAGAGCATGCGGCCATCGGTGCAGCGGATGATGGATTCACCCTCATCGAGGTCTTTGCGCACGACGTTCAAGGTCCGGTCGCTCCAGCGATAACGCAGGAGACGGCCCTCGTCGCGACGGTCCTCCATCGCATAGAGGTAGTCCCCGTCGTCCCACAGACCTTGCACGTTTTCGCCCCTGAATAACTCTGTGACGGTACCGTCCTTGAGGAAGCTGACGGGAGAGTCGAGTGCTTCCTGGCTGAATACCCAGCCGCCACGGGTGGAGAGCATACCGTCGGGTTTGGACAGCTTGCCCACCACCACTTCGCGTGTTCCGTCCAGGTGAATGCGCACGATACTGCCCTTGGCGTCGTCGAGCTCCTGGCTGACCATCAACGCGCCGTCCGGTAACGGCATCAGCGAGGCAGCTTTGGGCACATCGCGGTGCAGCACCTGAACAGTCCAGCCGCTCGCCGTACTCACGGGGTAGAAGTTTTGCCAAGTGAAGAAGCCCAGCGCGGCGAGGCAGGGCAGGCCTACCAGGCATACAGCTCCTTTCAGCGCTCGGTGTAGCGTTTTTCTGCCGGATGCCTTGCTCATTGAACTCTCAGTCGAAAACGGTCGGATTGCAGACTACGCACCTAAGTGCTTTTTTCAAGGCAGCTTTTTCAAGACTGGTTGGCCTGCCATTGTCTGTAGAGTCGTCGGGCGACTTCCATTCGCGCGATCAGGATCACCAGGTAAATCATCCAGGCCATCGACACGAGTACCAGCGAGAACAGTAGCCCGCGCTGTTCGCTCAAACCCTCTCGTACGTATTTGTTGTAGTTCTTGTCGAGGAAGAATGAGCAAATGATGTCGAGTTTCTCTTCCGGTAATCCCGGGAGAAGAAAAGCCTGTAGCGACTCGGACGACCGGCAGTGTTCTACCATCAGGACGTTGTCGGACCAGATGCCGAACTTCACGTTATCTTCAGATAAATAGAACGATGGAGCATCTGGGGCGTTTTTCAGGGACACCATCAGGTACTTCGATTCAATCAGAGGAACCGCAATGGCTACACCTGCCAAAAGCACGAAAGCGAGTACAAAAAAACAGTTGATGCGCCATTGTGCGAACCGCTGGGTGATGAAATTCAGCGCTGTGAAGTCGCCCCACTCTATGTAGCGCTTCACGCGGCCGAAGTCTCGCGGGGCGAATTCATTGCTGTACATCCAATCCTCGGCCAAGTCTGCCTCCCGCAGCGTTTTGGCAGGGATGTTGAATTCGTAGCGGTAATATTCAAGCTCGCGCAAATCCTTGCGCATGCGTTCAAAACGTTCTGTTTCGAAGCGCGTTTTGCCCCCAAAAAACCGCCATATCCAATCCCGCAAAAACAGCAGCGATCCGGAACGTCGGTAGATAAATATCAACAGCCCCGCGATAGCGAGAAAGGTAAAGGCACCGCTGAAGAAGGCGAAATGCTCGACGTACCAAGTCAGTGGTGTGCTTTTTACGATCGGTTCGGCCATGGCTGGGTCCATTAGTCATAAAGTCGAACGCGGGATTCTAGGGAACCAGAGCGAGCGTGTCTTTACGTCAGAAAAAACAGGAAGCAACTGACGGGGCTCTCAGAATCCGGCTAAGCCACAACTGCAGTTTTTCTGGCGGTCCTCATGCATGGCTTCCCACCGACAGTCGTACGATAATGCCGTCCATCCCGCTATTGACTGGCCGTTCTCCGTGATCATCAACTTCGACCTCAACGACCTCCAAGCCTTCCGCGCTGTGGTAGACAAGGGCAGTTTTCGCGGCGCCGCGGAGGCCATCCGTATCTCGCAACCGGCGCTCAGTCGGCGCATCGAAAAACTTGAATCCGCGCTTGATGTAAAGCTGTTCGAGCGCACCACCCGACGGGTCAGCCTGACCATGGTGGGCCGTGCATTCCTGCCGCAAGTCGAGCGCATGCTCGACGACCTCGACATCGCGCTGATGGGCATCAGTAACGTCGCGTCCACGCGCATGGGCGATGTCATCATCGCCTGCGTGCCTTCGACTGCGTACTACTTCATGCCTCACGTGATCTCCGAATTCCACAAGCTGTATCCAAAGATTCGCCTGCGGGTGCTGGATGCCAGTGCCGGTGAGGTGTGCAATGCGGTGGAAAATGGCGAGGCGGATTTTGGCGTGAGTTTCAGCGGCAGCCTGCCCGATGAAGTGGAGTTCGAACTGCTGCTGCAGGAGCGATACGTACTCGCTTGTCGCCGTGATCACCCGTTGGCCGAACGTGACAGCGTGACCTGGGCCGAAGCCTTTGAGCATGACTACATCACGGTGGACAAAACTTCGGGCAACCGCTTCCTGCTTGACCAGGCCTTGCGCGGCGTACGTGTGAAAAAACCGAGTGTCTGCGAGACGCACCACGTGACCACCATGATCGCGTTGGTGGAGGCGGGGTTGGGGGTAGCGATGGTGCCTTCGATTGCGATGCCGGCGTGCGCGCACCCGGTTCTGGTAAGCGTGCCGTTGGTGGAGCCGCAGGTGATGCGCAATGTGGGCTTGATCAAGCGCCGCGGGCGGACATTGCCGCCCGCGGCGCTGGAGTTGGAACGGTTGGTGCGGGAGATGCCGTTTCGGTCAGTGTGACACCGAGTCCAGGCCGGTGGATTGCACCAGCGGTTGCGCCTCGGGCGAGGCCAGGTACTTCAGCAACGCCTTGGCTTGGGTCGGGTGTTCGGCGTTCACCGGAATACCTGCTGCAAAACGCGTAACGGACTGCACGTCTTCGGGGATTTTGCCCACATAGATCACGCCCGGTACGGGCAACAATTCGGCGACCTGCTGCAGACCCACTTCGTAGTCACCTTTGGCAACCTGCTCAGCCACCGGAATACGTTCGATCATCGTGCCCTTGGCCGGCATGCCGAGCTTCTTGAACAGCTCTTTCTCGACATACACACCGCTGGCACTGTCCGAGTACGCCACTGACTTGGCCTTGCTCAGCACTGCCTTCAGTTCTGCATCGGTGCCGATGGCGGGTTTCGCCGCGCCTTCCTTCACCACCAAACCGATCCGCGAGTCCGCCAGTTCCACGCGAGACGCCGGGTCGACCTTGCCTTGTTTGATCAAGTCATCCAGGGCGTAGCCGACCATGATCACCACATCGGCGTGTTCGCCCCTGGCCAGGCGGTTGGGAATCGCTTCCGGCGCCTTGCCCATGGACGGGCCGAGAATGGTATCGAGGGTGTCACCGCTTTGCTGGGCATACTGCGGGCCAAGCAACTTATAAGCGGCGGTGAAGCCACCGGAGGTCATTACCTTGAGCTCCTCGGCCTGGGCCGACAGCGCCAGCGCGCCGAGGGCCAAGGCCGCCAGTGTGTTGAGCAGAGGTCGCATCATACCGCCCCCTGCAGCATCTGCCCGCGAGTGTTGGCGCGGCGGTACAACGCCAGGGTCGAACACAGTGCGCACAGTGCGGCGAACATCATCCAGTAGGCCGGTGAGGCCTTGTCCCCGGTGATGTGGATGAACCAGGTGGAGATCGCCGGGGTGAAGCCACCGAAGATCGCGGTTGCCAGGCTATAGGCCAGGGAAAAGCCCGCCACGCGCACTTCCACCGGCATGATTTCGGTCAGTGCCGGGATCATCGCGCCGTTGTACATGCCATAGAGGAAGGAGAACCACAGCAGGGTTTCCAGCATATGGCCGAAGCTCGGTGCATTCACCACGTAAGACAGTGCTGGATACGCTGTAAGAACCGCCAGCGCTGTCATGGCGATCAGTACCGGCTTGCGGCCGAAGCGATCGCTGAGGGTGCCGCCGATGGGGAGCCATACAAAGTTCGACACGGCCACCAGCAAGGTCACCAGCAGGGCGTCCGAGGTGCTCAGTTGCAGCACGGTCTTGCCGAAGGTCGGCGCGTACACGGTGATCAGGTAGAACGCGGTAGTGGTCATGGCCACCATCAGCATGCCGCCGATCACAACGGTCCAGTTTTTCACCAGGGTTGCCAGCACTTCGCGCATGGTCGGGCGATGCTTGCGGTTGGCGAACTCTTCGGTTTCCTCCAGGTTGCGACGCAGCACAAAGATAAACGGAATGATCACGCAACCGACAGCGAACGGAATGCGCCAGCCCCAGTCGGCAACCACCGACGGTTCCATCCACACGTTCAGGCCATAACCCAGCGCAGCGGCGACCACGATGGAGATCTGTTGGCTGCCCGACTGCCAGCTGGTGTAGAAGCCTTTACGGCCTGGGGTGGCCATCTCAGACAAGTACACCGACACCCCGCCCAGTTCCGCACCGGCCGAGAAGCCTTGCAGCAAGCGACCAAGCAACACCAGCAGCGGTGCCCACAGGCCAATGGTCTGATAACCCGGCACCAGCACGATCAGCAACGTACCGCTGGCCATGATCGAGAGGGTCACGATCAGCCCTTTGCGGCGACCGACGTCGTCGATGTAGGCACCGAGAATGATTGCGCCAAGTGGGCGCATCAGGAAGCCTGCGCCAAACACGGCGAAGGTCATCATTAATGACGCAAACTCATTAGCGGCCGGGAAGAACGCAGCCGCGATGTAGGTGGCGTAGAAACCAAACAGAAAGAAGTCGAACTGTTCGAGGAAATTACCCGAAGTAACACGGAATACCGCGCCAACTTTCGAGCGGGCAGAGTCGGGGCGGGAAGGGCTAGTCATGGTTTTGTGTCTCCAGCGTTCTTTTCAAAGTGCTTATTTCGCTTAAGACTATGGATAGTGGCTGACACATTTAGAAATGATAAGTGAAAATTTTGGGTTTATTGATGTTCAGGGATTATCAATCCCTGTGGCCGTCAAAATCTCTTTCCCTGTCCTATGCTTGAACAGGTGACCGATGCTTAAGGAAAGAGGTGGCTATGGGTAACGAACAAAAGCGGCGCGATGAACCAGAGCGTGAGCAACCCCAGCGGCAGCGCGAAGAGGAAAAGCCGCAGACCTGGAAGCATCCGGACGACGGTACGGAGCTTTCCGAGCGCGATCAGGAGTTTCCGCTCAAGCCCTGAGCAACCTGTCCGCCTGTGATGCTGGCTTATCGGCAATTAAGCGCATAGACGGCGTGCGCCGCGCTTTCTAAACTGCGACCTGTCTTGGTGAAACGGGCAGGCGCCGATGAATCGCAATGAATTACGCAAGGCCGACATCAATCTGATGGTGGTCTTCGAAGCACTGATGCTTGAGCGCAATGTGACGCGGGTGGCCGAGAAACTTTTCCTCGGCCAGCCGACCATCAGTTCGGCCCTGAACCGTTTGCGTACCTTGTTCAACGACCCATTGTTTATTCGTGTTGGCCATCGCATGGAGCCCACCGCGCGCGCTGAGGAAATCATTCAGCATCTGTCCCCGGCCCTCGATTCCTTGTCGTCGGCCTTGAGCCTGACCCACGATTTTGACCCGTCCATCAGCACCATGACGTTTCGCATCGGTCTGTCCGACGATGTCGAGTTCGGCCTGTTGCCGCCGTTGCTGCGCGCGCTGCGCCAGGAAGCGCCCCAAGTGGTGTTCGTGGTGCAGCATGTGGATTATTGGCGCATCCCTGACCTGCTGGCGTCCGGCGATATCACCGTTGGCATCACCCAGACCCGTGGTCTGCCGGCGAATGCCAAGCGCAAGTTGCTGCGCCATATCCGTCCGCGACTCCTGCGCGCGGATGCCTCGGACACACCGCTGACCCTGGACGAATATTGCTCGCGGCCCCATGTGCTGGTGTCTCACACCGCCAACGTGTCGGGTTTTGCCGATGAGTGGCTGGCCGAGATTGGCCGTAAGCGCCACGTGGTTTTATCGGTACCGCAATACAGCGCGTTGCCGGCGTTGCTGGCCGGCACCGACCTCATCGCCAGCCTGCCGGACTACACCGCCGAAGCCATGGCGGTGTCGGGCAATCTGTTTTGTGAGCCGTTTCCGTTCGAGACACCGACGTTGGACTTGTCCATGGTTTGGCTCAGCCATGTGGACACCGACCCCGCCGAGCGTTGGGTGCGCTCGCGACTGGAGGCGTTCATGAGCGATAGAGGGTTGGGCGGCAAGGCGTGACGCTATATATTCAAGAATCTTCCTACAACAAGCCTCGGAGCAACCCATGCCGCATCTGCACCTGGAATACACCGCCAACCTGACAGACCTGACCGTCGATAAAACCCTGTTGCGGCTCAACAATGTGCTAATGGCGTCCGGGCAATTCGGCTCCGAGTTCGATATCAAAAGCCGTGCGGTGAAGCTTGAGCATTTTCAGGTAGGTACCTCCCTCAATCCGCGCGGATTTATTGCGGTGAAGCTGTCATTGCTCAGCGGGCGTTCGCCGCAGGTCAAGCAGCAGCTGTCGGAAAGCCTGCTGGCGGTGTTGCAGGACCTTAGCCCGTGGCCCGAAGGCGTGCAGGTACAACTGAGCGTTGAACTGCGCGACATGGACCGCGATGCCTATAGCAAAGTCGCTATCGGCTAAGGCTTACAACAAGCCCTGATCGGCACATACCTTCACCACCTGCTCGCGAAACCAGGTATTGGCACTGTCCTGTTCACTGGTTTCGTTCCACTGCATATCAAGGGTGAACCCCGGCAATCCGTTGGGCGCCTCGCAATGGCCGAACACCGGCTCCGGCGCCAGTAGCTTTTGCACGCGGCGGGGCAGGGTGAGGATAAAGTCGGTGCCGGTGATCATCTTCAATGCCGCGCTGTAGCTGTTGGCACGGGCGACCACCTGGCGCTTGTGGGCCTGGCGCGCCAGCCAGCCGTCGATCATGTTGGTGTCGGAGGTCCACGGCGTGGGGAATACATGTCGCCGTTCGACGAAGGATTGCAGGCTGAATGCTGGCTCCCTGGGCGCTGAGCGTTTATCGAAGACACACACCAAATCGTCCTCCAGCAGCATCTGGGTCTTGAAGTCTTTGTGGGCGCGATGAAAATGCGGGCCGAAGCAGATCACCAAGTCCAGACGGCCTTCGCGCAGGTCATCGGCGGGGATGTCGGTTTCCAGCTTCTGCACATTGACGATCACCGGCAAGTCGGCCTGGTCGAAGGTTTTCAGCAGGCGCGGCAGGATCAACTGTTCGAAGTATTCCGGTGCACATACGTTGAAGGTCACGGCTTTTTGCGTGGGGTCGAAGGCCTGGCCACCGGCGTGGCACAGGTTGATGCTTTCGAGGATCTTCTGCACATGGCCGTACATGGTGGTGGCCTTGTACGTAGGACGCATGCCCGCTCGGGTGTTGATAAACAGCTCGTCTTCAAAGCTGGTGCGCAGCTTCTTCAGGCTGTAGCTCACGGTGGACTGGCTGACGAACAGCGTTTCGGACACCTCGGTAACGCTGCTCTGGTCGTAGACGGCGATAAACACCATCAAGTCCTGCATATCGAGTTTTCTGAGCAAGTTACTGTTTAACATCGGTTTCGTCCGTAAACCCTTTGTACCGAACTCAGTACAAGACAGCCCAAAAGCTTAACGGAACGTACGTACCAATAGAAAGCTCTGTAGGGCGTTTCTATGTTTGCAGTGGGACAAATACTGTTTGCAACACGACCTCAGCGGATATGTTGCGCGTAATGCCTCGGGTTGAAGCGCGTGACGATCAGCAACATCAATACGATCACCGCCGTCAGCGACCACCAGGCCCATTCGAAACTGCCCAGTTGGTCACGGATCATCCCGGCGATCAGCGGCGACAGGCCGGCAATCAGGTAGCCGATGCCTTGCACAAAGGCAGTGAGGCCACCGGCACGGCGCGGGTTGTCCAAGTGATCGAGGGACAGGATCAGGCTCATGGGGAACAGGCCGCCGATGCCCAGGCCGAGCAGGCACGGCCACAGCAAACTGAGGGATTGCGGGCTGAGGATCAGGCCGCAGAAACCGATGATGATCAGCACCAGCAGCACGGCTACCACGCCGCGTTTGTCCTGGCGGCGGTTGGCGATGGCGGGTGTGATCAGGCCAGACACGACTTCCATGGCGGTCAGAAAGCCCAGCAGCAGGCCGGCGTCCTGCTCGCTCCAGCCTTGCTCCACGTAGTACGGCGCCAGCCACGCGAGTACACATGTGTAGGACGCAGTGCCCAAACCAAAAAAGATCGCCAGCAACCAGGCGCGGCGATTGCCGAAAAATGATTCCTGCGGGCCGGAACCGGCCTCGGGTAATGGCGGCATTACCGAACGCTGGGCGTACCAGAACACCAAGGCGAGCAACGCCAGCACAGCCCAGATCGCCAGGCCGATACGCCAACTGCCGGTGTGCGTTTGCACGAAGGGCGAGAGCGAAGCCGCCAGCGCCGCGCCACCCATGATGGCGGTGACGTACAGGCCCATGAACAGTGAAACGTTATCGCTGAAGCGCGACTTGATCAGCGCCGGCATCAACGCCTGGATCATCGCAATACCGATCCCCGCCGCAATCGCGCTGACGATCAGCTCCAGCGCCGAATCCAGGAACAACCGCGACAGCGTCGCCACGCCGATCACCAGCAGCGACAGGACAATGCTGCGGTGCTCACCAAAACGCTTGGCCAGGCCCATGCCAAAGAACATCGCCATGCCCATGGTCATGACCGGCAACATGGTCAGCAACGCCGCGCTGCTGAAACTCAACGGCACATCGCCACGAATCGAAGACAACAACGGCCCCACGGCAGCCATCGACGGGCGCAGGTTAAGGGCGACCAGCACCACGCTGATCATCAGCCAAACGGCAGTGGTGGGTTTTGCGTGAACGTTTTCCATGGGCCTGCCTTGAGTGAACAAGGGTGAATCAGGCCACGTATGGGGCAGGGGGGCAAATGAGAAAGTCGCAGGCACTATCTAAAAATTGCAGTTCCCACAAACACCGCAAATCAAGATGTGGGAGGGGGCTTGCCCCCGATAGCCGTGTTTCAGTCTAAGCATCTGTAACTGATCCACCGCTATCGGGGGCAAGCTCCCTCCCACATGGGTCCACCTTCTACAGCAGGGGCTGCAGTGTCAGTTAGACCGAATGACGTGCTTTATCTCCTGAAACGCCGCTAACCCCCAAGGCCCCAGCTCGCGTCCGATGCTGCTCTGCTTGTAACCCCCCCACGCCGTCTGCGGGAAGATCACCTGCGGCGCGTTGATCCATACCAGTCCGGCCTGCAGGGCATTTGCTACTCGCTCGGCGCTCTCGACATCGGCGCCCACCACACTGGCCACCAGGCCGAAATCGCTGTCGTTGGCCAGGCCAATCGCCTCATCTTCAGTTGCGAAACTTCGTACACACAGCACCGGGCCGAAGATTTCCTCGTTCCATAACGCACTGTCCAACGGCACAGCGGTAAACACCGTCGGGCGGATGAAATAACCCCTGGCCAGATCCGCCGGACGTTCACCGCCACACAGCAACCGCGCGCCGTCCTCGATGCCTCGCTGGATATGCCCCACTACCCGCTGATACTGCGCACGGTTGATCAGCGCGCCCATTTCCACGTCCTCGGCAAACGGGTCAGCCACGCGAACCCCTTCAGCCCGCGCCCGCAAGCGTTGCAGGAATTCGTCCGCCAAGGTGTCGGCCACCAGCACGCGGCTGGTGGCAGAACACATCTGCCCGGCGTTGAAAAATCCACCGCCGCAGGCCAGTTCCACGGCCAAGTCGAGGTCAGCATCTGCCAGCACCAGCAACGAAGATTTGCCGCCCAGTTCCAGACTGACGCCCTTGATGGTTTCGGCGGCGCGTTGCATCACCTGCACGCCCACCGCATTACTGCCAGTAAAGGAGATTTTCGCCACACGACGGTCCGCTGCCAGCGGTGCACCGACCGCCAGGCCCGTGCCGCAGACCAGGTTGAACACGCCTGCGGGCAGCCCGGATTCGGCGATAATTCGCGCCAATTGCAGCTCTGCCAGGGGCGTGACTTCCGACGGCTTGAGCACCACGCAGCAACCGGAGGCGAGGGCGGGGGCGAGTTTCCAGGCGGTGGTCACCATGGGGAAATTCCACGGCACGATCAGCCCCACCACGCCACACGGCTCGCGGCGCAGACGAGCGCTGAACTCATCGCTGGGCAGTGCCACCGGCCGGTCTTGTCCGGCGTCCAGGTCCTCGGCAACACCTGCGTAGTACTCGAAGGTGGCGATCACGTCGTCCACATCGATGCCCGCCTCAAACAGCGGTTTGCCGTTGTTGCTCGACTGCAGGTGCATTAAGGCTTCGCGCTGTTCGCGTACTCCTTGGGCGATTTTGCGTAATAGGGCGCCGCGCTCACGGCCGGTGCTTTTTGACCAGCCGGCAAACGCCCGACTGGCGGCATCCACTGCCTGGGTCACGGCAGCCATGTCCCCTACGCTGACCTGGGCCAAGCGGGATTCGGTCGCCGGGTTGATCACCTCCAGCACGTCGTGGCCAGCACGCCATTCGCCGTCGATATACACACCGTTCAATACTGCGTTCATACCGCGACCTCCTTCATCCAAAGCTCTTGGTCAATTTCAATCAGCGTCGGCCCCTGTCGATCAGAGGCGGCCAGCAATGCGTTGCGTAACGGCTCGATGCCCTCGATGCGTTCAGCCGCGCAGCCCAGCGCCTTGGCCACGCCGACAAAATCCGGTGTGTAGATGTCCACGCCGACCGGTTCGATGGCGCGGTTGACCATGTATTTCTTGATCTCCTCGTAGCCCTGGTTATTCCACAGCAACACGATGATCGGCGTTCGTGCCTCCACCGCGCTGGCCAGTTCCGGCAGGCTGAATTGCAGTCCGCCGTCACCGATCAGGCACACCACCGGTTGCCCATCGCCGCGCCCCAGCCAGGCGCCTATCGCGGCGGGCAAGGCGTAACCCAAGGTGCCGTAGCCGGTAGAGGAGTTGAACCAGCGGCGTGGGTGGTCGAGGTTGAGGGTGAGGTTGCCGCTGTACACCGGTTGGGTGGAGTCGCCCACCATGACGGCGCCGGGCAACGTCTCCAGGATCGTACTGAGGAACAGGGTTTGCGCACGGGTGGCGGCGTCCCAGGATGGGGCCAATTCAGCCCACAAACGCGCGACGCGTTGGCTGCCCCAGTCGGTGTTGCGCAGGGGTAACTCCTTGCTGTCCAACTCGGCCAGCACGGCTTCGGTGGCGATCTGCGCATCGGCTACTAAGGCGACGTGAGGTGTGTAGTTGCGCACGGTCTGGTCCGGGTCGATGTCGATGCGCAGCAGTGCGCCGGGAATTTCAAACCCGCCCGCGAAGGTCACGTCGTAATCGGTTTCCGCAAGCTCTGTGCCGATGGCCAGCACCACATCGGCTTCGGCGACTAATGCGCGGGTGGCGACCAAGGTCTGGGTGGAGCCGATCAGCAACGGGTGCGCGGCGGGCAGCATGCCTTTGGCGTTGATGGTCAGCGCCACTGGCGCACCGAGGGTTTCGGCGAGGCGGGTCAGCGCGGGCGCGGCATCGATGGCGCCGCCGCCGGCGAGAATCAACGGGCGCTTGGCGCACGCCAGCAACTGAGTCATCTGCTTGATCGCCGAGGGTGCGGCACCGGCGCGCGTGACGCTGATCGGCTTGCTGCCCAGCAGTGCGTCGGCGTTTTCCACCAGCACATCCAGCGGGATCTCGATATGCACCGGCCGCGGACGGCCGGCCTGGAACAGTGCAAATGCCCGTGCCAGCACCGCGGGCAACTCCGCCGCCGACATCAAGGTGTGGGAGAACGCCGCCACGCCCGCGATCATCGCGCTCTGGTTCGGCAGCTCATGCAACTTGCCGCGCCCGCCGCCCAACTGGCTGCGTGATTGCACGCTGGAGATCACCAACATCGGGATCGAGTCGGCATAGGCCTGGCCCATGGCCGTGGTGATGTTGGTCATGCCTGGGCCGGTGATGATGAAACACACGCCGGGCTTGCCGCTGGTGCGTGCATAACCGTCCGCCATAAACCCGGCCCCTTGCTCGTGGCGCGGGGTGACGTGACGGATGCTGGAACGGGCCAGGCCGCGGTACAACTCCACGGTGTGCACGCCGGGGATGCCAAACACCTGTTCAACGCCATAGCCTTCCAGGAGCTTCACCAACACTTCGCCGCAGGTCGCCATACAAGTCGCTCTTGTTATTGATTCGAGGCGGTATTGGAACGGCTGGCCCGTAGCGGCAACAATCGATAAAAAGTCATACTAGCCATGTCCTCACGTCATGGCTGAGCCCGATGAAACGTCTTCCTCCACTGCCCGCGCTGCACACTTTCTGGGTCACGGCCCAGTGTTGCAACTTCACCCGCGCCGCCGAGCAACTGCACATCACTCAGGGTGCGGTCAGCCGGCAGATTGCCGGGTTGGAAAGCCACTTGGGTTACGCGCTGTTCCAACGCCAGGCACGGGGCTTGAGCCTGACCGAAGAGGGGCGCGAGTGGTCAGTGCGTGCGCAGCAGGTATTTGGTTTGCTCGGTGATGCGGTGGAGCAGATCGGCAGTCGCCGCCAGACCCTGCAACTCAAGGCCTCCACCTGTGTGATGCGCTGGTTGCTGCCGCGCTTGATGCAGTGGCAAAAGGAGCGCCCGGACGTGCCGGTGGAACTCACCACCACAGTGGCTTACACCGTGGACTTTCGCCGCGAGCAGTTTGACGCAGCGGTGATCTACGCACCCATCGCCGAACAATCAGCCGAGGCGCGGCATTTGTTCGATGAGCAACTTACGCCCGTTTGCGCGCCGGGGTTATCGGATGGCTTGCACACGCCGCAAGACTTGCAGCACCAGGTGCTGCTGCATCCCACGCGGGATGAACGGGACTGGGCGTTATGGTTGAAGGCTGCTAACACGCGCTTGAGCAATTTGAGCCAGGGCCATCATTTCGAAACGCTGGACTTGGCGATGACGGTGGCCTCCCAGGGTTCCGGGGTGGCGATAGGCGACAGTGCGTTGATTGGCGAGGATGTGAAGGCGGGGCGGTTGGTGATGCCGTATGAACTGCGGGTACAGACGGGGATGGGGTATTACCTGGTGTATCCGCCGGGGACGACGCCGTCGACCGGGCTCGAAGCTCTGATGGATTGGTTAGTCAGCCAGGCACAATCTCCAGAACACTGAAGGGCAAATGTGGGAGGGAGCAAGCCCCCTCCCACAAATGTCAGTAACCGACGGTGAAACGCTGGCGCGAGTGCTTCGGTGTTTCCACTTCGTCAATCATCGCGATGGCATAGTCGGCAAAGCTGATCGAGCTTGTACCTTCGCTGCTCACCAGCAAATCATCCTGGCCCAGGCGGAATTTACCGGTGCGCTCGGTGCCATCGAACAGAGCCGATGGCGACAGGAAAGTCCAATCCAGTTCTTGTTCCTGACGCAGGGTCTCAAGGAATTCAGCTCCTGCGCTGGCCTCTGCCTTGTACTCAGCAGGGAAACCTTCGCTGTCGATCACGCGACCGCCACCCGGCAGCAACAGCGAACCCGCACCGCCCACCACCAGCAAGCGTTTGACACCGGCCTTTTTCACCGGCCCGATCACGGCGCTGGCGGGCAGGGTGGCGAAGTGCGCGGCACTGATCACCACGTCGTTGCCGCTGATGGCCTGTTGCAGGGCATCGGCGTCCAACGCGTCCACTTGTTTGACAGTGACGTTCGGGCGCTCTGCCAGTTTGTCGGTGTTACGCGCGATGGCGGTCACGCTGTGCCCACGACGCAACGCTTCTTCCAGCAATTGGCTGCCGGCACGGCCCGTAGCCCCAATGATTGCGATCTTGCTCATGACGTTCTCCTGTACGGTTAAGGTTTGAGAGTTTTCACCACTTCATTTCGCCCTTGGCGACTTTTGCGCTCAGTTCCAGGGAGCTTTCGTCCGCCAGGGTGGGGTAACGCTTTTTCATGGCCGCGATGAGGGCGGCGGAGTCTTTGGCCTTGGAGGTTTCTACGTCGAAGGCCTTGATGTAGTCGGCAGTAAAGGTGACCGACGCCACGGACGGCGTACCCAGGTAGTGACCCGGAATCACGGTACGCGGTTTCAGGTTTTCGATGCGTTGCAGGGTGGCCAGCCAGTCTTTGTGGGATTGCGCGCCCTGGGTATCTGCCATCCACACATGGATGTTTTGGGCAACCACGACGCCACCGACCACCGCCTTGATCGACGGGATCCACACAAAGCTGCGATCCGGCTGCGGGCCGTCCAGGCCGATAACGTCCAACTGTTTCCCTTCAAGGGTCAGGCTATTGCCTTGCAGCACCTGTGGCACGATGGTTTTAGCCGGTTTGTCGGCGCCCATTTTCGGGCCCCAGAACTCAAGTTTGCCGGCCACGGTGGCGTTGATGTGGTCGACCACCGGTTGCGGAGCCAGCACCTTGGCGTCCGGGAACGCGGCCGTCAGGGTGTCGAGGCCAAAGTAGTAATCCGGATCGCCATGGCTGATGTAAATGGTGGTCAGGTGTTTGCCGCTGGCGCGGATCTTTTGCACCAGTTGCTCGGCCTGGCCCTTGCCGAATTGCGCGTCCACCAGGATCGCGTCTTTGGCGCCGCTGACCAGCACCGAGGTCACCGGGAAGATCGCCGCTTCGCCAGGGTTGTACACGTCGAGGGTCAAGTCGGCCGCCGAGGCATGGGCCGCAAAGGCCAGGGCGGCGGTGGCTAGGGTCATGCGCTTGAGGGTTGAAAGCATTGGGCAGCTCCAGCAATCGGTTCAAAGGATGCACAGAGCTTAGTTGCACTAAACGAGACTAAAAATGCGATGCTGGAACATAGTTTGTTTCTGAAATCGGGCAAATCATGGATCGTCTTCAAGCAATGCGCGTGTTTGTCACCGTGGTGGACCTGGGCAGCCAGTCCGCCGCCGCGGACCATCTGGACCTGTCGCGGCCGGTCGTATCGCGTTACCTCGCCGAGTTGGAAGACTGGGTCGGCGCGCGCCTGCTGCACCGCACCACGCGCAAACTTAGTCTTACGGCGGCGGGCGGTGAGACCTTGCCGCGCTGCCGCCAATTGCTGGAGTTGTGCGGCGACATGCAGGCCGCCGTCAGTGAGCCCGATGACGCGCCCCGTGGCCTGCTGCGCCTGAGTGTCAGCACCTCGTTTGGCCAGGCGCAATTGGCCGAGGCGATTGCCGAGTACGTCAAACGCTACCCTTTGGTCACGGTCGACCTGCAAATGCTCGATCGCACGGTGAATCTGGTGGACGAGCGCATCGACCTGGCCATCCGCACCAGCAATGACCTGGACCCGAACCTGATCGCACGGCGCCTGACCGTCTGTCGCTCGGTGGTCTGCGCCACCCCCGCGTATCTGCGCGAGCATCCGGCCCCACAAAAAGTCGAAGACCTGGCCCGGCACAACTGCCTGACCCACTCGTACTTCGGCAAAAGCCTGTGGCATTTCGAAGAAAGTGGCGAGCACGTGTCGGTGCCGGTGCACGGCAATATCACCGCCAACGAGGCGAGCACGCTGCTACGCCTGACGCTGGCCGGCGCTGGGGTGGCGATGTTGCCCAGCTACCAGGCCGGCGATCACATCCGACGTGGTGAACTGGTGCGCCTGCTACCCCACGCCGAACCCCGGCAGATGAACATCTACGCGGTCTACGCCTCACGCAAACACATGCCGTCGGCGTTGCGCAGCCTGCTGGATTTTCTGGTGGTGAGGTTCCCCGAAGAGCCGGCGTGGGACATCGGTCTCTGAGGCGACATAACCCTGTTGAATGTCGTCCAATAATGGCAACTCGCCCTGACTGGCCTATGCTTTAAACAGCGTCATGTAGATCCGTCCAGAGGTCTCTGTCATGAGCATAAAAACCAGAAAGTACCTGATGATTTTCACTCTCTGCGCCTTGGCCAGCGCACTGTACGGGACTGCCGCCTACCGTGTGGAGCAGACCCGTATGCAGCCGACCTTTGCGATCAGCTGCAACCAGGACCAATGTGTCCCCCACACCGGCAGTTTCAGTGCGCTCAGGTAGTTGTCGATTCGGCCTTGAGTTGCTCGCGAAACGCCTTGGGTGAGAATCCGACCCGGCGGCGAAACAGCCGGGAAAAGTTAGTCGGGTCGGAAAACCCCAACACTTCCGACATTTCATTGATGGTCATGCTGGTGTAAGTCAGCAGGCGCTTGGCTTCCAGCAACTGGCGGTCATGCATGATCTGCAGGGCGGGCTGGCCACCGAGTTCCCGACATGTCCCATTCAGATGTGAGACCGAGATACCCAGCTTGTGGGCCAGATCCTCAATCTTTGGGTGCTCACGGTAGTGCTGTTCGACCAATTGGGTAAACCGCCGGAAATACTCGCGGCCTCTTGGCGCACGCGGATGGCAACGCTGGATGGCCTGACGGCTGATCCACACCAGCAGCACGCTGACCAAGGCGTGCATCATCATGTCCCGGGCCGGTTGCTCTTCTGCATATTCGTCCTGCAGGCGGGCGAATTGGCTATTGAGGTAGTCACTGTCCTTGCCCGCCGGGTAACTGCCCAGGGTCTGCAAACCGCCGGCCGTTGCACCCAGTTGGGCCTGCAAGTGGCTCACGAGTGGCGCCGAGAGTGTCACTACATAACCTTCGACATCTTCGGCAAAGCGAAACCCATGCACGCACAACGGCGGCAATATCTGCAGCGTGGCTTCGTTGAGCGTGGTGCGCTGACCTTCTATTTCCAGTTGAGCCTGGCCTTTGTGCACGTACAACAACTGGCACAGATCCGCGTGCCGGTGGGGCTGGATTTCCCACTGGTATTCCCGGCTGCGGCGGGAAATGGTTTCGCAGTGCAACAAATCGGGGGTCGGCCATTGCTGGTTTTCCCCGTAAAGCTTGAAGACCGGAATCGCGGTGTTGGTCATGGTTTCAATCCGATACTCAGGACGGTTGTGCGGTAATCGCCCAAATTGGCAAAAAGCGCAGGGTTTGTCGCAGTTTTCACCTTCTTATGCCAAGCACTCAAGTGAAAAATGTCAGCCACAAGACCAATGACAACTCTTTCACTCAATCCGTTCGAGTGGAACTTGCGGGCCATAAAAATAATGAAAACGCTGAAAACCCAAGTCGCCATTATCGGCGCCGGTCCTTCCGGACTGTTGCTCGGCCAACTGCTGCATAACGCCGGCATCGAGACCTTTATTCTAGAGCGCCAGAGCGCTGACTACGTGCAAGGCCGCATCCGCGCCGGGGTGCTGGAGCAAGGCATGGTCGACCTGCTGCGCCAAGCCGGCGTTAGCCAACGCATGGATGCCGAAGGCCTGGTACATGATGGCTTCGAGCTCGCGCTCGACGGACATCTCACCCATATCGACCTCAAGGCGCTGACCGGCGGCCAATCGGTGATGATCTACGGCCAGACCGAAGTCACCCGCGACCTGATGGCCGCCCGCGCGGCTGCCGGCGCGGTTACGCTCTACGACGCGCGTGACGTGCAGCCCCATGATCTCAAAAGTGATCGACCCTGGCTGACCTTCGAACACCAGGGCGAGGCGTTCCGTCTGGAATGCGACTACATCGCCGGTTGTGATGGCTTCCACGGCGTGGCGCGTCAGTCGATCCCCGCTGAATCACTGAAAATCTTCGAGCGCGTGTACCCCTTTGGTTGGCTGGGCATTCTCGCCGACACCCCGCCGGTGCACGACGAACTCGTGTACGCCAAACACCCCCGTGGCTTTGCCCTGTGCAGCATGCGATCGCCGACCCGCAGCCGCTATTACCTGCAAGTGCCGGCTGAAGAACCGTTGGATGAATGGTCGGACGCACGCTTTTGGGCTGAGCTGAAAACCCGCCTGCCCAGCAGCCTGGCCGAGCAGTTGGTCACCGGGCCGTCGATTGAAAAGAGCATCGCGCCGTTGCGCAGTTTTGTGGTTGAACCGATGCAGTACGGGCGCCTGTTCCTGCTGGGTGACGCTGCGCATATCGTGCCGCCCACCGGCGCCAAGGGCCTGAACCTGGCGGCCAGTGATGTGAGTGCGCTATTTAGGATCATGCTCAAGGTGTATCGCGAGGGGCGCGTGGATTTGTTGGAGCGCTATTCCGCCATCTGCCTGCGCCGGGTGTGGAAGGCCGAACGGTTTTCCTGGTGGATGACCTCGATGCTGCATCAATTCCCGGAGGCGGACGGCTTCAGCCAGCGCATTGCCCAGAGCGAACTGGAGTACTTCATCCACTCCGAAGCCGGGCGCAAAACCATCGCGGAAAATTACGTCGGGCTTCCTTACGAGGCTATCGAATAGCCTGCTATCGTATTGAGCATTGCCGTGGGCCGACTTTTCCCACGGGCCTTGCTTGAAGGTTCTGTCGTGACTCAGCTCAATCAGCCCGCGCCACCGCTGCCCGCGGTGCGCAGTATTCTCGCCTCGTTGATGATGGCGATCTTCCTCGGCGCACTGGACCAGACCATTGTCGCCGTGTCCATGCCCGCTATTTCCGCGCGGTTCCACGATGTCAACCTGCTGGCCTGGGTGATCTCCGGCTACATGGTGGCAATGACAGTGGCGGTGCCGATCTACGGCAAGCTCGGCGACCTGTATGGGCGCCGGCCGATGATGCTGATCGGCATGGGCTTGTTCACCGTGGCGTCGCTGTTTTGCGGCATGGCGCAAAGCATGGAGCAGTTGGTGCTGGCACGGGTGCTCCAGGGGATTGGCGCTGGCGGCATGATCTCGGTGAGCCAAGCGATCATCGGCGACATTATTCCGCCCCGTGAACGTGGGCGTTATCAAGGCTATTTCAGCAGCATGTACGCAGTGGCCAGCGTGGCCGGTCCGGTGTTGGGCGGCTACATGACCGAGTACCTGTCGTGGCGTTGGGTATTCCTGATCAACCTGCCGCTGGGCGCCGGTGCCTGGTACGTGGCCCATCGCACCCTGGTGGGGCTGCCTGTGCCGCAGCGCAAGCCGATCATCGATTACCTCGGCACCGTGTTGATGATCGTTGGCCTGACCGCCCTGTTGCTGGGTATCACCGAAATTGGTCAGGGTCATCATTGGCGTGACAGTGGGGTGCTGGGGCTGCTGGCCTGCGCGCTGGTGGCATTGACGTTGTTCGTGTGGCACGAGCGCCGTGCGCGGGAGCCGTTGCTGCCGATGCACTTGTTCGCCAACCGCAGCGCGGTGCTGTGTTGGTGCACGGTGTTCTTCACCAGCTTCCAGGCGATTTCCCTGACGGTGCTGATGCCCCTGCGCTTTCAGACCGTGACCGGAGGCGGGGCCGACAGTGCCGCTTTGCACTTGTTGCCCCTGGCCATCGGCTTGCCCATTGGCGCGTATTCCGCAGGGCGCATGACCTCGGTGACCGGGCGTTATAAACCGATGATCCTTGGCGGCGCACTGTTAAGCCCGCTGGCGATCCTGGGCATGGCCTTCAGCGCGCCCCAGGACGTAGTGCTTACCGGCGTGTTCATGTTGTTGTGCGGGATCGCCGGCGGGATGCAATTCCCTACCTCCCTGGTGGGCTCGCAAAACTCGGTGGAACAGCGCGACATTGGCGTCGCCACCAGCACCACCAACCTGTTCCGTTCCCTTGGTGGTGCGGTGGGCGTGGCGTGCATGTCGGCGCTGCTGCTGGCGTTGTTGCAGGATTCGAGCTTCGCTCACTTGGCCAGCGGTTCGCTGGTGGCCGAGGGCAGCTCCGGCAATGTGCTGTTGGATGGCCTGAACGCCGCTCCAGGCCCGGCGCAAGATGCACTGCGCGGGGAGCTGGCGGTGACGTTCCGACATTTGTTGATGGTGAGTGCGGCGGTCTCGTTGCTGGGGTTGGCGGCGGCAATTGCGATGCCGAACCGAGTGCTGCGCGGTCGGGAAGACAAAGCTAAGTAACTGACTCGATAGCGATCAAAATGTGGGAGTCCCACCGCCCCTCCCACAATTGACTGCATTTCAGTCCAGATCACGGGCTGTAGTAACCCACCGCAACCATGAAATGCCCGGCCTTGCGCACATAGGCATGCTTGTTCTCAATCTTGTCGGTCACCGGGTTTTTCCAGCGGTACTTGTATTCCCCCTGGTCCTGCTCCGCCATCAACTTGAGGATCGGCTCGCCCACCGGCTTGCCGTCCGGGTCCTTGATCTTGCTGAAGTCAGTGTTGACCAGCCGCAGGTTGGTGCCGTGCGCCACGTAACGTTGGGTGTTCAGGTCCACCACAAACACGTAGAGGTCATCCTGTAGGAAGCCGCCTTGCAATGAGTTGATGGCCTTGAGCGTACCGGGTTCATCCTTGAGCAGCGCGTTGACCGCTTTGTTGCGCAAGGCTCGCGCCTGTTCCGGCGTGGCTCGTGGAAGGTAGTAGCCCACGGCCAGGATGCGATCCCCCACCCGCTGATAAAACACATGTTTGCGCTCTACCTTGCCGTCGTTCCAGTTCTGCCAACGGTAATCGGCCTGCTGGATACCCTGGTCTTCAGGCACCTTGAGGGCATCCTTGAATGACTGGCTCAGGTCCGGCCCCAATACCTCGTTAACGTCCCGGCCGATCAACGCGGAGGAGGGGCCGCCACTGGCCAGTAGCACGCCCTTGGTATCGATCACGAACACATAACGGTCCTGGTCGATAAATTCCCCCTGGCGGCTGAACACGGCGAGGGCTTTGTCGCCATTGGTCTTGTAGTAAGCCAGGGCTTTTTCCAGCAGGGCCTTGGCCGCCTGGGCGTCCTCATCCTGAGTCGTTTCGGCGTGCACCTGGCTGAAACACAACAGCAGCAGCCAGGTGATGCGGAGCAATCCCTTCATGTTCCGTCCTCGTTCTTATTGGTGTGACAAGAGCGTAGTCGGCCTTAGCTCACGGCGCTGCCAACCATTGGTCGACAATGCCCTGGTACACACCGGTCGCGACACTCAGGTGCAACCACTGGTCGACATAGCTTTTCCAGGCCACATCATCGCGGGGCAGCAAAAAGGCCTTTTCGCTGTACTGCATTTGCCGCTCAGGGTTGACCGCGCACAGCCCGGGCTTCTGCTTCTGCTGGTAACGGGCTTCGCTGGCGTCGGTGATCATTACGTCCGCCTTGCCGGCGAGCAGTTCGTCGAAGATGGTCACGTTGTCGTGCAGGCGGATCTGCGCCTGGCCCAGATGGGCGCGGGCAAACACTTCATTGGTACCGCCCGCCGGTTCGATCACGCGCACCTGGGGCTGGTTGATCTGCTCGACGGTCTGGTAGCGCTGTACATCGGCGCAGCGCACCAGCGGGATCTTGCCGTCAACGCCGAGGGACTGGCTGAAAAAGGCTTTTTTCTGACGCTCCAGCGACACCGAAATACCGCCCACGGCGATATCGCAGCGTTGGGCGAGGAAGTCCGGCATCAGGGTTTTCCAGGTGGTGGGCACCCAGGTGATTTTCGCATTGAGGCTCTTGGCCAGGGACTCGGCCATGGCAATGTCGATGCCTTCATAAGTGCCATCTGCGCGCAGCTTGGTGTAGGGCGTGTAGTCGCCGGTCGTGCACACGCTGAGGGTGCCGCGCTGGAGCACGTCGTCGAGGCGTGACGGGGCAGTGTCGGCCAGGGCGCTGGTGGCCAGGCTCGCAAGTACACACAGGGCGAAGGGAGCTTTCATGCGGTCGAGTCCTTGGGGCATGGTCGGGGCGGTCATTATTTCCAGCGCGGGGCAGGGTGGCAAGGCGTGGCGAATGTTTAGCGTGGGTGTAACCAAACTCCGTCATCCCTGAATTTAATAGCGTATCCAGGCGTGTGAGGCTGCGGGCATCTTCATCACCGTGATTCTTCCATGGACGGTTCCGCCGCCACCCACCTCGCGACACTGCCGTCCATACTGGCGTTCTGGGCGCTGTTCCACTGTCGGCATGCGCGCCCGCCGGATGCCTTTCTCCTACGTTGATCTACCCCCATGGATGACGCGGCCCCCTGCGCATCTGCCCGGCAGCGCCTGTGCGCCTGCCTGACGAACACGTATGAGAAACCCAATGAGCGATTTCGCGCGCCTGCAAGAAGCCCAGTCCTTCCTTGAGCAACACCCGGACATCGAGATGTTCGAGCTGTTTATCCTCGACAACAATGGTGTACCTCGCGGCAAGTTGCTGCACCGCGATGAACTGCTGGCGGTGTATGAAAGCGGCCGGCCCCTGCCCAGTACGATCCTCGGCCTGACCATCAATGGCGACGACGTGGAGAACTCCGGTCTGGTGTGGGAGGTGGGAGATATCGACTGCCGCGCCTATCCGGTCAGTGGCAGCCTGCAACCTATGCCGTGGCGGTTGATCCCGACCGCAGCGGTGCAAGTCAGCATGCACCCCACCGAAGGTTTGCCCGCCACCGTGGCCGACCCTCGGCATGTGCTGGCGAAGGTCATCGACGGGCTTAAAGCCGATGGCTATTACCCGGTGATGGCCGCCGAACTGGAGTTCTACTTGCTGGACCAGAAGCCCGACAGCCACGGCCGCCCGCAACCGGCGCGGGATGTGGACGGTGGTCGCCCACGCTCGACCCAGGTCTACGGCCTGCGCGAACTGGAGCAGATCGAACCCTTCCTCGCCGACCTGTATAGCGCCTGCAAGCTCCAAGGCATCCCGGCGCGCACGGCGATCTCCGAATACGCTCCCGGCCAAGTGGAAATCACTCTGGAACACCGCGCCGACGCCCTGCAAGCCATGGATGAAGCGGTGCGCTACAAGCGTCTGGTCAAGGGCGTGGCACACAAACACGGGATGGCTGCCTGCTTCATGGCCAAGCCCTTCGACGACCTGGCGGGCACCGGCATGCACATGCACGTCAGCCTGGCGGATGCCCAAGGCAATAACCTGTTCGCCAACGAGGCTGCCGACGGCACGCCGCTGCTGCGCCAGGCCGTGGGTGGCATGCTCAGCACCTTGCTTGATTCGCTGCTGATGTTTTGCCCCAACGCCAACTCCTATCGCCGCTTCCAAACCAACAGCTATGCGCCCCTGGCCGCCACGTGGGGCGTGGACAACCGCACCGTCAGCCTGCGCGTGCCCGGTGGCCCGGCAAATTCCCGGCATATCGAACACCGCATCTGCGGCGCTGACGCCAACCCATACCTTGCCGCTGCCGCGATCTTGGCAGGTATTCATCGCGGGATCCGCGAACAGCGCGACCCGGGCGCACCAGTGGAAGGCAACGGCTACGCCCAGGCCACGGAATTTCTGCCCACCGACTGGCTCACCACCCTGCGCGCGCTGGAAGCTTCAAGCTGGGCGCGCGAGACGTTTGGCAGTGAGTTCCTGGGGGTGTACCTGGCGGTGAAGCGCGCTGAGTATCGGCAGTTCATGGGCGAGGTGGGCGAACAGGATTGGCGTTGGTATCTGCATCAAGCCTGAATGGATTGACGGGCGTGGAGGCTTCGACCTTTTTTTCACGTTGCGGTGGTTAAGCTGCGAATCAAGGTCGTTCACCACTGTTTAAATCCAATGAGCCCGTGATGTCGCCACAACCACCATCCTCCATCGAGATCGAATACGCAGAGCGCTGTGGCCTTGAACATGCCAAGGTCTGTGCGGACACGCGCCCACCCGGAATGCTGCGGCGCCTTGCGTCATGGCGCGACGAGTGGTTGGTTCGCCACGCACTCAAGGTTGCCGGCGAACCGGGGCTGATCCTCGACCTGGCCTGCGGCTCGGGACGGTTCTGGCCGGTATTGGCCGAGCATATCAACCGGGTGATCCTTGCCTCGGACAACTCCCAGGACATGCTCGATCACGCGCGCACCCACCATCCGGCGACGCTGCTAAAGCGGATCAAAACCTTTCAGGGTTCGGCGTTTTCCATCGGTTTGTCGGCGAATGCAGTGGACTGCATCTTTTGCCTGGAGTTATTTCGCCATGTGCCCAGCAGCGAAGGACGTCTGGCGTTGCTGCGGGAGTTTCACCGCGTCAGCCGCGATACGGTGATTGTCTCGGTCAATTCGCGAACGGCGGTAGACGACGAGTTTCGTCAGGCTGGCTTCAAGGTCCTGAACCAGCAGGAATTCATGCCAGGCTCCAGCCTGTGGCGCGTCTATGTGCTTCGTAAGAAAGGATAACTCTGGCCTGTAGGGCTATTCTTCATCCCCTGTCTGAGTTTTCATGGTTGCCAGTGCACTGCGGATGCTCGCTAGCCTCTTTCGCGATATATACTGCGCGCCATTCTTCAAGGGAGAGCCGTGTGGCCATCGATATTCACTGGATCTGCGACAACGATAGCCTCGGCCAGCATTGCGCCGAATGGCAGCAGTTGCCATTCGTCGCCCTCGACACCGAATTCATGCGGGTCGACACCTTTTATCCCATTGCCGGGCTGATCCAGATTGGTGATGGCGTACGCGCTTACCTGATCGATCCCCTGACCATCGACAACTGGAAACCCCTCGCCGAGCTGCTGGAAAACCCTGCCGTGATCAAGGTGGTGCACGCCTGCAGCGAAGACTTGGAAGTGTTGCTGCGCCTGACTGGCAGCCTGCCAGTGCCGTTGTTCGACACCCAATTGGCCGCCGCTTACCTGAATCTCGGTTTCTCCATGGGCTACTCGCGCCTGGTACAAGCCGTACTCGACATCGAGCTGCCCAAGGGCGAGACCCGCTCGGACTGGCTGCAGCGGCCGTTGTCCGAAACCCAGATCAGCTACGCCGCCGAAGACGCGGTACACCTGGCCGAGGTCTACATTCGCCTGCGGCCGCAGCTATCAGACGATAAATATGCCTGGGTGCTGGAAGATGGCGCCGAACTGGTGGCCAACCTGCGCCGGGAAGTCGACCCGTACGAGGTGTACCGCGACGCCAAGCTGGCGTGGAAACTGTCCCGCGCCCAACTCGCCGTACTGCGTGAACTGTGCGCCTGGCGCGAACAGCAAGCCCGCGCCCGTGACCTGCCGCGCAACCGCATCGTTCGTGAACACTCGTTGTGGCCCCTGGCCAAATCCCAGCCGGATAACCTCGCCGCCCTGGGCAAGATCGAAGACATGCACCCGCGCACCGTGCGTCAGGATGGCCAGTTCCTGCTGGACCTGATCAAACGTGCCGGCAGCGTGCCTGCGGACCAATGGCCGCCGGCTGTGGCTGAACCGCTGCCGGTGGATGCCGCCACGCTGATCAAGCAACTGCGCGCCCTGGGCCAGACATTCGCCGAACGCCTGGAAATGGCGCCGGAACTGATGCTGCGCAAGAAAACCCTCGAAGCCCTGGTTAAAAGTGGCTACCCCGATGGGCCTTATAAATTGCCAGACTCGCTGCGTGGCTGGCGCCGCGAGATGATGGGCCAGGCGCTGCTCGACAGCCTGGCCACTGCCGGAGAACAGCCTTGAAACGTATTTGCTCCATCTACCGCAGCTTGAAAAAAGACGGCATGTACCTCTACGTGCTCAAGAGCGATGCACTTGAGCGCGTGCCGGAGCCATTGATGGTCGCCTTCGGCAAGCCGCACCACGCCTTCGACATGGTGCTGACACCAGAGCGCAAGCTGTCGCGCGAAGACATCGTCGTGGTCTTGGAAAACCTCGATAAGCAGGGCTACCACCTGCAAATGCCGCCGGCCGAGGACGAGTACATCGAGCACTTGCCCGAAGAGCTGCTGCGTCGTAACGACCCGATGTAATCGGTCAGTGCCCGCTTGAGGGCACAGGTTTCAATGGAATCGTATTAGTGGGCGGTGGCCGTAAGGAAGCGGGCGGCCGTCTGCACTGTTTTTGAAAGGTTTGAACCATGCGTGTTCTGATTGCTGAACAGGATCACCCGCTCTACGCCCAACTGCTCAATGACGTGGCGCCGGACCTTGAGGTGCTCACCAGTGGCGACTCGGCCGAACTGTCTCGTCTGGCCGCCGATTGCCCGGTCTGGCTTGGCCAACCGGACCTGCTGGCCACTCTGTTGCGCCAGGGCCACCAACCACAATGGCTGCAATCGACTTGGGCCGGTATCACGCCCCTGCTGGCCGAAGGCTTGCCCCGCGACTATCGCTTGACCCGCGCCGTCGGTATTTTTGGCCAGGTCATGGCCGAGTTTGTCCTCACTTATATGCTCGGCCACGAACGCGAAGTACTGGCGCGGTTGGTCAGCCAGGTCGAGCGCAAGTGGGACAGCCGCACCGGCCAGAGCCTGGCGGGGCGCAAGGTGTTGATTGTGGGCACCGGCGATATTGGCCAGAGTGTGGCTGAGTTTCTGGTGCCGTTTGGCGTCAAGCTGTATGGCATTGCCAGTACTGAGCGTGAACAGGCCCCGTTTATCGAAGTGGCCGGGCTTGATCAGATCGGGCGTCTGGTCGGTGAGGTGGACTACGTGATCAACCTGCTGCCCAACACGCCGAACACCCATGACCTGTACGACGCCGCGCTGTTCAAGCAATTCAAGCCGACGGGCTTGTTTATCAATGTCGGCCGTGGTGTGGCGGTGGTGGATGCTGATCTGGTCGAAGCCCTGAAGGAAGGGCACCTGGCCGGCGCAGTGATCGACGTATGTCGCCAGGAGCCACTGCCGCAGCGTCATCCATTCTGGACCGCCTGGGGGTTGCTGTTGACCGGGCACAGTTCCGCACCCACGTCGCCGCCTATGATGGTGGAGTTGTTCTTGGAAAATATCCGCGCGTATAAGGCCAAGCAGGCATTACGCGGAGAAGTGGATTTCGAGCGCGGGTACTGACGTCACCGCGCCGCTCGCTGGGCCTACATAAAACCTGACAGTCAGGATGGAACCGCATTGACGGCGCGTTCCACCCAAGGGCCGCAAAGGGCGCAAGGTCGCGCCTTTAACGGACTCCTTTTGGCTAAGGACAGGTATTTCCATGACGCCCCTTATTTCCCCCGCTGTTCAGCCGCGCCCGATGGCGCCCGCCCACCACAACGACGTAACCCGCACCCCCGACCGCGAGCCTGACCCGTCGCGTCCGGTCGATGTCCCTGCACCGCTTGAAGACTTGTCCGGCTTTGACCTGACGCGTAGCGACCACTGGGGGCAGCCGCCCTCGGTCGTCATCCAACGATTGGCCAGCCATTTATTCGAAAAAGGCGGTGCCAGCGTTCAAGCAGCCCACCAGGCCGCGTATCGCTTACTGATCAATTCCGCACCTGAATATTTGGTCAAGGACATTCCCGCCAGCGTGACCTGCGCCAGTGTGCTCTGGGCTCAGTTGGCGATGGCTGTGGGCAGGATCGAAGCTCACGCGCCAGGCCGCACGCTCGGTATGGGGTATGCCGAAATTTTGCTGAACGCCGAATCGCTCACCCTTGACGCTGCCACTCGCCAGCGCATCGATGGGCAGGCCCTGACGGAGTGGGGCGTGGCCAACGGTGTGCTGACCCGCACCGATGAGATGCCATCGGCCAGTGCAATGGAGCGCCTGAGGGCGGCCTACAACGAACAGCTCAGCGCGCTGAAAAGCACCAGCGCCCTCCTGCAAACGCCAATCCCCAGCCGCAGAGCCATGGCGCTGGCCCTGCTTGAGCGGGCGTTTCCTGACGTCGACCCGAGCCTCTTCGAAGTCAGGCATTTTCAAAAGGCCAGGCTCACCAAAGGGCGCCCAGGCATCCATCCCGGCTCACGCTCTATGCTGGATATCGTCATGCACGGCGGCCCATTGGCGACCGATGAGCATTGGGTGAGCAATAACAAACGCCTGCCCATTGACCGTTTTTGCAGCCTTTACCAACAAGGCAAGCTGGAGGTCGCCAGCGCATTCACGAAGGCCTACGACCAGGCGATCAGCGCCCATCAAACCGGGCAACAGAGTCGCGTGCGGCAGATGATCGCCACGTTGCCCCTGGAGGACCGCAATAACCTGGAGTTCGGCAAGCTCGAATTCTTCCACACCAACCAGTACACAATCGCCAAAGACCTGTTTACTCCGCCGGCGCTGCACGTGCGCGGCCATACGCTGGAGGTGAAGGCGACTCGAAACGGCGAGGTCAATCTCTATACCCTCGACACGCGAAACGGCACCGTTGAGAAAGAAAACTTTCTATTGCGCCGACGTACTCCGCCTTACACCGCTGCGAATATGGAATCGCGCGAGGCGAATATTCTTTCTAGAACCGTTCAGTTTGAGCCCGGCAGCGATTTCCCGGCGCAACCCCAAGGCACCCAAGCCTCTGACAGTCTCAACTCGCAGCGCAGCCATGCCATTGCTGATGTGTTCGTCAAATCCCTCGACCTGAACAACGACGATCTGATGAACGAGGCCCGGGGCCTGACGTCCTTTGATCGGGACAGCGCCCGCAATGAAGCCATTGGCGAATTCTTCCTGAACCTGATCCCCTTGCGCTCGGCTATCGTCAACTTCCAAAACGGCAACATTGGGCAGGGCGTGTTCGACCTGGGCCTGGATGCGGTTGGCCTGGTTACGTTGGGCGCCGGCAAAGCCGTGCAGGCGGGTAAGGTGCTGGGCGGCGCCTTGACCACTGCGCGCCAGGCGGCCAAGGCGGTGAGGTTTGTTGGCGCAACGGCGGTGGAGGCCTTCAACCCCTTGAGCGGCGTCGGCGATCTGCTGGTGAGCGGCGGCAGGTGGGTGACCAGGGGCAGTGCTTCTGCTGGTGAGCTGAGCAACGGGCTGTTTCGTCATTACAGGGCACCGGAGTCGAGCCTCGCCGGGCTCTCGCGCAATAATCAGGGCGTGTACGTTGCTGCCGACGGCCATCGCTCGTATGTGCGCCATCTCGACGCGTCCGGCCAGGCTGGCGTTTATGAGGTCCGGCAGGTGTCCCGCGGCGCGGACGGCAGCGTGCAGGCGCGGGTGTACCACAACAACCGGCAAACTCCGTTGTTACTCGAACATGTGCAGGGTGACCAATGGCGGCGACTGGGTGCGCGGGGCGGCCAGCCGGTTGCGGTCAAAGCCGATCTCGGCCCCGAAATCGGCCGTGGGGGCGAAGGCGTGGTGTATACAAGCCTCGACGGTAAGAGTGTTTATAAAGATTTGGGGCCGACCCGCTTGACCTCGGTAGAGGGCTACGTCGACATGGAAGTGGTCAATTTGAACAAGTACTACGGAGAGGGCTTTGCCGAGGTATTGATCGAGGACGGCCGCAAATACATAAAGATGGGCAAAATTGACGGGGTTGATCTTGCCCATGTCGAAAAAGGCAGCCTGCCCGCCGAAGCTCGTTCGTTACTCGACGACGCGGTAGCGCAAATGGAGGCCAGGGATATTTTTCATAACGACCCGCAGTTGAGTAACTTCATGTACTCAAAAACAGACAACAAGCTCTATCCCATCGACATGAACGGTATGCCCGCCGAGTTCATGGTGCCGGCGGTCAAGAACGTGTATGACCGGCAAATCACGCAGCTGCGCTCGGCGTTCAGCGAACTGATCGCCCGGTAGTCCTCAAGAGACACCCTGCCGCGTTCAGGCGGCAGGGTGCTGGCTGTCAGAGGCCGAAATCACCTTCGGACACCAGCTCGCTCAGCGGCTTGCGCGGGCTCGGCACTTCACGCCCTTGCAGGTACTCCGGCAGGGTCGACTTGTCTCCCAGCTTGCCAACGGCCACGGCCGCGTGCAGCGCGTAACCTTCCGGAATCTTCAACTCCTTGCGCGTCAGCTCCTGATCGAAACCGGCCATGCCGTGGGTGTGCCAGCCGCTGAGGCTGGCTTGCAACGCCAGGTGGCCCCAGGCCGAGCCGGTGTCGAAGGTGTGCCACAGCGCCGGGGTTTCTTCGGTGGCACCGGGAGCGACGAAGTCGGTTTTCGAGGCGATGATCACCAGGGCCGAGGCATGCTGCGCCCAGCCGCGGTTGAATTCATTGAGCAGGCCCAGGAAACGTTCCCAGTCCGGCGTGTCGCGGCGCGCGTAGAGAAACCGCCACGGCTGCGAGTTGTAGGCCGACGGCGCCCAGCGTGCGGCTTCGAAGAAACTCAGCAGCGTCTCTTTCGAGATGCTCTCGCCAGTGAAGGCGCGGGGCGACCAGCGGTCGGTGAACTGGGTGTGGATCGGATAGTCGGCAACACGTGTCATGAGCAGGTCCTGATCGTCAATTCGGCGCTCAAAGCTACTGCGCGCCCGCTAGACTGACAAGTGTTGTAACACCGCCAGTCGTAAGCGCTTGGTTCCAAGGGGCTTGGGCACTAGACTGGCGGCCTTTTCACCTACCGATACTGATGCAGAGCCATGGCCGCCAAAGTCGAACCTTTCTGGATACGCAAAACCCTTGAACACCTCGACCAGGAGGAGTGGGAGTCATTGTGCGACGGCTGTGGCCTGTGCTGCCTGCAAAAGCTTGAGGACGAAGACGACAACAGCGTCTATTACACCCGTATCGCCTGCAAACTGCTGGACCTGAAAACCTGCCAGTGCACCGACTACCCCAACCGCCGCGCCTCGGTGCCCGACTGCATCCAGCTCACCCCAGGCCAGGCCGATCAGTTCAAATGGCTGCCGCCCACCTGCGGCTACCGCCTGGTCAGCGAGCGCAAGGATTTACCGCTGTGGCACCACCTGGTCTGTGGCGACCGCGACGCCGTGCACCACGAACGCATTTCCCAGTCTGGACGCATGCTCAGCGAAGGCAGCGTGCCTGAAGACGACTGGGAGGATTACCTGATCTTCCGCGCAGGCTGAAAAAGGAGTGTGTATGAAGGTGGGAACCCAGCTGGCGGCATGCCTGGTGCTGCTGGCGCTGAGCATGCCTGCGTGGTGCGCCAGGAAAGTCGACCTGGATTATCACGTTAAATTGCTGCCCCAGAGCGATCAGGCTGAAGTACGCCTGAGCCTGTCACAAGGCTCGGCCGTGCGCAGCCTGGACTTTGACCTGGGCCCGGCAGGCAGTTACAGCGACTTCAAGGCCGACGGCCAGTGGAAGGTCAGTGGCCAGCGGGGCGTGTGGCAGCCCAGCGCCGACAAGGCCAGTCTGACCTACCGCGTGCACCTCACCCAGGCGCGCAAGCCGGGTAGCTATGAAGCACGTATGACTGCGAGTTGGGCGCTGTTTCGCGGCGAAGACCTGGTGCCGACCGCGCGGCTCGACCAGCAGGACGGCGTCGAGTTGGTCTCGCGCCTGCTGTTCGAATTACCTGCGGGCTGGAAAAGCGTCGAAACCGCTTGGCCCCGTATCGGCAAGAATAAATTTCGCATCGACAACGTTTCCCGCCTGTTCGACCGGCCCACCGGCTGGATGCTCGCGGGCACGCTTGGCAGTCGCCGCGTGCGCCTGGGCGAAACCGAAGTCACCGTGGCGTCGCCCAAGGGTCAGGCCATGCGCCGCATGGACGTGCTGACGTTGCTGACCTTTGTCTGGCCCCAGGTCGAAGCCGCGTTCCCGCGTCATCCGGCCAAGCTGTTGGTGGTGGGCGCCAGTGATCCGATGCGCCGTGGCGTGTTCTCGGCGCATGACTCGATCTACCTCAACAGCCGCACACCGCTGGTCAGCGAAAACGGCAGCAGCCCGTTGATTCGTGAAGTAGTGCAGGCGATTGGACGTTTCAACGATCACGACACCAGTGACTGGATCAGCGAAGGGCTTGGGGAGTATTACGCCATCGAACTGGTGCGCCGTGCCGGTGGGATCACCGATGAGCGGTATCAGGCGATACAGGCGCGGTTGAGCAAGGAGGGCAAAGATGTCACGACGCTACGCGGCGAGCATGTCAGTGGTGCAACCGTGTCGCGGGCAGTGGTGATATTGCAGGAGCTGGACAGCGAGATTCGGGTGAAAACCCATAATAAACGCTCGCTGGATGACCTCGCGCAAGCGGTGATGCGGGCGAACAGCATTACGACGGCGGAGTTCGTGCAGCTGGCTGAGAGCATTATTGGCGAGTCGTCGGTGGTGCTGGATACCAAGCTACTGCGCTGATTTTCAACCTCTGCATCAATCAACATGTGGGAGGGGGCTTGCTCCCGATAGCGCTGATTCAGTCACAACATGTGCTGACTGACATTCTGCTATCGGGAGCAAGCCCCCTCCCACTTTTGGATCTCTAACCTACCGAAAGCCAGGTTCAGCCTGTGGTTTTCACAGGTTTCTCAGCCGCCACTTCAGCCTTGGTCTTCAGGTTTTTCAGCTCTGCACCCGCACGCTCGATCTTCGTACGCACGCTGTTCATTTCCTGGCGACCCTGTTCCAGCTTGTCCTTGAGCGAGCTGTGCCCGGTAAAACCACGGGCCAGTGCCACACCGCCAATCGCCACCTGGATCAAACCGAAAATCCCGCCACGGCGCAGGCCTTTGCCGAGCATTATCACGCCACCGGCCACCGAGCCGATGCGTTCCCAGCCGTGGACGTTTTGCGTCGGCTGGCTCTGGAAGGGCGTGTGCTCGATGATAGGTCGCACGTTTTTGCTGTCGCTCATGATCTGTCTCCAACAAGGGCAAGTGTAAGTAGCTGACTGCTGGCGGGCGTTGGATGTTCCCAAAAAATCAATACTTGGGGCCCGAACGGGTGTTGTTGCCCTTGGCCAGGCGGTCATAGAGCACCACGTTGACCGTGGCGGCCAGGTTCATGCAGCCGGTGGTCGGGATGTAGACCACGTCTTCGCACCAGTCCCGAATTTCTTTATCCAGCGAGCCGTCTTCCGGGCCGAAGATATACAGCGCGCGGTCGGGGTGGGTGTACTCAGGCAGGGGACGGGCGCCCTCCACCAGTTCCACGGCGACGGGGATACAGCCCAGGGGCAGGATTTTTTTCAGGTCATCGATGCCGATCAGCGGAATATCGTGATGGACCTTCTTGGTGTCGGTGATGAAGTCCCGGGCGCGCTCGTAACGCACGCCGGTGTAGAACACCGAGGCCACGCCGTAGCAACCGGCGGCACGCATGACCGAGCCGACGTTTTCGGGGGATTTGGGGTTATACAGACCGATGCAGCTGTAGCGTTTATTGCCCACGGGGAAGGGTGCCTTGGAGAAAAGCGGCGATTATACGGCTTGAAGGTGATGTATTGCTTGGGCTAACGCTATCGGGAGCAAGCCCCCTCCCACATTTTGAGTTGTGAACACTTTCAAATGTGGGAGGGGGCTTGCTCCCGATGAGGCCAGGACAGGCGACGACACTCTTCAGTCGTCTTTCTTCATCAACCCCGCCAGCGCCGCAAACGGGTTATGCGTGGCCTTGGCAATCGTCGGGCTGCTGGTGGAGCCTTCGCCGAAGTACTGCTGATCGGTGTAGCGCGAGTGTTCGTTGTCGTGGCAGTACAGGCACAACAACTCCCAGTTGGAGCCGTCCTGAGGGTTGTCATCATGATTGTGGTTGCGGTGGTGTACGGTGAGTTCGCTCAGGCGCTTGCCGGCGAATTCACGGGCGCAGCGGCCGCACACGTGGGGGTACATCTTGAGGGCTTTGTCGCGGTAGCCCATTTCCCGGTCGCGCTGGGCATCGGCGAGGATGCGGTCCAGCTTGGCGGTGTGGGAGGGCGGGTTGGTCGAGCTCATCATGGCTCCTGGCTATTTTGTGGGTCACGGATAACGTTGATTCTAGCCGTCGGCGGGCGTTTGTAGTATCGGTTCATTCATTTCACAAGGATCTGAAACCTATGCGTTGGTACACGTGGACAATTGCACTGCTTTTCTGCGCGCTGGCGGCTCAAGCCCAGGCGTTTTCGACGCCCAAGCCCGGGCAGGTGATTGAGGTCACCCTTGAACAGTTGCACCCGACCCAGGCCGTGGTGGGTTTCGACCAGATCTACTACAGCCTCGGGCTGTTCGCCGACAAACCCACCAAAGCCTTCGATGAATACTGCGAAACCAACGGCCAGGGCGAGGCCGACAAGGTGCCCAAGAACGCCAGCCTGCTTGCGCCTTCCAGCTTCACGTGCAAAGACCCGGTCGGCACTCATCCCGAGGACATGAAAACCGTGGTGGTCGGCCCTGGTGGCCAGTTGTACCTGACCGACGGTCACCACAGTTTCACCACCCTTTGGCAAACGCCGGGTGCCGGCCCTCAGTTGAAAATGTGGGTCAAGGTGACTGACGATTTCAGCAACAGCCCAGACCTCGCCACCTTCTGGCAGCGTATGGAAGCGGCGCGCAAGGTCTGGCTCAAGGACAATCGGGGCCAGACCCTGCCGCCTACGCAACTGCCTGCTCACCTGGGCTTCAAGAATCTGCAGGACGACACCTTCCGCAGCCTGGTGTATTTCACCCGCAAGGCCGCCTATGGCAAGCCGGATGGCGGCGAGATCGCCCCGGAATTCCTGGAGTTCTATTGGGGTAACTGGCTGCGCACGCAGATTGATCTGGGCCAGTACAACCTGGACAAAAAAGGCGGCTACAAGGATGCGATCGAAGCAGTCGCCAAGCGCATGGTCAGCCTGGCGCCGGGATCACCGGTGGGAGGCAGCGGTTTTACCGCCCAGCAACTGGGTGGGATGACCCAACTGGATCGCGATGAGCTGCAGAAGACCTTCGACAAAAAAGTCCCGTACGTGATCGACTACCGCAAATCCCACAACTGACAGGGATCAAAATGTGGGAGGGGGCTTGCCCCGATAGCGTAGTGTCAGTCACCAAATGTTTTGACTGAACCACCGCTATCAGGGGCAAGCCCCCTGCCACATTGGATCTCCAGTGGTTTGGTTAATGGTGCTCAGCCCTTGAGCTTCTCCGCAATCCAGATGGTGTGTCGGGTGCCCTTGTTGCCATGGGCAAATACCTGCACTTCCTCGGCCTTGAAACCGGCCTTGCGCAGTTTGTCGCTGAACAGTTTGTCGGCACTCGCTGACCACACCGCCAGCACGCCCTTGGGCCGCAAGGCCTTGGCGCAGGCGGCCAGGCCACCGGCAGAGTAGAGCCAGCTGTTGGCCTTTTGCGTGAGGCCTTCGGGGCCGTTGTCGACGTCGAGCATGATCGCGTCAAAGCCTTGGGGCTCGGCTTGCAGCACCTTGGCCACGTCTTCCATGCGGATCACGGTGCGCGGGTCCAGCAGTGGGCGCCCGGATTTTTCCCCCAGCGGCCCACGGTTCCATTCCACGACGCCCGGCACCAGTTCGGCGACAACCACTTCGGCAGTCTTGCCCAAATGCTTGAGGGCCGAGGCCAGGGTAAAGCCCATGCCCAAACCACCAATCAGCACCCGTGAATCAGGACGACCGGCAACTTTGCGGCAGGGAATTTCTGCCAGCGCATCTTCGGAGCCGTGCATGCGCGTGTTCATCAACTGGCCGCCGTCACCACCCTGGATCTTGATGACAAAATCCTCGCCGTATTCGAACAGGCACAAGGCACCGCCGTTGTCGGGGATCGGGGTGGTGTCCAGCAGAACGAAACGTTTCATGGAAATCTCATTGGGAAGGGCATTCTTGCGCGGTTGGGAGTAGCCTTACGACATTCCGGTCAGGCCATGGAGCCATCGATGAAGTGCAGCATTCTAACGGTCATTGTGTTGAGCGCGCTCGCATTGGGTGCGGCGCAGGCTCAGGAGTTGCAAACCGTACCGGTCGCGCCCGCGCCAACCCCCGGTGCACCGGGCACGCCGACGCCGACGCTGTATCCCCAAGTCAGCCCGCCAGCGCTGCCCAAGACCAACGGCTCGCCGCCCTTGGCGCCCATCGTGTTACCGACGCCACCGAAGGACCAGACGGTGCCCGGCCTGCAGCAGAACGACAGCAAACCAAAGACCCCCGGCGGTTAAAACTGTTGCGACAGTAACTGCCCATCAGCCATGCGCAGGCGCTTGGACAGGGCAATCGCAATCGCGCGGATGATCTTCGCGGCCACCCGCGGGGTTTCGTTGAGCATCTTTTCCAGGGAGTCCTTGCCCAGGTTCAACAGCACGCAATCACTGGCAGCCACGCAACTGGCGGAGCGACGCTCGCCGTCGAGTACTGCCATCTCACCGAAAGCCCGGCCGCTGCGCAGAGTGGCGATGGTCAGGCGCTGGCCGTCGTGATTGGTTTTCTGCACCGCCACCTGGCCGCTGTGGATGATGCACATGAAGGTGCCGGCATCGCCTTCGAGGAAGATCGCTTCGTCCTGGGCAATGCTGCTGATATTGAAGTAGCCGGCGGCGACGTGAAAATCTTCCGGCAACAAAGGGTCGAACAGGCCGCAGTCCATGAGCATGTCGCGGATTTCGGTATTCATTAGCGTCGGTAGTGCCATGGCTGCAATCTTGGTCCATCAATCAGTAGGCGGTCCTGTGTTCAGACAGGCCCGCCGCGCTAAGTTCCTAAATCAACCCCAGCGCCTTGAACACAAATGCATATTCGAGCGCTACGTCACGTAATCCTTGGTAACGACCGCTCATCCCACCATGGCCGGCACCCAGTTCGGTCTTGAGCAACAGCAGGTTGTCGTCGGTCTTGGTGTCACGCAGCTTGGCCACCCACTTGGCCGCTTCCCAATACTGCACGCGGCTGTCGTTGTAGCCGGCGATCACCAGCATGTGCGGGTAGGCCTGGGCCTGGACGTTTTCGTACGGCGCGTAGGCCTTGATGCGCTCGTACACCTCGGGCTCCTCGGGGTTGCCCCATTCGTCGTACTCGGTGATGGTCAACGGCAGCTCCGGGTCGAGCATGGTGTTGAGCACATCAACGAAAGGCACTTCGGCAATCGCCGCCTGGAACAGCGCCGGACGCTGGTTGAGCACCGCACCGATCAACAGGCCACCGGCACTGCCGCCGCTGATGGCCAGCTGCTTGGAGGTGGTCAGGCCATGAGCGATAAGGTGTTCGGCGCAGGCGATAAAGTCGCTGAAGGTGTTCTGCTTGTGTTCCTGCTTGCCATTGCGGTACCAGGCTTCACCCAGTTCGCCGCCGCCACGCACATGCGCGATGGCAAACGCCACGCCGCGATCAAGCAGGCTCAGGCGTGCGTGGGAGAACCATGGGTCTAAGCTCGAACCGTAGGCGCCGTAGCCGTAAAGGTACAGCGGTGTGGTTTTGCCGAGTTGGTCGCGCTTGACCACCAGGCTGATCGGCACCTGGGTACCATCGGCGGAGGTGGCCCACAGGCGCTGGCTGACATAGTCATCGGCATTGAACACGCCGAGTACCGGGGTTTCCTTCAGCACCTGCTGCGCACCGCTGGCCAGTTCCAGCTGGCGTACCTGGGCCGGACGGTTGAGGGCTTCGTAGCGCAGGCGGATCTTGTCGCTGACGAATTCCAGGCTGTTCTGTACGTAGAGGCTGTAGGCGGCGTCAGGTAATTCCACGCGATAGGCAGGCAGGCCCTCGGGGTGCACTTCGATCACCGGCAGGCCGCCGATGCGCAGGCTTAAGGTCATGGCGCTGGTGTTCAGGCTGACGCCGTCGAGCATCACCTCATCGCTGTGGGGGATCAGGTTCTGCCATTCATCCTCGGTCGGCACGTCGCCAATGTCGGTTGCGACAAACAGGGCGTAGTTGATGCCATCACGGTTGCTACGGATAAACCAAGTCCAGGCGCCATTCAGTTGGCCGTGGTCGACATCGTATTCGTGATCGTCGACCCGTGGCGCCAGGCAGGTGAAATCCTGCTGCGGTTGGTTGGCGTCCAGGGCCCAGACTTCGCTAGTGGTCTTGCTGCCCAGGGCCACCAGCAACTGGCGCTCGGAGCTGGAACGGTAGCAATGCAGGAAGAAACGCCCGTCGGGCTCATGGAACACTTCCTGCGCCGCCGTGCCGTCCAGGCGATAGCGATACAGTTTGTGGGGGCGGTGCGTTTCGTCCAGTTCGCCGAAGAACAGGGTCAGGCTGTCGTTGGCCCAAGTCATGCTGCCGTCGCAGTCCTGGAACTCCAGCTCGCTGACCTTGCCGGTTGCCAATTCCTTCACGAACAGGGTGTAGATCTCTTCGCCGGTGGTGTCCAGGCTGTAGGCCAGGCGATTGTGGTCGGGGCTGATGCTGAATGCGCCGAGAGAGAAAAAGCCACCGTTGGCCAGTTCGTTCGGGTCCAGCAACAGCTCTTCGCTGCTGTCGTCCACCACGTTGCTGTCATCGGCCGGACGGCGGCAGCGGTAGTGACGGGCGTACTCGTCACCGGCGGTGGGGCGGGGGTAATAGAGGTACGGGCCCCACGGCGAGGGCAGGGACAAGTCGGTTTCGAGAATGCGGCCCTTGATCTCTTCAAACAGGCTTTCGCGCAAGGCTGCCTGATCGGCGAGCTGGGCTTCCTGCCAGGCGTTTTCGGCCTTGAGGTAATCGAGTACTTCAGCGCTGTCGCGTTCTTGCAGCCAGGCGTAAGGGTCTTGGCCAGGGGCCTTTCGGGCAATCGGGGGCGTCGATACAGGCATGGATTATTCTCTATCTGGCGGACGGTGGCAGGCTTTGCAGCCGCGACACGCAAAAGCCGTTATCATAGCCGCCTGTTTGCCTACCTTGCCATGGACACCATGACCGAGAACGACTATCTGACCGCTTGGGGCCTTTACGCCTTCGCCGCTTTGGGCTGCCTGTTGGTGTGGTGGCGCATGACGCGCTGGATGTGGCGCTGGTTGCGCGAGCCGCTGCAATTGCTGATGGCCGTGTTGCTGTTCAGCCCGACCATCGTAGACCCGGTCAAGACTCAGTTCGCGCCGGCCGTGGCAATTACCGCCCTGGACCTGGTGCTCAAGGTCGGCAATAACGCTTGGCGGGCTATTTCCGATTTGTTCATGTACACCATGATCGCCTTTGGCGTGTACCTGGTGATTGTGTTGATCCGCTGGCCCATCGAGCGCGCCGCCAATGCGCGTCGTGAGCGCCAGGCTGCCACCGATGCAGCCCTGGCCGCTGAGCCGGCGGAAGAAGACGACGAGCCATTCCGCCGTCCGGCGCCTGTCAGTGGCATGCGGGTCGAACCGCGCCTTTAACGTTGCAGCGAGAGCCCTGGCATGTGTGAATTATTGGGCATGAGTGCCAACGTCCCCACCGATATCGTGTTCAGCTTTACCGGGCTGATGCAGCGCGGTGGGCGCACCGGCCCCCACCGCGACGGTTGGGGCATCGCTTTCTACGAAGGACGTGGTCTGCGTCTGTTCCAGGACCCGGCCGCCAGCAGTGAATCGGAAGTCGCGCTGCTGGTGCAGCGTTATCCCATCAAGAGCGAAGTGGTGATCGGCCATATCCGCCAGGCCAACGTGGGCAAGGTGAGCTTGGCCAATACCCACCCGTTCGTGCGCGAACTGTGGGGCCGCAACTGGTGTTTCGCCCATAACGGCCAACTGGCGGACTTCAACCCCCGCGCCACCTTCTACCGCCCGGTCGGCGATACCGACAGCGAAGCGGCCTTTTGCGACTTGCTCAACCGCGTGCGCGAAGCCTTCCCCGAGCCGGTGGACATCGAACAGATGCTGCCGGACCTGATCGCCGCCTGTGCCGAATACCGCAGCAAAGGCGTGTTCAACTGCCTGCTCAGCGATGGCGACTGGTTGTTTTGCTACTGCTCGACCAAATTGGCGCAGATCACCCGACGTGCCCCGTTCGGTCCGGCGCGCTTGAAAGATGTCGACGTGATCGTCGATTTTCAGGCCGAAACAACACCCAATGATGTAGTGACGGTAATCGCCACCGAACCGTTGACCGACAACGAAAACTGGACCCGTTACGAACCGGGCCAATGGAGCCTGTGGCGACGCGGTGAATGCGTCAGCCAGGGCATTACTGAGTAAGGATATCGACCATGTTGCTCAGCTATCTGCGGTTGGTGCTGTTTGCCATTGGCCTGTTGGTCGGCGTGCAAGTGCCGGGATTTATCAACGATTACGCCAAGCGCGTCGAAGCCCACTTGATAGAGGCCCAGACGGGGCTGAGCGGGTTTGAAACCACCGCACGGCAGTTCTTCAACGGTGATTTGAAGGCGTTGGTCGCGCATTACCGCGCCAGTGACGACCCGGTTTTCCAGAGCGACGCCAACAGCCTGGGCGCCATGCTTGATCGCCAAGTTGCGTTGGACAAGCAATTCCAGGCCATGCAAGGCCCGTGGTACATCCGTGCGTTGCAAGTGGCGGTGGCCGCCGACCCGGATATCCGCCAGGAAACCTGGAACGGTTACAGCTATCAGATCCTCCTGACCCCAGAAGCCATGGGTTGGGGATTGGGCGGGGCGATGCTGCTGTCGTTTGGATTGGAATGCCTGTTCCGCCTGATCGACTGGGTCGTGTTGGGCGGCAAGCGCCTGCGCCAGAGCCGGCCGATTGAAGAGCGGGACTTGAAAGGTCTCTAACGCCCAACTCGGTCAAATGTGGGAGGGGGCTTGCTCCCGATAGCGGTAGGTCAGTCAATACTTCAGGTACTGACCCACCGCTATCGGGAGCAAGCCCCCTCCCACAGTTTTAACCGGGTTTCGTCAGGGGGCCAGCACCATCCGCTCTTCGCCGACTTCCTCGGCATAGCGGGCAACGACCTTCTGGCACAGCCCGACAATCTCCTCCACCAACTCCACCCCCACACGCCACGACACCACCACCTGCAGGTTAGGCAGTTTCTGCGCCATCGATAACATTACCAATTCCCCGCGCGCCAGTTCCTCACTGACCAGCACCGGCGGCAGTGCGCCAATGCCGAATCCATCGCGCAACAACCGCGTAATCGCAGACACCGAATTCACACAGTTCATCCTTGGCGCGGCCACGCCGTTGGCCTGCATCAGGCTCAGCACATCCTGATGTGGGTGCGAGTTTTTCGAGTAGGTGATGATCCGCTCCTGAGCCAGTTCGGCGAGGGAGGCGTAGTCGCGGTTATAGATCGATTGGCTGGCGACGATCCAGGCCATGGGATGGCTGCACAGTTCCAGGCTGCGCACGGTTTCCAGGCGCAGCAGGTCGGTTTGCAGGATCAGGTCAAGGAAGCCTTTTTGCAGCTGATCGCTGAGGTTAAGCGCGGTATCAGCGACCAATTCGATTTCGACCAAGGGGAAATGGTCCATCAGTTCCGCCACCAACGGGCTCAGCCAAGTGTGAATCACCGTGTCCATCGCGCCGATCCGAATGCGCCCGACCTTGCTGCTGGTGGTCTCCAGGGACTGCTTCAGGCCCCGCATGGTCACCATCATCTGCTCGGCATAATCGAGCACCTTCAAGCCTTCCGGGGTCAGGCTTACGCCTCGAGAATCACGCAAAAACAGTTTCACCCCCAGCTCGCTTTCCAGCACGGCGATGCGGCTGGAGATCGAGGCCTGGGTGGTGAACAGCTTCTCGGCAGTCAGGCGAAAGCTCTTGAGCTTGGCCACCCAGACGAAGGTTTCGAGGAACTTCAAATTCATGGGATCAACTTTTTCTTATGCATGGATCGGTTTTTATTAGTTGGACGCCGTACCGGGCAAGCGCCAAAAATCGAGCGTATTCCACGATGAGCGTCGTGGGGGTGTCAGGACAGGTTGCACGTTCTGCGTTAAAAATCCCACACTGCAAAAAAATAAGTCCTACAGGAGCGCCAGACCGTGAGCCGTCTTTTACTGAATTGCGATATCGGCGAAAGCTTTGGTAACTGGACCATGGGTCTGGACGCCGAGGTCATGCCGTTCATTGATTGCGCCAACGTGGCCTGCGGCTTTCATGCCGGCGACCCAAGCATCATGCGCAAAACTGTTAGCTTGGCGCTCAAGCATGGCGTGCAAGTGGGGGCGCACCCGGCATACCAGGATTTGCAAGGCTTCGGCCGCCGTTCCATGGCCTATACCCCTCAGGAAATCCAGGATCTGCTGCACTACCAGATCGGCGCCCTCGATGGCATTTGCCGTGCCCAAGGCGGTCGCGTCAGCTACGTCAAACCCCATGGCGCGATGTACAACGACATGATGGCCAACCCGAAACAACTGCGTGCGGTCATCGGGGCGGTGGCCGCTTATGGTGACTTGCCGCTGATGCTGCTGGCCACTCGCGATAACAGCGCAGCCCAGGCATTGGGCGATGAGTATGGCGTGACCCTGTGGTTTGAAGCATTCGCCGACCGCGCCTACGACAACAACGGCCACTTGGTTTCCCGCCAGTTACCCGGCGCTGTGCACCACGACGCCGACACGATCATCCAGCAAGCCCTGACCATTTCTCGTGGCGAGCCGTTGACGGCCAGCGACGGCAGCGCCCTCATACTAAACGCCAATACCCTGTGCGTGCATGGCGACAACGCCAGTTCAATTGCTGCCGTGCAGCGTATCCGCGAGGCGTTGAAGCCAGCATGAAGCCGCGGATTGAAGTGGTGGCCATCGACTGCCTGATGGTGCGTCTGTTCGATGCGATTGCAGAAGCCAACATGCCGTGGATGCTCGCCGCAGCGCAACGCTTGCGAGAAGGGTTCGGCGCTGCATTGGTGGATCTGGTGCCGTCCTACACCACCTTGATGGTGCATTACGACCTCATCGCGCTGAGCCCTGCCCAGGCCCGAGAGCTGATCGACCACGGCCTCACCGACTTGCAGCCGCAGGCTCAGGGAAGCGGTCAATGCCATGTGCTGCCGGTGTGGTACGACCTGAGCGTCGGCCCGGAGCTGACTTTGCTCAGCCAGCGCAGTGGCCTGGCCGTCGACGACGTGATCCGTCTCCACAGCGCCCACGAATATCAGGTGTTCGCCCTTGGCTTTGCCCCCGGTTTTGCCTTTATGGGGTTGGTGGACGAAGTCCTCGCCAGCCCACGCCTCAGCACACCGCGCAAACGCGTGGCGGCTGGCAGTGTGGGGATCGCCGAGCGCCAAACGGCTGCTTACCCGGTGGTTTCTCCGGGTGGCTGGAACCTGATCGGTCGCACCCCCGCCAAACTGTTCGACCGCGCGCGAGACGGCTACAGCCTCATGCAACCTGGCGACACGGTGCGCTTCGAAGCGGTCAGTCGTGCCGAATTTATCAACCTGGGTGGCGATGACACGCCTTTGGAGGCGCAGGCATGAGCCGCTTGATCATCGAGGCCAGCACGCCGCTGTGCCTGTTGCAGGACGCCGGTCGTTTTGGCGTACGCCACCTGGGCGTGACCCAGGGCGGCGCGCTGGATTGGGTGTCGATGTCGTGGGCCAATTGGCTGCTGGGCAATGCGCTGGACGCACCGGTGGTGGAAATCACCCTCGGCGGCTTTACCGTGCAGGCCGAGGAGTATTGCCTGCTGGCCTTGGCCGGTGCGGACCTGGGCGCGTATGTCGATGAACGCCCTATCAGTCCGGGACGCAGTTTTATCCTGCAAAAAGGCCAGCGTTTGCGCTTTACCCAGCCGTTCAACGGTGCGCGGGCGTACCTGGCGGCACCCGGCGGGTTTGATGCGCCGGATGTGCTGGGCAGTTGTGCGACGGTGGTGCGTGAAGCACTGGGCGGGCCGGACGGATTCGGCAAGGCGTTGGCCGAGGGTGGGCGGTTGGCCTATTCCGGGACGGGCGGCGCGATGAAAGTGCTGAGCGCACAGGCGTTGCCCGCCAAGGCGCCGCTGGATGTGATCGTCGGTGCACAAATCGGCCAGTTCAGCGGCCAGAGCCTGTTCGATGCCTTCAATACCGATTGGGCCCTGGACAGTCGCGCTGACCGCATGGGCATGCGCTTGCTCGGTACGCCGTTGCAGTACCAAGGGCCGTCGCTGATTTCCGAAGGTATCCCGTTGGGTGGCATCCAGGTGCCGCCGGATGGGCAGCCGATTGTGTTGCTCAATGATCGGCAGACCATTGGCGGTTATCCGCGTCTGGGGGCGTTGACGCCTTTGTCGCTGGCGCGACTGGCGCAGTGTTTACCGGGAGAGAAAGTGAGGTTGGTACCGGTGGTCCAGGAAACGGCGCATCGGCAGCATGTCGAATATTTGCGCCGATTTACATAACACCGCAATTTAAAATGTGGGAGGGGGCTTGCTCCCGATGACGATGGTTCAGTCACTGATGTGTTGACTGAAACACGGCTATCGGGAGCAAGTCGAATCGTCGCACCGCCCCTCCCACATTAGATCTCCTGCATTATTTGGGTCGGCGTTTATTTGGAGAGGAAGCGCATCCCTTCTTCCAGCCCGCGCAATGTCAGCGGATACATCTGATCCTCCACCAACTCCCGCACAATCCCCGTTGACGCGGTGTAACCCCACGTATCCTTGGGATACGGGTTTATCCAGATCAGCTTTTTGTACTTGGCCATGAAGCGCTGCATCCACACATACCCCGGCTCTTCGTTCCAGTGCTCGACGCTGCCGCCAGCCTGGGTGATTTCATACGGCGCCATCGACGCATCGCCGATAAAGATCACTTTGTAGTCGGCGCCGTACTTGTGCAGCAGGTCTTGAGTGGAAGTGCGCTCCGAGGTGCGGCGCTGGTTGTTCTTCCACACCGACTCGTACACGAAGTTGTGGAAGTAGAAATATTCCAAGTGCTTGAACTCGGTCTTGCAGGCCGAGAACAGCTCTTCGCAGATTTTCACGTGGGCGTCCATCGAGCCGCCGATATCGAATAGCAACAGAAGCTTGATGGTGTTGCGCCGTTCCGGGCGCATCTGGATATTCAGCAAACCGGCGTCGCGGGCGGTGTGGTCGATGGTGCCGTCGATGTCCAGCTCTTCGGCCGCACCCTGGCGCGCGAACTTGCGCAGGCGGCGCAGGGCGATCTTGATATTGCGCGTGCCCAGCTCAACCTGATCGTCGAGGTTCTTGTACTCGCGCTGGTCCCAGACTTTCACCGCCTTGCCCTGGCGCTTGCCGGCGTCGCCGACGCGAATGCCTTCGGGGTTGTAGCCGCCGGAGCCGAACGGGCTGGTGCCGCCGGTGCCGATCCATTTGTTGCCGCCGGCATGGCGTTCTTTCTGTTCTTCCAGGCGCTTTTTGAATTCCTCGATCAGCTTGTCGAGGCCACCAAGGGATTGGATCTGCGCGCGTTCTTCATCGCTCAGCGAACGCTCGAATTCCTTGCGCAGCCAGTCTTCGGGGATCAGCGCCTGCAAATGGTCGTCGAGCTTTTCCAGGCCGTTGAAATAGGCACCAAACGCGCGGTCGAACTTGTCGAAATGCCGCTCGTCCTTGACCAGGATCGCCCGGGCCAAGTAGTAAAACTCGTCCATGTCGGCGAAGATCACGCGCTGCTTGAGCGCGTTGATCAGATCGAGCAGCTCGCGCACGGACACCGGCACCTTGGCGGCGCGCATCTCGTTGAACAGGTTGAGCAACATTAGCGATTACCGCGACGGCTCATGAACGCCAGACGCTCCAGCAGTTGCACGTCTTGCTCATTCTTGACCAAGGCACCGGCCAGCGGCGGGATGGCTTTGGTCGGATCGCGCTCGCGCAGCACCGCTTCGCCGATGTTGTCGGCCATCAGCAGCTTGAGCCAGTCCACCAGTTCGGAGGTGGATGGCTTTTTCTTCAGGCCCGGTACTTTGCGCACGTCGAAGAACACGTCCAACGCTTCGCTGACCAGGTCCTTCTTGATGTCGGGGTAGTGCACATCCACGATCTTTTGCAGGGTGGTGCGGTCGGGGAAGGCGATGTAATGGAAGAAGCAGCGGCGCAGGAACGCGTCCGGCAGCTCTTTTTCGTTGTTGGAGGTAATGATGATGATCGGGCGTTTCTTGGCCTTGATGGTCTCGTCGATTTCGTAGACGTAGAACTCCATCTTGTCGAGTTCTTGCAGCAGGTCGTTGGGGAACTCGATGTCGGCCTTGTCGATTTCATCGATCAGCAGGATCACCCGTTCTTCGGATTCGAACGCTTCCCACAACTTGCCTTTTTTCAGGTAGTTGCGCACGTCGTGCACCTTGTCCACGCCCAACTGCGAGTCACGCAGGCGGCTGACCGCGTCGTACTCGTACAAGCCCTGATGGGCCTTGGTGGTGGATTTGATGTGCCAGGTGATCAGCTTGGCGCCGAAGGATTCGGCCAGTTGCTCGGCGAGCATGGTCTTGCCGGTGCCCGGTTCGCCCTTGACCAGCAACGGCCGCTCCAGGGTGATGGCGGCGTTGACGGCCAGTTTCAGGTCATCGGTAGCCACATAGGCCTGGGTGCCTTCGAACTTCATCGGTGTTTCCTCGCATTCATCAATGCCGGGACTATACCGCGCAGCCCCGGCGACTGTGAACGCAGACGGGTTATTCAGTCTCTGAATGACCAATGTGGGAGGGGCTTGCCCCCGATGGCAAGGTTTCAGCCAACAGACTCATTGGCTGATCCGCCGCCATCGGAGCAAGCCCCCCCCCTCACATTTTAATCTGCGCTGGGTTTGGGCTGTTCATAGCGCGCATTGAACGCCTGGATAAAACCATTGCGCAAAATCGCTAAAAACGCAGAGAACGCGCTGGCATCCTTCTGATGCACGCTGCCACTGAGTTCGACGCGGGTGGCAAATTGGTTTTTCTGTTGGTTCTTGAGCACGGTTTCGCTCGCACCCACCACGGCCTCCCAGATCGAACGGAAGATGTTCTTGTCCTTGTTCTCCACGTCTTGCTGCCAGTCAAACACCTGCACATCCCTTAGCAGCGGTTTGATATAGCCAGTCAGTTGGCCTTTTTCGGCCTGGGCTTCGATGACTACATCGCCGGTGCCGGCCTTGAAGTCGAACTTACCGTAGGCCGAGGCAAAGTCATTCATGCGCTTGAGTTGCAGGTCTTTGGCGCGGAAACGAAATTCGAAGTTCTCAAAATTGCTCAGCGGGTCGAAGGTGGCGCTGGCTTCCAGCGGGGCCTGGCCTTGCAGCAGGGCTTTGCCGTCGAAGCGGGCGTCGCGCTTGCCTTTGACGTCAACGACGTTGGTCAGGTTATAGAAGCTGGCGTTGACGTTGGTCGCGTCGATCTTCACCACCGGTTTGGAACTGAAGTTATGGAAGGCAATCTTGCCCTCTTCGATACGCACTTCATCAAGGGTGATCGGCGCCAGCTTGCTCAACTGCTCGCGCCAGTCGGTGCCTTTACCGGTCTGGGACGCCTGCTTGTTAGCGCCGCCGTCGACGAAATTCACTTCAGGCTCGATAAAACGCATTTTGGCGACCACTGCATGGTCGTACCACAGCGAATGCCAGCTCACCGCCAGGTCGATCAGCGGCGCCTTGACGAACGGTACCGGCACTTTGCCGTCGACCTTGACGATCTCAAGGCCATTAATCCGGTAGGCGCCGCGCCACAGCGCCAGGTCCACGTCGGTAATTCGGCCTCGGTAATCGCCCATGTCGGCGAGCTTGTCATTCAGATAATTACGCACTAAGTAGGGCAGGGCGATGCTTAAGGCAACCATGACCACCAGCAATCCGGCGACGGTCCATAGTGGCCAGCTGTAGCGACGTTTCATCGGGCAGTTCTCCTTGCAGGTAAAACATGGACTGCCGCGAGCCGAGCAACGTTCCTCTGACTGGACGCTTTGCAGCACGAGGCATACCCTTATTGCCTTCTTGAAATTGCCTATAGGACCCGTCATGAGCCGCATTTTTGCAGACAACGCGCACTCCATCGGTAACACGCCCCTGGTGCAGATCAACCGGATCGCCCCCCGTGGCGTGACCATCCTGGCCAAGATCGAAGGGCGTAATCCGGGTTACTCGGTGAAGTGCCGCATTGGCGCAAACATGATCTGGGACGCAGAAAGCACCGGCAAACTCAAACCGGGCATGACCATTGTCGAACCCACATCTGGCAACACCGGCATCGGCCTGGCGTTTGTCGCCGCCGCCCGTGGTTACAAGCTGCTGCTGACCATGCCGGCGTCGATGAGCATCGAGCGCCGCAAGGTGCTCAAGGCGCTGGGCGCCGAGTTGGTCCTGACCGAGCCGGCCAAAGGCATGAAAGGCGCTATCGAAAAGGCCGGCGAAATCGTCGCCAACGATCCAGCCACCTACTTCATGCCGGGCCAGTTTGAAAACCCGGCGAACCCCGAGATCCACGAGAAAACCACCGGTCCGGAAATCTGGAACGACACCGACGGCGCGGTCGATGTGTTGGTAGCGGGCGTGGGCACCGGCGGCACCATTACCGGTGTGTCGCGCTATATCAAGAACATAGCGGGCAAGCCGATTCTGTCGGTAGCGGTGGAGCCGATTGTGTCGCCGGTGATCACCCAGGCGCTGGCCGGTGAAGAAATCAAGCCCAGCCCGCATAAGATCCAGGGCATCGGCGCCGGCTTTGTGCCGAAAAACCTCGATCTTTCGATGGTTGACCGCGTCGAGTTGGTGACCGACGACGAATCCAAGGCCATGGCACGGCGCCTGATGCAGGAAGAGGGAATTCTGTGCGGTATTTCCTGTGGCGCAGCGATGGCCGTGGCCGTGCGCCTGGCCGAGAAGCCGGAAATGCAGGGCAAGACCATCGTGGTGATCCTGCCGGACTCCGGCGAGCGCTACCTGTCGAGCATGCTATTCAGCGATTTGTTTACCGAGCAGGAAAACCAGGCCTGATGAGCGTTTGGGGTTGATGTGTGTCAGCCCCGTTACCCTGGGCCTTCTGCATACTGGCCCAACTGTTTATCATGGCTGGCTGCTACGTCTGGTTTCCCCGTGACGGGAAGTTGTTGGCCAGACGCTTATTTCCAGGAGTTGCTGCATGACCTTTTCTTTGGCCGCCAAACTGTCGGTGTTGCTGCTGTTTATCGGTAGCACGCTGTATGTACACCTGCGCGGCAAGGCCCGTTTACCGATGTTGCGCCAGTTCGTTAACCATTCGGCGCTGTTCGCCCCCTATAACGCCTTGATGTACCTGTTCTCGGCCGTGCCGTCCAAACCTTACCTGGACCGCAGCAAGTTTCCGGAACTGGATGTACTCAAGGACAACTGGGAAGTGATCCGCGAAGAGGCCATGCACCTGTTCGACGAGGGTTACATTCGCGCCGCCGAAAAGAACAACGACGCCGGTTTCGGTTCGTTCTTCAAAAAGGGTTGGAAGCGTTTCTACCTCAAGTGGTACGACAAACCCCTGCCATCGGCCGAGGCGCTGTGCCCGAAAACCGTGGCCTTGGTGAGCAGCATTCCTAACGTCAAAGGGGCGATGTTTGCGTTGTTGCCGGGCGGCAGCCACCTCAACCCGCACCGTGACCCGTTTGCCGGTTCCCTGCGTTATCACTTGGGCTTGTCCACGCCGAACTCCGACGACTGCCGCATCTTCGTCGACGGCCAGGTGTATGCCTGGCGTGACGGTGAGGACGTGATGTTCGACGAAACCTACGTGCACTGGGTGAAGAACGAAACCGAGAAGACACGCGTGATCCTGTTCTGCGACATCGAGCGCCCGCTGAGTAATCGCGTGATGACCCGCGTCAACCGTTGGGTCAGCAAGCAACTGGGCCGCGCCACCGCGCCGCAGAACCTGGATGACGAGCGCGTCGGCGGCATCAACCAGGCGTATGCCTGGAGCAAGACCTTCAGTGACAAGTTCAGTGGTGTGGTCAAACAGTGGAAGCGCAAGCATCCAAAGGCTTACCGCATTGCGCGGCCGGTGCTGGCAGTGGTCGTTCTGGTGCTGTTGTGGAAGTGGCTGTTCGGCTGATCTGAAGCGTTAAACGCGGTCAAAGTGTGGGAGGGGGCTTGCTCCCGATGGCGGTATGTCAGTCAGAACATCTATGACTGATCCACCGCTATCGGGGGCAAGTCGAATCGTCGCACCGCCCCTCCCACATTAGTTCTCCATTGCTTTTGAGATCGCCTTACGACGCAATCAACTGCCGCAGCACATAGTGCAAAATCCCCCCCGACTTGAAGTATTCCACTTCATTCAAGGTGTCGATCCGGCACAGCACCTCGACCTTCTCGCGGCTGCCATCCTCGCGGGTAATCACCAGCGTCAGGTTCATCCGCGGCACGATCTCCACCTCGCTCAGCCCGAGAATATCGATCTTCTCCTTGCCCGTGAGCTTCAGCGCCTTGCGGTTCTGATCCAGCTTGAACTGCAATGGCAACACACCCATGCCAACCAGATTGGAACGGTGGATCCGCTCGAAGCTCTCGGCGATCACCGCCTTGACCCCCAGCAGGTTGGTGCCTTTGGCCGCCCAGTCGCGACTGGAGCCGGTGCCGTACTCTTGGCCTGCAATGACCACCAGCGGCGTGCCCGAAGCCTGGTATTTCATTGACGCATCGTAAATCGGCATCTTCTCGCCGGTGGGGATGTACAGCGTGTTGCCGCCTTCTTCGCCACCGAGCATTTCATTGCGGATGCGGATATTGGCAAACGTGCCGCGCATCATCACTTCATGGTTACCGCGGCGTGAGCCGTAGGAGTTGAAGTCCCGCGGTTCGACGCCTTGCTCGCGCAGGTAGCGGCCAGCGGGGCTGTCGACCTTGATATTGCCGGCGGGGGAGATGTGGTCGGTGGTGACTGAGTCGCCCAGCATCGCCAGCACGTTGGCGCCCATGACGTCTTTGATCACCGGCAACGGGCCGTCGATGTCCTCGAAGAAGGGTGGATGCTGGATATAGGTGGAATCCTTCTGCCACACGTACGTCGCGGCCTGGGGCACATCAATGGCCTGCCACTGCTCGTCGCCGGCAAACACCTCGGCGTATTCCTTATGGAACATGCTGGTGCTGACCTGCGCCACGGCGTCGGCAATTTCTTTGCTGCTTGGCCAGATGTCCTTGAGGTAGACCGGGTTTCCGTTCTGATCGTTACCCAACGGCTCGCTGCTGATATCGATGCGCACGGTGCCAGCCAGCGCATAGGCGACCACCAGCGGCGGCGATGCCAGCCAGTTGGTTTTCACCAATGGGTGCACGCGGCCTTCGAAGTTACGGTTGCCGGACAGTACCGAGGCCACGGCGAGGTCGGCCTTCTGGATGGCTTTTTCAATCGGCTCGGGCAATGGCCCGGAGTTGCCGATGCAGGTGGTGCAGCCATAGCCCACCAGATCAAAGCCGAGGGTGTCCAAGTATTGAGTGAGGCCTGCCGCCTTGTAGTAGTCGGTGACTACCTTGGAGCCGGGAGCCAGTGAGGTCTTCACCCACGGTTTGCGCGTGAGGCCTTTTTCCACGGCTTTTTTCGCCACCAGCCCGGCGGCCATCATTACGCTGGGGTTGGACGTGTTGGTGCAGGAGGTGATGGCGGCGATCACCACGGCGCCGTTTTTCAGGCGATAGGTCTGGCCTTCGTATTCATAGTCGGTTTCGCCCACCAGGTCGGCGTTGCCCACGGCCACACCACCGCCGCCTTCACTTTCCAGGCGGCCTTCTTCCTTGTTGGTGGGTTTGAATTGCAGGTCGAGGAAGTCGCTGAAGGCCTGGCCGACATTCGGCAGGGCCACACGGTCCTGTGGACGTTTTGGCCCAGCCAGGCTGGCTTCGACGCTGCCCATGTCCAGGGCCAGGCTGTCGGTGAACACCGGTTCCTGACCGGCATTGCGCCATAAGCCTTGGGCCTTGGTGTAAGCCTCGACCAGTTTCACGGTTTGCGCCGGACGACCGGACAGGCGCAGGTAATCCAGGGTGACGTCATCCACCGGGAAAAATCCGCAGGTGGCGCCATATTCCGGGGCCATATTGGCGATGGTGGCGCGGTCGGCCAGGGGCAGATCGGCCAGGCCGTCGCCGTAGAATTCGACAAACTTACCCACCACGCCTTTTTTGCGCAGCATCTGGGTCACGGTCAGCACCAGGTCGGTGGCGGTGATGCCTTCCTTGAGTTTACCGGTGAGCTTGAAGCCGATTACTTCCGGGATCAGCATCGACACCGGCTGGCCGAGCATCGCCGCTTCCGCTTCGATGCCGCCCACGCCCCAGCCCAGTACGCCGAGGCCATTGATCATGGTGGTGTGGGAGTCCGTGCCGACCAATGTGTCGGGGAAGGCGTAGGTGCGGCCGTCCTCGTCCTTGGTCCAGACGGTGCGGCCAAGGTATTCCAGGTTGACCTGATGGCAGATGCCCGTGCCCGGCGGCACCACGCTGAAGTTGTCGAAGGCGCTCTGGCCCCAGCGTAGGAAGGCGTAGCGTTCGCCATTGCGCTGCATCTCGATATCGACGTTTTCTTCGAAGGCGTCGGCATTGCCGAACTTGTCGACCATTACCGAGTGGTCGATCACCAGGTCCACGGGGGAGAGCGGATTGATGCGCTGCGGGTCGCCCCCGGCCTTGGCCACGGCGGCGCGCATGGCGGCCAGGTCGACTACGGCGGGTACACCGGTGAAGTCCTGCATCAGCACGCGGGCGGGGCGGTACTGGATCTCACGGTCGGACTGGCGCTCTTTGAGCCAGGCGGCAATGGCCTTGAGGTCTGCGCCGGTGACGGTCTTGTTGTCTTCCCAGCGCAGCAGGTTTTCCAGCAGCACCTTGAGCGACATCGGCAGCTTATCCAGGTCGCCCAGGCTCTTGGCGGCTTCGGGCAGGCTGAAATAGTGGTAGGTCTTGTCGTCGATTTCTAAAGTTTTAAGGGTTCTCAGGCTATCAAGGGATGACATTACATGACTCCTTATGGTCCGCACGGCTACGGACCTGACGGGACGAACAGAGCTTTAAAACTAGCGCTGTTTTCATTAGCAGGCTAATAACTGGACTCTATGGGCAAGTCCAAGGTTCCGAACTCGGCTATCATGCGCGCGTTTTCATGACAGGCATTGCGATCGAGCAAGCCAGTTGCCAGGAGATTCAATGAACACCCTTTTTATGCACTGCCGCCCGGGTTTTGAAGGCGAAGTCTGTTCCGAGATCGCGGAACACGCCGCGCGTCTGAACGTTTCCGGCTACGCCAAAGCCAAGACCGGCAGCGCCTGCGCCGAATTTGTCTGCACCGAAGAAGACGGCGCCCAGCGCTTGATGCACGGCCAACGCTTTGCCGAGCTGATCTTCCCGAGGCAGTGGGCGCGCGGGGTGTTTATCGACCTGCCGGAAACCGATCGCATCAGCGTGATCCTCGCTCACCTGCGTGAATTCCCGGTGTGCGGCAGCCTCTGGCTGGAGATGGTCGACACCAACGATGGCAAGGAACTGTCGAACTTCTGCAAGAAATTCGAAGTGCACCTGCGCAAAGCCCTGCTCAACGCCGGCAAACTGGTGGACGACCCGAGCAAGCCGCGCTTGCTGCTGACGTTCAAGAGCGGCCGCGAAGTGTTCATGGGGCTGGCCGAGTCGAACAACTCGGCGATGTGGCCGATGGGCATTCCACGCCTGAAATTCCCGCGCGACGCGCCAAGCCGCTCAACCCTCAAGCTGGAAGAGGCCTGGCACCACTTTATCCCCCGCGATCAATGGGACGAGCGCCTGCACGGCGACATGACCGGCGTCGACCTCGGCGCCGCGCCGGGCGGCTGGACTTGGCAACTGGTCAACCGCGGCATGTTGGTGACGGCCATCGACAACGGCCCCATGGCCGAAAGCCTGATGGACACCGGCCTGGTGCAGCACCTGATGGCCGACGGTTTCACCTTCGTGCCCAAGCAACCGGTTGACTGGATGGTGTGCGACATTGTGGAGAAACCCGCACGCAACGCCGCGCTGCTGGAAACCTGGATTGGCGAAGGATATTGCCGCGAGGCGGTGGTGAACCTGAAGTTGCCGATGAAGCAGCGTTATGCCGAAGTGAAGCGTCTGCTGGAGCGCATCGAAGAGGGTTTCAAGGCGCGCGGCATCCGCGTGGAGATCGGTTGCAAGCAGCTTTACCACGACCGTGAGGAAGTGACGTGCCACCTGCGTCGGCTGGTGGATGCGAAGAAAACCAAGGCCCGTTAACGAGGAGTAATCAATGAGCGATATTAACGACAGCCCCGTAGACGGCGTTCTCGATGCAACAGGCCTCAACTGCCCGGAACCGGTGATGATGCTGCACCAGCACATCCGCGACCTGCCGGCAGGCGGCTTGCTCAAAGTGATCGCGACCGACCCGTCAACCCGTCGCGATATTCCCAAGTTCTGCGTGTTCCTTGACCACGAATTGGTGGATCAGCAGGAACAGGCCGGCACCTACCTGTACTGGATTCGCAAAAAGGCCGACTAAGCGCGCGCCTTATCCGCCCGGATACGCCGGCGTGCACTGCGCGCCAGGCGTACCAGCAACATCCCCGCCGCACAGCTCAGGCCCACGATCAGCCCTTGCCACAAACCGCTTGGGCCGCTGGGCGCGCCGAGCCAGTCAGTCAGCCCCAGGGCGTAGCCCACCGGCAACCCCACGCCCCAGTAGGCGAACAACGTCAGCACCATGGTCACCCGGGTGTCCTGATAGCCCCGCAATGCGCCAGCGGCAGTGACCTGGATCGAGTCCGAGAACTGAAACAGCGCCGAGAATACGATCAGCGTCGACGCTAGGTGGATCACCACCGGATCCGGGGTGTAGATCGTCGCGATCTGCTCGCGAAACAACAGCATCAGGCTGCACGACAGGCAGGCATATGCCAGCGCGGTGCCCATGCCGACCCCGGCGGCGAAGCGCGCTTCACGTGCTTCGCCACGCCCCAGGGCCTGACCGACGCGCACGGTGACGGCCATGCTCAGGGAGTAGGGGATCATGAACACCAGGGAGCTGACGTTCAGTGCAATCTGATGCCCGGACACCACCGTGGCGCCGAGGCTGCCGAGCAACAGGGCGATCACTGCAAAAATGCTCGACTCGGCAAAGATCGCGACGCCAATCGGCAGACCAATCCCCAATACACGCTTGATCACGGCCCATTGCGGCCAGTCAAAGCGCTTGAACAATTCACTGCTCTGATAGGCCGGGCCCCAGCGCGTCCAGACGGCCAGGCCGAGCATCATCACCCACATCGCAATGGCGGTGGCCCAGCCACAGCCCACGCCGCCCATGGCCGGCACGCCAAAGTGGCCGTAAATGAAGATGTAGTTCAGCGGAATATTCAGCGCCAGGCCGACCAGGCCCATGACCATGCTCGGTCGCGTACGGCCAAGGCCATCGCTGAAACAGCGCAGCACGTAATACAGCGCAATCGCTGGCATCCCCGCGGCGATGCCGTGCAGGTAGCCCATGGACGGCACGATCAGGTCAGGCTCGACCTTCATGGCATGCAGGATCGGTTCGGCGCACAGCAGCAGCAATCCTCCGAGGATCCCCACGACCACCGCCAGCCACAAGGCCTGGCGCACCAGCGGTCCGATTTCGCTGAATTTGCCGGCACCGTAGCGCTGAGCGACTTTTGGTGTGGTGGCCAGCAGCGTGCCGCTCATCAGCAAGTACACCGGGATCCAGATCGAGTTGCCCAACCCCACTGCCGCCAGGTCCTGGGGGCTGACACGTCCGGCCATCACCGCGTCGACAAAACTCATGGCGGTGGTAGCCAGTTGGCCGATCATGATTGGCAGAGCGAGCGTCAGCAGGTCGCGCACTTCCCGACTGATACGGGCGGGGCGGGTGAGGGGGGTGGCGGCAGTGTTCACGTGCGGGTGTCCAATAGAAAATAGCGCAAGGACGGCGGATTCTACGCCTTGACGCCATGGTCAGGAAAAAACCTGTGTTAGGGATTTGTAAGCGACCTCCCAGGGCACCGCATATCCCTGGTGGGACGGGGCTTGCCCACGATTGCAGAGTGTCAGTCACTGGATAGTCGCTGACACACGGCTATTCGGGGGCAAGCCCCCTCCCACATTGCAGATCGCATCCCTGTACACTGCTGATCCGCCAAAGGAGCCTGCCATGCTGATTGTTGCCGACGAAAATATCCCGCTGCTCGATGCCTTCTTCCAAGGATTTGGCGAGATTCGCCGGGTGCCCGGCCGTTCCCTTGATCGCGCCACGGTCGAGCAGGCTGACGTACTGTTGGTGCGCTCGGTGACTAACGTCAATCGCGCGTTGCTGGAGGGCTCAAAGGTGCGTTTTGTCGGCACCTGCACCATCGGCACCGATCACTTGGACCTCGACTACTTCAAGCAGACCGGCATCCAATGGTCCAGCGCGCCTGGCTGCAATGCCCGTGGCGTGGTGGACTACGTGCTGGGCAGCCTGCAGACCCTCGCCGAGATCGAAGGCGCCGACCTCAACCAACGCACCTATGGCATTGTCGGCGCCGGTGAAGTGGGCGGGCGGTTGGTCAAGGTGCTCAAAGGCCTGGGCTGGAATGTCCTGGTGTGCGACCCGCCGCGGCAGATCGCCGAAGGGGGCGACTATGTGAGCCTGGCGCAGATCATCGAGCAGTGTGACGTGATCAGCCTGCACACGCCTTTGACCAAGTCCGGCAATGGCTCTACCTGGCATTTATTCGACCGTCAGCGCCTCGAACAACTCAAACCCGGCACTTGGCTGATCAACGCCAGCCGTGGCCCGGTAGTGGACAACGCCGCCCTGCGCGAGGTGCTGCTGGAACGCGAAGACCTGCAAGCGGTGCTGGATGTATGGGAAGGCGAGCCCGAAGTGGATGTGGACCTGGCCGACCTGTGCGTGCTGGCCACACCGCATATCGCCGGTTATAGCCTGGAAGGCCGTCAGCGCGGCACGGCGCAGATCTACCAGGCGTTTTGCGCGTACCTGGGTCAGGAACCGAGCATTCACTTGAGTGAGCTGTTGCCTGCGCTGTGGTTGGCTGAAGTGCACTTGAATGCCTCGACCGACCCGGCCTGGGCGCTGGCGACCTTGTGCCGCAGCGTGTACGACCCGCGCCGGGATGATGCGGATTTCCGTCGGAGCCTGGTTGGAACTGTGGAAGAGCAGCGCAAGGCGTTCGACCTGCTGCGCAAGCACTATCCCGAGCGTCGCGAGATTGATGGCTTGAGCGTGCGCATCAATGGGGAGTCGGCGGCGTTGTCGAAGATCGTGTCCGCACTGGGCGCGGTAGCTGTTTAAGCGCCCATAAAAAACCCGGCCATCGAGGCCGGGTCTGAAAGAGCTTGGGCGCTTCAGCCTTGCTGGGCAGGCTTGACCAGTTTTTCTTCCAGTTCGCGGCACGCTTGCTGGATCATTTCTTCGGTGATCTGCACCTCATGGCCTTGGGCGTCGATGACGGAGCAAGGCAACTGCTGGGGTTGGCGGATCACTTCAATTTTGGCATCGCTGCTGTTTTGCAAGGTCATGGCCTGTCTCCTCATCAGGTTGTATACCTACTTTAAAACCCCCGCGTGACCGCGCTGTTACAACTCCCTGCACGACCACCGGTTCGAATACTCAGTCCACCAGAAACGGCGGCCGATTTCCAGCCGGGCATTAGACCGATAGCCTCTAGGGATGAGTATCGGCGGGCATAATTAACCTGACTCATTGTTATTTGCCCAAGTTCCCCCAATGTTGGGTACAGGTTCCTCATCGGTGATGCCCCTATGTTCTCAACCCGTCAACGCCGCGCGATTCGCCTGGCCAGCCGTTTTATCGCGCCATACCGCTGGCAGGCGCTGGGTGCTTTGCTGGCGCTGATCGTTACCGCCGGGATTACCTTGTCCATGGGCCAAGGCATTCGCCTGCTGGTGGACCAGGGCTTCATGACCCAATCGCCACACCTGCTCAACCAGTCCATCGGCCTGTTCATGATCCTGGTGCTTGGCTTGGCGGTGGGTACTTTTGCGCGGTTTTACCTGGTCTCCTGGATTGGCGAGCGAGTGGTGGCGGATATTCGTCGGCAGGTGTTCAACCACCTCATCTACCTGCATCCCGGCTTCTATGAGAACAACCGCAGTTCGGAAATCCAGTCGCGGCTGACCACCGACACTACCTTGCTGCAATCGGTGATCGGCTCGTCGCTGTCACTGTTCCTGCGTAATGCCTTGATGGTCATTGGCGGCATCGTGTTGCTGTTCGTCACCAACCCCAAGCTCACCAGCATCGTGGTGGTTGCATTGCCGCTGGTGCTGGCGCCGATCCTGATTTTCGGGCGCCGCGTGCGTAGCCTGTCGCGCCTGAGCCAGGACCGCATTGCCGATGTGGGCAGTTATGTGTCCGAAACCCTTGGCCAGATCAAGACCGTGCAGGCCTATAACCACCAGGTTCAGGACGAGCAGCGCTTTGCCGTGACCGTGGAAGAAGCCTTTGCCACCGCGCGTAAACGCATCGCCCAGCGCGCCTGGCTGATCACGCTGGTGATCATGCTGGTGCTCGGCGCCGTGGGTGTGATGTTGTGGGTCGGCGGCATGGACGTAATCAGTGGGCGCATTTCCGGCGGCGAACTGGCGGCGTTCGTGTTTTACAGCCTGATCGTCGGCAGCGCGGTCGGCACCCTGAGCGAAGTGCTCGGTGAGCTGCAGCGTGCAGCCGGTGCAGCTGAGCGGATTGGTGAGCTGTTGCAGTCGACTAATGAAATCCAGGCTCCGGCAACCGATACCGTGAAATTGCCCGAGCGGGTCAGTGGCCGTATGGAGCTGCAAGATCTGCGCTTTTCCTATCCCTCGCGACCTGACAGCTACGCTATCGACGGGTTGAACCTGACCATCAACCCCGGTGAAACCCTGGCACTCGTCGGCCCGTCCGGCGCGGGTAAGTCGACGATCTTCGACCTGCTGCTGCGTTTCTACGATCCGCAGCATGGCCGAATCCTGGTCGAAGGCCATCCGCTGACCGACCTCGACCCCCTGGACCTGCGTCGCCACTTTGCCCTGGTGTCCCAGAGCCCGGCGTTGTTTTTCGGCAGCGTCGAAGAGAACATCCGCTACGGCAATCCCTCAGCTACCCGCGAGCAAGTCGAAGCCGCTGCACGCATCGCCCATGCTCACGACTTCATCTTGCAAATGCCCGACGGCTACCAGACCCACCTCGGTGATGGCGGGCTGGGCCTCTCTGGTGGCCAGCGCCAGCGCTTGGCCATCGCCCGCGCGTTGCTGGTGGACGCACCAATCCTGCTGCTGGACGAAGCCACCAGCGCTCTGGATGCGCAAAGTGAACACTTGATCCAGCAGGCACTGCCGCAATTGATGCAGGGCCGTACTACGCTGGTGATTGCCCACCGCCTGGCGACGGTGAAGAACGCCGACCGCATTGCGGTAATGGACCAAGGCAAACTGGTTGCGGTGGGCACGCATCAGCAGCTGATTGCGAGCAACCCGTTGTATGCGCGGTTGGCGGCATTGCAGTTCAATAGTGGTGCGCAAGCGCAATGACCTGCTATGCCTGGCACCAGTGCTAACGGAAGTAGACAGGTTTGTACGAAACCCTAGTGTCCACATAGTGTTTGGGCTCGCCCAGAAGCGCCACGTTCATCTTTATCTTGCTACCGTGAGTCTTGACAACGTGCTGGGTGACTTTCCCTACAAAGGCCTGATACATGTTCATATCTGCCAGCCGCTCGGCGTTTTTAGCAGAGATGCCGGGGCTGATCTCGTTGATCCGCGCAATCAGGTCGTCTCGCGCGGCCGTCAATGACCTAGAGCCGTGTTGCATTGAAACCGAGCCCTCGAACGCCTTCACCGGCCGGTTGATCTCCTTTTGCAGCAAGCTGCCGAAGGCGCGACTGCCACCCTCGCCAGAGTAGCAAACCAATAGCCGCACATTGTTAAAGGCGCTGGGGTCGACGCCTTTCGTGTTCAACAAGGCGACCAAGTCTTTGGCCGAGTACGCGGTATTGTCGATAACGATGCTGCTTCCACGGTTCAAAAATCTGTCCAGTCGGCTGCGCTCAAGACCGTGGGCGACAATATTCAGGCGATCAACACCTTTATAGGTGTCGACGAACACATGCATTTCATTGGCCACAAGTTTGAGGTCTTTCATCGTGCCTTTCATTTGTATGACGTTGTCATAGGCCAGACTTTTTTCGAAAGACACAGGTGAAGTTGCAGGTTGACTGCCTGTTGCGGTTGAAATTGGCCGATGATTGTCGGGTGAGAAGTTATCCAGTTTCTTCCCGTAAGCTGTGTTTTTATTCACGTCATAGTGCAGCCAGTGACCGGTTTTGTTATCCAGTTGGGCGGTTACTCGGCTGGGTTCGAGTGCACCGGGGGCGCGATAAGTGCCTTCCGCTATGTCGGCTCGTTCGGCAAACGCGCGCAGTTGAGCGTGATCCATCGTGCTCTGCGACAGCTGCCGTGCATTAAGGGGTTTCGTGCCTGCGGCCAGCCGGGCACTGCTGGCCGGCGCGCCCGAGGCCTTACCCAGCACGCCGCGACCTATTCGGCTGCTCGCCATGGCCACCCGGGTCGCGCCTCTGGGACCGCCAACGGCACTCGCGCCTCTGCCCAGGGCCGAGCCGGTCAAGTACATCACCCCGTCAAACAACAGATCTCCCAGTGCCGCCAAGGGGTCTCCGTTGATCAGGTTTTTAACGGCAGACGCCCCAGGTATTAGCCCTACAATTATGTTGAACAGGGCTTTTTCCTTATCGGCCTCTTCATCGAATGTCGTGATGCTTTTGGTCAGTTCCAGTAGTTGCTCAAAGTTTGATTCCGGATTGGAGTAATTGACTACCGTATTACTGATATAGGCACTGCGCGTGCTGCTGAACGAGGCAGGGATGGCCACTGGCAATTGCCGGGCCCGTTGTTGTACTGCATCTTGGGAGGCGCTTGGTTTGACTTCATGGATCGCCGTATTTGTCCATTTTGACCCTTGATGGCTGGGCACCTTGACCCAATCTTCTTGGGGGCCTTCCTTAAAGTTTGTCTTCAGATCGTCACGTTTATTTATTTGGCCTTTTTGCGCTGATATTTCATAAAACTCCAGGTTCCCGTCGCGCTCGGTCTGGAAGATCAGTGCCTTTTGCTCTTTCGGCTGGCTGGGTACTTTATCTTCGTCATTAATTGTGAAACCTGGGAGGTTGCTTTCATAACGGCTGACCTGACCCTCTATGAATATACGAATGCTGCCAAACTCAAGATTCTGGCGATCTTCCAGAGGAAGTTTCGCAAGCTGGTTTTTTATCACGCTCGCCTGTGCTTTTTTGGTGCCTTCCGTGTAGCCGACAAAGGCTTGCTTATGCAGGAATTTTGCGTCTGGCAAGTGAGCAAGACGGGCAATCATGCTGGGGGCAATCGTGTTGTTATCGGATACCCAATTAGAAAACGGATTGACTTCGGGTTTTGAAAGATAAAAGTCCAGTAGCGAATATTTTGGCTGCGTGGAGCTAGCAAGGTTTCCGTGGCCTCTGCCGCGGGGGCTATTATCGCGAAAGCATTTAAGTTCGTAGGGAAGCCCCTCGCCGAATTGTTGCTTGAGTTGCTGTAGCGCCACATCGCGTTGGGTCGGCACCTTACTGGCAAGTTGCTCGACGGCTTGTTGCAACGTTGAAGTTTTGTCAGCGAGCGCGCGCTGGACCCGATCAATGTCAGCCTGAGGATAGTTCCCGTCATCGCGGGGCACGAGTTCGCCGTTGATCTTGCCCCACTCAATAAGCGCCGCTCGCGATGTGACTTGCTGAATGGCCTGCCCCTCTTGCGAAATCGGGTCCAGGGCATCTCGGGCACATACTTGCGCAAACGTCATCTGCATCGTGGCACCAGGGCTATAGGCCTCGATCCGCGTCACCGCCGCTTTGAAACTCACCCACGCTGCCGATCCCAACGTAATGCTGGCAGGAACGTTTTTGACCAATAACTCCGGCGCTGTACGCGAAAGCAGCATTTGTGCAGCAATGGGCGCCATGTCCGGCGAGGCTCTGTTCAGTTTTATCAGGTGGTCAATGAACGCCCGCTTGATAGTTGCGAGGGGCTGCCCCATGAAACGTCCGTCGGCCAGATTGAAACCCGCGAGATGATTGAGTTGCGGGCCAAACATGCTTTCTGGGTCCAGAGTGGTAGCGATGGCAGTCAACAGCCAGTCATGGCTGGAGCTTGTCTTCCAGCCATCCCCCATCTTTTGGTGCAAGGCGGCTTCGAGTTCGATGGCTTTTGGTGTGTTGATGATTTTTTCGATGACTTTAAGTGGGTCGCGCAATTCGTTTTGGGAAATGTGCAGGTGGCTTGTGAGATAACCCAAAACTCCCCGTGGGTTTTGGGGCTCCGTTCTTTCCTTCACCAACGCCGGTAGTTGCAGGTTGTAGTGAAAATGACTGTAAACGCTCTTTTGGTCGTGGTCGCTCAGCGGGGCCGGCCACGAGATCGCCCCACCCAGGCTGCCTAGGTGTGGTGCCTGCAACGGTGGGGCATTGAGCGTGCTGATCATGTTCTCCAGTGCTTCAAGCGTGCTGGGCAACCGCCAGTTATTTGCCAGGATAAATTGCTCAAGTGTCACGGTGCGTCCAGGACCGGTTTCGGGGCCTTGGCCGAATGACGAGTGCGGGTGCACCTCTATCGTTGTGTTCTTTAACCGCTCCTCAATCCCCTCAGTACCATAGCGCACAAGGCCCTTGAGCTTTTCGCAGAGCGCGCGCGTGTCCACCAGGTCGCCAAGGGCGGTCCGCTCTGTATTGAGCTTGCCCGTATTGGCCGGCCCATCCTCGACCTTGTTCGGAACCGCGTTGGCGGCGTTTTTGGTGAATGTCTGGGTCTGCTGCAGCTCTGCTGTCCGTGACGTCGTGAGGGGTACCGATTCACCGTGAAAATTCGCCACCACTTCAAAGGGCGCAGATGTGGGGTCCGATGCGGACAGACGAAGGGGGCTGTTGCCCGCCGCCACGACGTTGGCGGCGCGAAGAATCGGCGCCACAACGACCGGCCAGAGCGGGTTTTCATCCGTTGCCCTGAACACCTCCCGGCGCCCATCAGTCATGGTGAAGGTGATCTCGTCACGCAGACTGATCATTAGGGGTTTGGAAAGATTAATGTGCCTTTGCGTTGCCCATTCGACGAATTGGGGATGCTTGAGCAGCGTATGCAGGTGCGTCCACCACTGGCCGAAGGTCGAACTTGGCGGGATACCCTCAACGCTCTCGATGCCATCGTACGATGGGCCGGTTTTCGCCGATCTGGCTGATACGGCGGCAAACAGCACGGCCAATTCCTGATCGGCCTTGGCTTGCGGCGTTTTGCCGGCATCTTGATCAGGCGTGTGCGGCTTTTCACTCTTGATCTCGAAGAGTGGCGGGGGGGTGATGATGTTGGTCGCGGGCTGAGTGTTTATGCGGCTGCTGATGGACGTGAGTGTCATGTCTGAGTTTCTCTCTAGGCCATTTTGAAGTCAGTCACTCAGAGATGATTTATCGACTGAGCTCGTGGGCTGAGTGAACATCAGACTTTTCGCGTTCCATCATGTTTTTTCTGTATGTGTATTTCCCCGGGCGATCAGAATATTTGCAGCCGTGGAAATGAAAATGCCCGCATCGAAAGATGCGGGCATTTTCAGAGTGGCTTCAGACCTTACTGGTCATCAAAATAGCGCTCATGCCAATCCACAAGCGGCTGTGGTGAGTTGAGTTTTTGCCCGTAGATCACCGAATAAGACAACACGTTTTGCACATACTGACGGGTTTCGTCGAATGGGATGCTTTCCACCCATACATCGAAACTCAAGTGATCCGCTCCGCGCAGCCACTGGCGCACGCGGCCGGGGCCGGCGTTGTACGCGGCGGAAGCGAGCACGCGGTTGCCGTTGAACTGGCTGTGCACCTGGCTCAGGTAGGCGGCGCCGAGCTGGATGTTTTTGTCCGGGTCCAGGACCTGGGCCGGGGAGGCCAGCGGGATGCTGAATTTGCGCGCGGTTTCCTTGGCGGTGCCGGGCATCAGTTGCATCAGGCCGCTGGCGCCTACGCCGGAGCGGGCGTCGTCCATGAAGGCGCTTTCCTGGCGGGTAATGGCGAATACCCAGCTCGAATGCAGGCCCCGCACCTTGGCTTCACGCACCAGGGTGTCGCGGTGGGCCATTGGGAAGCGGATATCCAGATCGTCCCAGTACTGGGCCTGGCTAATGGTGCGGATGGCCGGGAAGTACCACTTCATGTCGTACGCCAGCTTGGCCTGGGCGACCATCTCATCACGGTTGAAATGACGGCTGACGTGGTACCACTCGCGGCGGCCATCCACGATCTGGCCACGGGCGTAGAACTCCAGAGCGCGACGCACGCCGGGTGTGTTACGCACTTTATTGACCAGCGCCTGACTCATCACCAGCGGCTTGTTGTTCAACTGGTACGGAGCCTTGGAGCGGTCGGCGGCGAGGAAACCGTAGAAGTCCCGTTCCCGCGAAAGGTTCTTGTAGAGCACCAATGCTTGCGGGTTCTTCGGCTCAGCCAGTTCGAGGCTGCGCGCCTGCCAGTAGCGCCAGCGGTTGGAGGTGGCCAAGTCTTGTGGGAGTTTGCGCGTCAACTGGTAGGCATCTTCCCAGCGCGCCAGGCGCAACAGCAGGCGCAGGCGCCATTCGGAGACGGTGTTGTCGCGCAGTTCCGGGTCGTACTTGGTCATCACCTCAAGGGCGCGTGGGTCGAAACGCTTGGCCAGGGTCAGGCCGATTTCACGGGCGATTGCCACTTTTTCGTCACGGGAGAAGTGCATGCTGCTGGCGTAACCGTCGAGCAGGGCCATGGCTTTGTCCGGGTCCTGGCGCGCCAGGCGGCGCAGGCCCAGGCCTACGGCATCCGACATAGCCTCGGTGGCCGGCTGGAAGCGCGATGGATCGCTTAGCATGTCGGGCTTTTGCGCCACGTCCACCATCAGGCGACCTTGGGCACCGAGGGTTGGCAGGGTTTTTACCAGGCTGTTGGCCAGCGCGTAGTTGCGCGCTTCGGCGGCGAGTTTGGTGCGGTCCCAGATTTTCTGTTCGGTGAGTTGGCCGTCGGCGGCCCACTGCCCAAACGTGGCATCACAGGCGGCGGGTTGGGATTTGCCGGTCATCCACAGCTTTTCGGCGGTCTTGTAGCCTTCGGCCTTGAGGTTGTGGGTGAGCTGGTATTGGCCGTGCAGGCAGTCCAGTTCGACGAAATTGAGTTTGGGGTCGTAGTACTTTTCAAAGGTTTGCCAGTCGCCACGCTCGGACAGCCAGCGCAACCAGCGCAGTTTCATCCAGTTCGCCTGGGGCAGGTCGCCGTTTTTGGCCAGGAACTGCTCGATTTCCTGGTTACTCGCGGTTTTCAGGCGCGCAGTCAGTTCGTCGTAGGCCAGGTACGGTGTAAGCGGATAATCGGCCAGGGCCTGGCTGTATTGCATGTACGGGCCGGTATCGCCCTTGGCCAGAGCGCGCTTGGCTTCATCGTAATATTGACGTTGGGTGGTGAGGTCCACGGCCTGGGCGGATTGAACGGCGGTGGCGGAAAGAAGCAGACAAGATAAAAAGTTGAAAAGGCGACTGCGCATGAGACGTCCGTGCAGAGAAATCACGACTAGCGCCGGCACTGCCGACGCTGATTGCCCCTAGCTTAGCCTTTTGCCAGCGACCGGCGAAAGCTTTGCTGGCCGGTTCGTTCAGGTTTGCGGGAAATGTCCTACGGAACGTGTCGGCCTTGAAAATGCTGGCCGCATCCCACCCTCAACTCAGGTAGAATGCGCGCCCAGTTTTTGGAGAAGCGTATGACCCTGCTCAAATTCAGCGATGTGTCCCTTGCTTTCGGCGCTATGCCGTTGTTGGACAAGGTGTCCTGGCAGATCGCCCGTGGTGAGCGGGTGTGCATCATCGGCCGCAACGGCACCGGCAAGTCCAGCATGATGAAGCTGGTAAAAGGCGACCAAAAGCCCGATGACGGCTCTGTTTGGCGCGCCCCGGGCCTCAAGATTGGCGAATTGCCGCAAGAATTGCCGGTGGCCGACGGACGGACAGTGTTCGACGTGGTTGCCGAAGGCCTGGACGGTGTGGGCGAGTTGCTTGCGCAATACCATCACCTGGCGCAGAACTGCGTCACCGAGGAAGACCTGAACAAGCTGATGCACGTTCAGCAGGACCTCGAAGCACGTGATGGCTGGCGCCTGCAGCAACTGGTGGACAGCACCCTGAGCCGCCTGCAACTGCCGGCCGACAAGACCCTCGCCGAGTTGTCCGGCGGCTGGCGTCGCCGCGTGCTGCTGGCCCAGGCCCTGGTGTCCGAGCCGGATCTGTTGCTGCTCGACGAACCAACGAACCACCTGGACATCGGCGCCATCGCCTGGCTTGAAGAAGCCCTCAAGGATTTCCAGGGCGCCGTGCTGTTCATCACGCACGACCGTTCTTTCCTGCAAAACCTGGCCACGCGCATCCTTGAACTGGATCGCGGCGGCTTGATCGACTGGAACGGCGACTACGCCAGCTTCCTGGTGCACAAAGAAGCGACGCTGGCGGCTGAAGAAACTGCCAACGCGCTGTTCGACAAAAAGCTGGCCCAGGAAGAAGTCTGGATCCGCCAGGGCATCAAGGCGCGCCGCACCCGTAACGAAGGCCGCGTGCGCGCCCTCAAAGCCCTGCGTGTTGAACGTAGCGAGCGTCGTGAGCGCACCGGCAAGGCCAATATCCAGCTCGATACCGCCGACAAGTCGGGTAAACAAGTGATGGTGCTGGAAAACGTCAGCTTCCATCACCCGGACGGTCCGTTCCTGATCAAGGACTTCTCCATGGTCCTGCAGCGTGGCGACCGTATTGGTCTGCTGGGCGCCAACGGTACCGGCAAGACTACCTTGCTCAAGCTGATGCTCAATGGTCTGAAGCCGACCAGCGGCACCGTGGAGGAGGGCACACGCATCGACGTGGCTTACTTCGACCAGTTACGCCATCAGTTGGACCTGGAAAAAACCGTGATCGACAACGTGGCTGAAGGCCGCGACTTTATCGACATCGACGGCCAGAGCCGCCACGTGCTGAGCTACCTGGGCGACTTCCTGTTCAGCCCGCAGCGCGCACGGACGCCGGTCAAGGCCTTGTCCGGTGGTGAGCGCGCACGCTTGCTGTTGGCCAAACTGTTCAGCAAACCTGCCAACTTGCTGGTGCTCGACGAACCGACCAACGACCTCGACGTAGAAACCCTTGAACTGCTGGAAGAGGTCTTATTGACCTTCAACGGCACTGTGCTGATGGTCAGCCACGACCGGGCATTCCTCGATAACGTGGTCACCAGCACCCTGGTCTTCGAAGGTGAAGGCAAGGTGCGCGAATACGTCGGTGGCTATCAGGACTGGCTGCGCCAGGGCGGTTCACCGCGCCTGTTGGGCGTGACCGAGAGCAAGTCCGGCAAGGCCGACTTGAACTCGGCGGTGGTCACACCTGTTGCCGCTGCTGCCCCTGCACCCGAGGCTGCGCCGACGGCCAAGAAGAAGCTCAGCTACAAGTTGCAGCGCGAGCTGGAAGCCTTGCCGGGTGATATCGACGCCAAGGAACAGCAAATTGCTGCGGTAGAAGCCGACATGGCTGATGCTGGTTTTTATCTGCGTCCGGCGGCGGAAACTGCCAAGGTCATCGCTTCTCTGGAGAAGTTGAACCAGGAGCTGGAAGTGCTGATGGAGCGTTGGGCAGAGTTAGATGCCTGAGTGACTTGAGGTCAGTAAAAAAGCGGCTCAAATGTGGGAGGGGGCTTGCCCCCGATAGCGGTGTCTCAGTCAGTGGTGTTTCTACTGAGAGGCTGCTATCGGGGGCAAGCCCCCTCCCGCATTGCATCTTCATCGGCGTTACGAGCTTTTTACCAACTTAACGGCCAACACATCGCACGGCGCTCCGTGCAGTACATCATTGGCGGTGGAGCCCAGCAGCAACGCCAAGCCGTGACGGCCATGGCTGCCCACCACGATCAGATCGCAGTTCTGTTCCTTAGCCAGGTGGTGGATCTCCTGGCGCGGTTGGCCGTAAGTGAGGTGGGAGTTTTCCTTGGTCAGTTCCGGGTATTTGATGATCAACCGGTCCAGGCGTTCTTTGGCCTGATCGAACTGTTGTTGTTGCAGTTGGGAAAGGTCCATCGGCACATCGCCGCCAAACGCCATGGCCATGGGCTCGACGATGTGTACCAGTGACAGCTTGGCGCCGTTGGCGATTGCTGAAGCCTGCGCGCGCTTGATCACTGGATCGCACTCTTCGGTCAGGTCGACGGCGACCAGAATATGTGTGTAGGACATGGGGCGTTCCTCCAGGGGACTGCAATAAGTTCAGTATGGCTGCTTTCAAGCGGATGGGGTTGCGTCAGGTCAAATCCGCTCATCTAGAAATTCGGGGGTACTCATATGACGGTCTGGATAGTGGTGTCAATCCTTGTGGTGGTTCTGAGCCCTCTGGCATGGCTACGCCCTTCGCGCCACCAGAGCGGGCGAATGGCCCTGCGCATGGAGGCGCGCCGCATCGGCCTGGCCATGCAATTGGCACCTCAGGAGTGGCCGCACTGGCTCAAGCAAGAGCCGCCGAGCCCCTGTGCGCAATACTGCCGGCCACGACGCGGCAGCACGCCGGCAACCTGGAGTTATTGGCAGTTGGAGCCGGGTGTGTGGGTTAATCAATGGCGTGAAGTCTGCGACGATGAGAAGTTGTTGCCGCATTTTGCAACGCTGCCGGCCAACGTCTACAAGGTCGAGGCCGACAAGCAGATGATTGCCCTGTATTGGGGCGAGAAGGGCGAAGCGAGTGATTTGCTCGCCATTGATGCGCTGCTCAAAGCGCTGGCCTGAAGCGTCTACTGAATTTCAGGCAATAAAAAGCCCGACATCATCATCGGGCTGGAGTTGGCCAGGCAGGCCGGTAATCTGTGCTTGCTGCGTCGGATGTTCATCCGTGCGCGTTATGGTTGCGTCTAGCCTAGCCGGATATCCCGTTCTGTACAGTCTTTTCCCACATCCTTCCTATAATTGATTTCGTGAATATTTGAATATTGGCGAAGCGTGCGCCTATGGTTTGAGTTCTGAAATGACTGGAAAGTCGCGTTTTTCCTAGCCTTTCGAGCGATTGACAATTGCCTGGAATTGGATGAAGGTGGCGTACCCAAATCAAACGGGCGTATGAATTGAGCGTTTGTCTGTCAGACCGCGCGCACATACATCCCGACTATCGCATTGGCGGGTGTGCCTGGCGGATTGGAGTGAGCATTGACCTAAAGGCCAGTGTCCAACCAGAGGCCAGCGTCCAATGTGTACTGTTCAGCTTCCATATCGTGGAGATCAGTTGATGATTTACGAAGGTAAAGCCATCACGGTTAAGGCTCTTGAAAGTGGCATCGTCGAATTGAAATTCGACCTCAAGGGTGAGTCCGTCAACAAGTTCAACCGTCTAACCCTGAATGAACTGCGTCAGGCCGTAGACACCATCAAAGCAGATGCTTCGGTCAAGGGCGTGATCGTCTCCAGCGGCAAGGACGTGTTTATCGTCGGCGCTGACATCACCGAATTCGTCGACAACTTCAAGCTGCCCGATGCCGAGCTGGTGGCTGGCAACCTCGAAGCCAACAAGATTTTCAGCGATTTCGAAGACCTCAACGTACCGACCGTTGCCGCGATCAATGGCATCGCGCTGGGCGGTGGCTTCGAAATGTGCCTGGCCGCAGACTTCCGCGTCATGTCGGCCACCGCCAAAATCGGCCTGCCTGAAGTCAAACTGGGCATCTACCCAGGTTTCGGCGGCACCGTGCGCCTGCCGCGCCTGATCGGGGCCGACAACGCCATCGAGTGGATCGCCGCCGGTAAGGAAAACCGTGCTGAAGACGCGCTGAAAGTCGGTGCCGTCGACGCCGTGGTTGCTCCGGACAAACTGGCCGAAGCCGCACTGAACCTGATCAAGGGCGCCATCAGCGGCGAATTCGATTACAAGGCCAAGCGTCAGCCGAAGCTGGAAAAACTCAAGCTCAACGCCATCGAACAAATGATGTCGTTCGAAACCGCCAAAGGTTTCGTCGCTGGCCAGGCCGGTCCGAACTACCCAGCGCCGGTTGAAGCGATCAAAACCATCCAGAAAGCTGCGAGCTTCGGTCGCGATAAAGCCCTGGAAGTGGAAGCGGCAGGCTTCGTCAAACTGGCGAAAACCTCGGCTGCCCAAAGCCTGATTGGCCTGTTCCTGAACGATCAGGAACTGAAGAAAAAGGCCAAGGCCTACGACGAAATCGCCAAGGACGTGAAACAGGCTGCCGTACTCGGCGCCGGTATCATGGGCGGCGGTATTGCCTATCAGTCGGCGTCCAAAGGCACGCCGATCCTGATGAAAGACATCAATGAGCACGGTATCGAGCAAGGTCTGGCCGAAGCCGCCAAGCTGCTCGTGGGGCGCGTTGATAAAGGTCGCATGACCGCAGCGAAAATGGCTGAAGTACTTAACGGTATTCGTCCTACGCTGTCCTACGGCGATTTCGGCCATGTCGACCTGGTGGTCGAAGCCGTTGTCGAGAACCCGAAGGTCAAGCAGGCGGTACTGGCTGAAGTTGAAGGCCACGTCAAAGACGACACCATCTTGGCCTCGAACACCTCGACCATTTCCATCTCGCTGCTGGCCAAGGCCCTCAAGCGTCCGGAAAACTTCGTCGGCATGCACTTCTTCAACCCGGTGCACATGATGCCGTTGGTGGAAGTGATCCGTGGCGAGAAGTCCAGCGAGCTGGCGATTGCCACCACCGTTGCCTACGCCAAGAAAATGGGCAAGAACCCGATCGTAGTCAACGATTGCCCAGGCTTCCTGGTCAACCGCGTGCTGTTCCCGTACTTCGGTGGTTTCGCCAAGCTGGTGAGCGCCGGTGTTGACTTCGTGCGTATCGACAAAGTCATGGAAAAATTCGGCTGGCCGATGGGCCCGGCTTACCTGATGGACGTGGTCGGCATCGACACCGGCCACCACGGTCGTGACGTGATGGCTGAAGGCTTCCCGGACCGCATGAAAGACGACCGCCGGTCCGCTGTCGATGCTCTCTATGAAGCCAAGCGCCTGGGCCAGAAGAACGGCAAGGGCTTCTACGCCTACGAGACCGACAAGAAGGGCAAGCAGAAAAAAGTCGCCGATCCATCGGTTCACGAAGTGCTCGCACCTGTCATCTACGAACAGCGTGAGGTGTCCGATGAGGACATCATCAACTGGATGATGATCGCCCTGTGCCTGGAAACCGTACGCTGCCTGGAAGACGGTATCGTTGAAACCGCTGCCGAAGCCGATATGGGCTTGGTGTACGGTATTGGTTTCCCTCCATTCCGTGGCGGTGCGCTGCGTTACATCGACTCGATCGGTGTGGCCGAATTCGTTGCCCTGGCTGATCAATACGCTGATCTGGGCCCGCTGTACCACCCGACCGCGAAGCTGCGTGAAATGGCCAAAAATGGCCAGAGCTTCTTCGGTTAAGCGCCCAGACGACTAGAGCGAGAATATTTATGAGCTTGAATCCAAGAGACGTGGTGATTGTCGACTTCGGTCGCACACCGATGGGCCGCTCCAAGGGCGGCATGCACCGCAACACCCGCGCTGAAGACATGTCCGCGCACCTGATCAGCAAATTGCTGGAACGCAACGTCAAGGTCGACCCGAACGAAGTCGAAGACGTGATCTGGGGCTGCGTCAACCAGACCCTGGAGCAGGGCTGGAACATCGCGCGCATGGCGTCGCTGATGACTCAGATCCCGCACACAGCTGCTGGCCAGACCGTGAGCCGCTTGTGCGGTTCGTCCATGAGCGCGCTGCACACCGCCGCCCAGGCGATCATGACTGGCAACGGGGATGTGTTTGTAGTCGGTGGCGTGGAGCACATGGGCCACGTCAGCATGATGCACGGCGTCGATCCAAACCCGCACATGTCGCTCTACGCGGCGAAAGCCTCTGGCATGATGGGCTTGACTGCAGAAATGCTCGGCAAGATGCACGGCATTACCCGCGAAGCCCAGGACGCGTTCGGCTTGCGCTCCCACCAACTCGCCCACAAGGCGACTGTGGAAGGCAAGTTCAAGGATGAAATCATCCCGATGAACGGTTACGACGAGAACGGCTTCTTGAAACTGTTCGACTACGACGAAACCATTCGTCCGGACACCACCCTGGAAAGCTTGGCGGCCCTGAAGCCGGCATTCAATCCAAAGGGCGGCACCGTGACAGCGGGTACTTCGTCGCAAATCACCGACGGTGCTTCGTGCATGATCGTGATGTCGGCGCAGCGTGCCCAGGACCTGGGCATCCAGCCGCTGGCAGTGATCCGTTCGATGGCAGTGGCGGGTGTGGACCCGGCAATCATGGGCTATGGTCCTGTACCGGCCACACAAAAAGCGTTGAAGCGCGCGGGCCTGACTATCTCCGATATCGATTTCTTCGAGCTCAACGAAGCTTTCGCCGCACAGGCCCTGCCGGTGCTGAAAGATTTGAAAGTACTCGACAAGATGAACGAGAAGGTTAACCTGCACGGCGGTGCGATTGCCCTGGGCCACCCATTCGGTTGTTCCGGTGCGCGTATTTCCGGCACTTTGCTTAACGTGATGAAGCAAAATGGCGGTAACCTTGGGGTTGCAACCATGTGCATTGGTCTCGGCCAAGGCATTTCCACCGTCTTCGAACGCGTCTAAGCGTTGAGTTGACGGAAGCCGGGGCCAAGTGCCCCGGTTTTTGTTTTTTGGAATTTTTAATATTTTTTTTCAACAAATTTTGTAAGGGGGCCAGAGCATGAAAGTCGAACCAGGGCTCTACCAACATTATAAAGGTCCGCAGTACCGCGTTTTCAGCGTGGCACGGCATTCCGAGACCGAAGAAGAAGTGGTGTTCTACCAAGCACTGTATGGCGATTACGGCTTTTGGGTGCGTCCCTTGAGCATGTTCCTGGAGACCGTCGAAGTTGACGGCGAGCAGGTCCCGCGCTTTGCTTTGGTCCAGGCCGAACCCAGTCTTTTTTCAGGGCAATAACGGCAGGCGGCGCAGAATGCTGCGCTTGACCTCACCTTGTTGCCACTATATATAGCGTTGCCGCGTCAGGCGCCAACCGCCTTTCACTTCTCGAATTCAGGAATTTTCCGATCCATGGGCAAATCGCTGGTCATTGTGGAATCCCCGGCTAAGGCCAAGACCATCAACAAGTACTTGGGTAACGAGTACGTGGTGAAGTCGAGTATCGGCCATATCCGAGACCTGCCCACCAGCGGTTCGGCTAGCGCCAGCAAGGAGCCTGCCGCCAAGCGCGGCAAGGCAGCTGCGGGCGAAGGTCCGGTGCTCACGCCTAAAGAGAAAGCGCGCAAGCAGCTGGTCTCGCGCATGGGTGTGGACCCGGATCATGGCTGGAAGGCCAAGTACGAAATCCTTCCGGGCAAGGAAAAGGTCATCGAAGAGCTGCGCCGGCTCGCCAAAGATGCCGACACCATCTATCTCGCGACGGACTTGGACCGCGAAGGGGAAGCCATTGCCTGGCACCTGCGCGAAGCCATTGGCGGTGACGACAGCCGCTACAAGCGTGTGGTGTTCAACGAAATCACCAAGAAAGCCATTCAGGAAGCCTTCTCCAAGCCGGGCGAGCTCGATATCGACCGTGTCAACGCGCAGCAGGCCCGTCGGTTCCTCGACCGCGTCGTGGGTTACATGGTCTCGCCGCTGCTATGGGCCAAGATCGCCCGTGGCCTGTCCGCCGGTCGTGTGCAATCGGTAGCGGTCAAGCTGGTGGTGGAGCGTGAGCGTGAGATCCGTGCGTTCAACCCTGAAGAGTATTGGGAAGTCCACGCCGACCTGGGCACTGCCAAGGGCAACAACGTGCGCTTTGAAGTGGCCCGCGAGAAAGGTGAAGCCTTCAAACCGCTGAACGAAGCTCAGGCCATGGCCGCGCTGGAGAAGCTCAAGGCCTCCAGCTACAGCATCGTCAAGCGCGAAGACAAGCCGACCAGCAGCAAACCGTCGGCACCGTTCATCACCTCCACCCTGCAGCAGGCCGCGAGCAACCGCCTGGGCTTCGGCGTGAAGAAAACCATGATGATGGCCCAGCGTCTGTACGAAGCTGGCTACATCACTTATATGCGTACTGACTCCACCAACCTGTCGCAAGACGCGGTGGCAATGGCGCGTACCTATATTGAAAGCGAATTCGGCAATAAGTACCTGCCGGAGAAGCCGAACGTCTACAGCAGCAAAGAAGGCGCCCAGGAGGCTCACGAAGCGATTCGTCCTTCCGATGCCAATACCGAGCCAAGCAAGCTGAGTGGCATGGAGCGCGACGCTGAGCGCCTCTACGAGCTGATCTGGCGCCAGTTCCTGGCTTGCCAGATGCTGCCGGCGCAATATCTGTCGACAACCGTCAGCGTGGGTGCTGGCGACTTCGAACTACGTGCCAAGGGCCGTATCCTCAAGTTCGATGGCTACACCCGCGTGATGCCGCAAATCGCCAAGCCTGGTGACGACGATGTACTGCCGGACATGGCCCAGGGCGATACGTTGAAGCTGATCAAGCTCGACCCGTCCCAACACTTCACCAAGCCACCGGCGCGTTACTCGGAAGCCAGCCTGGTCAAGGAAATGGAAAAGCGCGGTATCGGTCGTCCATCGACCTACGCGGCGATCATCTCCACCATCCAGGACCGTGGTTACGTAGCGCTCCACAACCGTCGGTTCTATTCGGAAAAGATGGGCGACATCGTTACAGAGCGTCTGTCCGAGAGCTTCTCCAACCTGATGGATTACGGCTTTACCGCCGGCATGGAAGAGAACCTCGATGACGTGGCCCAAGGTGAGCGCGACTGGAAAAATGTACTCGACGAGTTCTACGGCGACTTCAAGAAGAAACTCGAAGTAGCTGAGAGCCCTGAGAGCGGCATGCGTGCCAACCAGCCGGTTATGACCGATATCCCGTGTCAGACGTGCGGCCGCCCGATGCAGATTCGTACGGCATCCACCGGCGTGTTCCTTGGTTGCTCGGGCTACAGCTTGCCGCCGAAAGAACGCTGCAAGGCCACGGTCAATCTGGTGCCGGGTGATGAAATCGCCGCCGATGACGAAGGTGAGTCCGAGTCGCTGGTCTTGCGTGGCAAGCACCGCTGCCCGATCTGCAGCACGGCTATGGACGCCTATCTGCTGGACGAGAAGCACAAGCTGCACATCTGCGGTAACAACCCGGATTGCAACGGCTACGAGATTGAAGAGGGCACCTACCGCATCAAGGGCTACGAAGGGCCGAGCCTGGAATGCGACAAGTGCGGCAGCGAGATGCAGCTCAAGACGGGTCGTTTCGGCAAGTTCTTCGGTTGCACCAATCCGACCTGCAAGAACACTCGCAAACTGCTGAAAAGCGGTGATGCGGCGCCGCCGAAGATGGATCCGGTGAAGATGCCGGAACTCAAGTGCGAGAAGGTTAACGATACCTACATCCTGCGTGATGGCGCTTCGGGGTTGTTCCTGGCGGCAAGCCAGTTCCCGAAAAACCGCGAGACCCGCGCGCCGTTGGTGCTGGAAATCGTTCCGCACAAGGACGAGATCGATCCGAAGTACCACTTCCTGTGTGAAGCGCCGAAGAAGGACCCGGATGGTCGTCCAGCCGTGATCCGCTATAGCCGCAAGACCAAGGAGCAGTACGTACAGACCGAAGTAGACGGCAAGCCTACCGGCTGGAAAGCGTTCTACGACGGCGGCAAGTGGAAGGTCGAAGACAAGCGCCAAGGCGCTTGATCGACTAATTTGCGATAGACAAAGGCCGCCTGTATGGGCGGCCTTTTTTTGCGCTTGCAGCGGGCTCGGTTGATCCGTGACACTGTTAAGCCAGCATCGCGCCTCATTCGTTGTGGAGATTGCCGTCATGGCCAACGAACTCTATACCCGTACCAATCAGAAAATTTACTTCGCGGGTTTGTCCCTGGAAGCCCTTGGTCGTGCCGAGGAAGGGAAGGAGATGAATGCTATCGCGCTGGTTCAGGCGGGGCGTGAAGCAGCCTTATTCCACCTGTACGGCGCCTTGCTGGGCCTGTGCCATGAAATCGCCGGGTTCTACCGCTTGCCCCAGGCTGGTTCGCCCCGTGCGGAAATGATCATGAGCCGTGAAGTGCTGGAGACCATGGCGATTCCTGAGCTGGCGGAACTGGTAGAGATGGCCCAGAGCCCAGACAGCTGGGTGGCGCGCCTGCTCAAGGCCCATGCCGATATGTTTCAGCCGCCGCGTGTTCCCCATGTGCCTAAGGGTGACGTGAGGCAGCCATTGATCTTGGCAGTTGCGCTGGAGGAGGGCGAGCCTAAGTCATTGAGCCGGGAAGAGTTGGAGGGCTGGCGTCAGGAGCTGAAGAAGATGGCGCTGCGCTTTCGTGAGGGCCTGAACGAGTGCTAAACCCCGAGTAGGTTTAGAAAGCACCGTTCATCAAGCTGTAAAGAAACCTCCCTAGATCCTCAGCGAGGCTGGGTGGATGACTGATATAATCCCGGCCTTTCGTGGAGAACAGACTTTTATGCCGACGTCCTTTCTGGAAATTGTTGAGTTGCCTGACGGCCGAATCGAGCTGCGTCGGGCTGAGGACGAGGGTTCTCTGGTTATTCTGGACTTTTCAGAGGACGCAAAAGCGTTCCTGCAAGGCCAGCACGTGGAAGTGGCAAAAGCCATGTTGAGCGTAGGTGTGCAGATGGCTGGTCGCCTGGCGGAAGGCGAGCCGGAGAAAGAGGATGGGTCGCGGGTTCTTCACTGAGTCTGTGCCGCGCGCTGCTTATTGCGAGCGGATTTTTTGATGAGTGTACTTGTTGTGGTGAGCGGGCCTGCCCCGCGCTGGGTTGCGAAGCAGCCCTAAAATCAGGCGCCGTGGATTATCTGATATACCGCATCAATCTATTCACGGCCGCTTCGCAGCCCGGCGCGGGGCAAGCTCGCTCGCCACAGAAGCTCGCTAAGCATAATGAGCATGCTCACTAAGATCAGCCCTCTTCGCGCCCTCATCAAACCCAGCTTTTTATCCCAATCTAATATTCAAACTCTGTGCATCACCCGTGCGTGCGGCACTGATCAATTGCTGCTTGGCCGTCGCATTCAGCGGATTCAACCAGCTCACCACCGTATGGCTACGACCCAGGCGCAACGCTTCGCATGTCAACTGCTGGGCACTTTGCGCGCCGCGCGGTTGCAGTAACAGGATGCGCTCACGATTGAGGCCGGCGTCCCGCAGCCAGGCCTGTGTAAGGCTGGCGGGCGGGGCAATCAGGGTCAACCAGCGTGCATCCTGATCTTCGCTCAGATCACGCAGGATAGGTGCCAATAGGCTCAGGCAGCTCCCGGCCGCACCGCGCAACGACAGTTCACTGAACGCCTCGGGTTCAGCGCTCCAGGGCGCCTCTACCGTTTGCTTGAGGATGGGCGCAAGGGGTTGAGCCATAAAGGCCTCGAACAGCGACAGTTGTGTGTGTTGTGGGGTGTGTACGAGCTGCATGATGCCTCCTTTAGCGGCGAATGACGCCGACGCTCAAGCCTTCGATCACCAGGTCCTGATCTTTCAGGTTTACTTCAATCGGAGCGAACTCAGGGTTCTCGGCCAGGAGCCAGACCTTGCTGCCTTCGCGCTTGAAGCGTTTTACGGTGACTTCATCGCCGATGCGGGCGACGACGATCTGGCCATTACGGGCTTCGCGGGTGGTGTGGACGGCTAGCAGGTCGCCGTCAAAGATGCCCACGTCTTTCATGCTCATGCCGTGCACCCGCAACAGGTAGTCGGCACGCGGATGGAAAAAAGTCGGGTTGATGTTGCAGGACTCCTCGACGTGCTGTTGTGCCAGGATCGGCGCACCAGCGGCAACGCGGCCAATGATCGGCAGTGTTGATTCGTCGGCCTTGGCTTCGAAGCCAGGGATGCGAATACCGCGCGAGGCACCGGGGGTCATCTCGATCGCACCTTTGCGGGCGAGTGCCTTGAGGTGTTCTTCGGCGGCGTTGGGGGACTTGAACCCGAGTTCCAGCGCAATCTCAGCTCGTGTCGGCGGGTAGCCGTTGTCATCGAGGCAGCGCTTGATAAAAGCCAGAATCTCAGCTTGGCGTGGCGTCAGTTTTAGCATGTTGATCGCTCTGTCTTTTTATACAGTGACTGGGATTATATACAGTGAACTGCGCTTGGCAATCATCCTTTTCTGTGACTCCGCTGGACGGTCATTCGCCATCCTTCCTACAACGCAGGTATGGCACTGCCTACAGACCTGAAGGGATGTGATTAAATAGCGATGAAATAGATGACTGACCGGCCGGAAAGCGAACCCGCAGGCTTGACAAGACACACCCTGAAACGTATGTTTCAAACAAGTGTTTGTCAGGCGGAGTAGTCATGGCCCAGTCGGAAACCGTTGAACGCATTCTCGATGCTGCCGAGCAATTGTTCGCGGAAAAAGGATTTGCTGAAACTTCATTGCGGCTGATCACTAGCAAGGCAGGGGTCAACCTCGCCGCTGTGAACTACCATTTCGGCTCGAAAAAAGCCCTGATCCAGGCGGTGTTCTCTCGCTTCCTGGGGCCGTTTTGCGCAAGTCTCGATCGTGAGCTAGAGCGTCGCCAGGCCAAGGCCGACAACAAGCCCAGCCTGGAAGAGCTGCTGGAGATCCTCGTCGAGCAAGCCCTGGTGGTTCAACCGCGCAGTGGCAACGACCTATCGATTTTCATGCGCCTGTTGGGCCTGGCTTTCAGCCAAAGCCAGGGCCACTTGCGGCGTTACCTGGAAGACATGTACGGCAAGGTGTTCCGCCGCTATATGTTGCTGGTCAACGAAGCGGCGCCGCGTATCCCGCCTATCGAACTGTTCTGGCGCGTGCATTTCATGCTGGGTGCGGCGGCGTTCAGCATGTCGGGCATCAAGGCACTGCGTGCGATTGCCGAGACCGATTTCGGCGTCAACACCTCCATCGAACAGGTCATGCGCCTGATGGTGCCGTTCCTCGCCGCCGGTATGCGCGCCGAAACCGGTGTGACCGATCCGGGCATGGCCGCTGCTCAGTTGCGTCCACGCAGCAAAACTGCGCCGGTTCCTGCCAAGGTTTGACTGCGCCGGGTGTGCGCGGCTGCTTGCATCCGCTAAGCTAGCCGCCATGCCGAATTCAGCTATTTACTCGCAACCCGTTGTGCTTGCCGCGCGTATCGCGCGAAGCAAGTGCACCGGGTTGTGTGCGTTATTTAAGGAAGGTTTATGACTGCTGCCCTGCAAGGTTCTTTGATGGTCGACGTTGCCGGTACCTGGCTGACGGCCGAGGATCGCCACCTGTTGCGTCAGCCTGAAGTGGGTGGCCTGATTATTTTTGCGCGCAATATCGAGCATCCGCGCCAAGTGCGTGAACTGAGCGCGGCGATTCGCGCAGTGCGCCCGGATTTGCTGCTGGCCGTCGATCAGGAAGGCGGTCGTGTACAGCGTTTGCGCCAAGGCTTCGTGCGCCTGCCGGCTATGCGTGCGCTGGCGGACAACCCCAACGCTGAATACCTGGCCGAGCAGTGCGGTTGGATAATGGCCACCGAAGTGTTGGCTGTCGGCCTGGATTTAAGCTTCGCCCCGGTGCTGGACTTGGACTACCAACGCAGCGCGGTGGTCGGCACCCGTTCCTTTGAGGGCGACCCCGAGCGTGCAGCGGTGCTCGCAGGTGCCTTTATTCGTGGCATGAACAGCGCTGGCATGGCTGCGACCGGCAAACACTTCCCGGGACATGGTTGGGCAGAGGCTGATTCCCACGTCGCCATTCCCAATGACGAACGTAGCCTGGAACAGATTCGTGCCAATGATCTGGTGCCTTTCGCACGTCTGAGCAAGCAATTGGCGGCGGTGATGCCGGCTCACGTCATCTACCCGCAAGTCGACGCCCAGCCTGCTGGTTTCTCGCGCCGTTGGTTGCAGGACATCCTGCGCGGCGAGCTGCAATTTGACGGGGTAATTTTCAGTGATGACCTGTCCATGGCCGGTGCCCATGTGGTCGGCGATGCGGCCAGTCGTATCGAAGCGGCATTGACGGCCGGCTGTGACATGGGGCTGGTGTGCAATGACCGTGCTGCTGCGGAGCTTGCCCTCACTGCGGCGCAGCGGATGAAAGTCACTCCATCGCCCCGAATTGCGCGCATGCGTGGTAAGGCGATTGCTTCGACCGATTACAAGCAGGATCCGCGTTGGTTGGCGGCGCTCACTGCGTTGCGAAAGGCTCAGTTGATCGGCTGAACATCGCGGCGAGGCCATCGCAGGCAAGTCAGCTCTCACAGGGTGTTCATTCCGGGTGTGTGGCTTGCCTACCAAACAATCTAACGGTCAGCGCTTCTCTTGCTTATCAGGCAGCGGCGCAAACAACGCTTCAATTTCCTCATTGCCCAACTGCCAATCCCCGGTGGTTCGTCCATCCAGCACACCCGCCGCCAGGTCGGATTTTTCCTTCTGCAGGTGCTGGATTTTCTCTTCCACCGTCCCTCGGGCAATCAGCTTATAGACAAATACCGGCTTCTCCTGCCCGATGCGATACGCACGGTCAGTGGCCTGGTTTTCCGTCGCCGGGTTCCACCACGGATCGTAGTGGATCACGGTATCGGCTTCCGTCAGGTTAAGCCCCACGCCACCGGCCTTCAGGCTTATCAGAAAAATCTGCAACTTGCCGCTCTGGAAATCCTTCACCGGCGTGCGCCGATCCCGGGTCTGGCCGGTGAGCAGCGCGTAGGCAATGCCGCGTTTTTTCAGTTCGACTTCGATCAGGCTCAGCATCGAGGTGAACTGGGAAAACAACAGGATCCGGCGCCCTTCGGCAAACAACTCGTCGAGCATTTCCACCAGGCTGTCGAGCTTGCCCGAGCTGCTGCCGCGGGCAGGCAGAGTGGCGTCGTTGACCAAGCGTAGATCGCAGCAGACCTGTCGCAGCTTGAGCAGCGCTTCAAGGATGATGATCTGGCTGCGCGCCACGCCCTTGCGGGTGATCTCGTCGCGGACCTTTTTATCCATGGCCAGGCGCATGGTTTCGTAAACGTCGCGCTGGGCCTCGTTGAGGTCGACCCAGTGGATGATTTCGGTCTTGGGTGGCAACTCCGTCGCCACTTGTTCCTTGGTTCGGCGCAGCAGGAAGGGTTTTATCCGGCCGTTGAGGTGCTGCAATCGCACCTCACTGGCGCGCTTTTCGATGGGCACACGGTAATCACGGTTGAAGCTTTTTACGTCGCCCAACCAGCCTGGCAGCAGGAAGTGGAACAGTGACCACAGTTCGCCCAGATGATTTTCCAAGGGCGTGCCGCTCAGGCACAGGCGCTGCCGAGCATTCAGCTCGCGCGCCGCTTGGGCCGCCTTGCTGGAGGGATTCTTGATGTACTGGGCTTCGTCGAGGATCAATACGTGCAAGGGCAGGGCGGCGAGGTGGTCGATATCCTTGGGCAGCAGGGCGTAGGTAGTGAGCAGGAGGTCGTAGTCCTGCAGGTTGGCGAAGTGTTTCTTGCGACCCGCGCCGTACAGCGCCAATACCTTGAGTTGCGGTGTGAAGTGCGCGGCTTCGTCGAGCCAGTTAGGGATGAGGCTGGTGGGCATCACCACCATGCAGGGCCGGTCCAGGCGTCCGGCAATCTTTTCGCTGAGCAGATGCGCCAGGGTCTGCAGGGTTTTACCCAGGCCCATGTCATCCGCAAGGATCCCGCCGACGTCCAATTGCCGCAGCGACTGCATCCAGCTCAGGCCTTCCAACTGATACGGGCGCAACGTCGCGTTCAAACCCTCGGGCGCCGCACAGGTGAAGTCCTTGATATCCCTCAGGCGTTGGGCAAAGTTGCGGATCTTCTCGCCGCCTTCCCATTGCAGTGGCAGGTCTTCCAGCGGGTTCAACCGAATTGCATCGGCCTTGGCCAAACGCAGCGTGGTGCCAGGGTCCTGTAGGTAAAACTCGCCAAGCGTTGCCAGAACCGGTTTCAGGCGGCCGTAAGGTAATGCCACTTGTAGTGGGCCGTGGCCGTTGGGCAGGCCGGGGATATTCACCAGGATCAGTTCGTCATCGCGGCGCCGAGCGAGTTTCTCCGGGTTGAGGATCTCGGTGTGGGAGCGCATCAAATTCAGCAGGATCGGCAATAGGCTCAGCCGCTCTCCGTTGACGATGATGCCCAGTTCCAGGTCAAACCAATCGCGCTCAGGCCCGTCATCGACAGTGGCGTACCAGTCGTCCACCGGGCTCAGGTCGAAACCGAAATCCTCATCGATCTGCAATTCCCAGCCTTCGGCGCGCAGGGTGGGTGAGACGTTAAGGGTGAAGTTCAGCCAGGCGCTGTCATTGACCATTTCGAAGAGCTCGCCAGCGCTTTCCGGCAGTGCCTTGCTCTGGCGGGTGGCGATCTTGAAACCCAGCAGGCGCAGTCGTTCACGAAAGGGTTGTTCCAGCTCCGGATGGCGCTTGATGCGCAGGCTCTGGGTTTCCTGGCGCACGATGATGTCGGCGTTCTTTTGCCCGCTGACATAGTTGCCCAAGTAATTGAACGAGAGCGCGGCACGGTGCTGGATATAGCGCTGCATCTTGCCGTTGCGCGGTTCGAACGCACTGAACTCGACACTCGCCAGCCACAGGCGCGGGACCGGCAGCACGTCCTCCATCACCACCTGCGGCAACACCACACGGTTATCCAGTACGGCCTGGAGTTTTTCCAGCAATTCGGCGTCCTGTGCGGCTGCCGGATACGCCAGTGTTTCCTGGACCTTGAGCAAAACGGCAGCGATGTGTTTGCAATTGGTGTGCACCGGGCAGGTGCAGCGGCTGTCTACCAGAATCAGCGAGCCCTTGGCCGATTCGCGCAGCGAGATGGTTTGTCGGTAAACGTTGCCGCCCGAGCCTTCGCAACTGGCGATGATGGTGCTGTCACCGGATTCGACGATGCGCACCCGATTCTCCAGCGCGTAACGTCGCCCGCGCTCCAGGCTCTGCTCTTTGAAGCGATTGGCCCACGAAGGGGCCAGGGGTTTGGTCAGCGACGATGTCAGGGGCATGGCGCTGGATCAGTCCTGAATGTCGGGCGGTGGTGCGCTGGGTGGCTTGGCGGTCAGCGAAGTGATCTTGATCAGCAGTGCCAGATGGCCGCCGTCCAGATAGTTGAGTTGGTTGTTCTTGGTGCGCACGTCGGTCTGGTTCAGGTGCTCGCTGGCAATCACGCTGCCCTTGCTGTCGAACTGGTTGATCCAGAATTGCGCATCGATATCGGTAAAGCGCCCCAGTTGCAGGTTCAGCGTGCCCTCGATAGGGAACTGGCCGAACTGCTCCTCGCCGTCGGTGATCGCGATTTTGACCGGCTGTTCACCGAGGTTCTGTTCCCACGCCTTGTGCGCCAACACGGTGTAACTGTTATCGGCCCTGAGCTTGTCGACGATATTGTTCAGGCGCGGCGGGCTCATCTTGTCGCCCAGGCGCACAGCCCCGGCATCCCAGTTTTCCGGCGCGGCGCGGCTGTTGATCACCGGCTCCGCGTTTTGGCGCACCAGGATCATTTCTACCTGGTAAGGGCTGTCGGCAAATGCCGAAGGCGCCAGTACCACCAACAACAAGCTCAAAATGCGGAACAGGCGCATTGGGGCGTCCTTCAAACAGATTTCGGGATGAGGCGCTCAAACAGCGCCTCCAGGGTATTAAAGCGTTCTTCGGCACGTTCCATTGGCACCATGAATTTGAACAGCGTAGCCCCTTCGAACTTATAGCGGTTGGGTTGGCCCTGGATCAGCTTGATCAGCACCAACGGGTCAACCGGCGTTTGCGCTTCGAACTCGATGCGTCCGCCCTGTGGCCCTGCGTCGACTTTCTTAATACCCAGCTGCTCGGCCTGCAATTTAAGCAGGGTCAGGCGCACCAGGTTCTTGGTCGGTTCCGGCAGCAGGCCGAAGCGGTCGATCATTTCAACCTGCAAATCCTTGAGGCCTTCTTCGTCGGTGGCCGAGGCGATGCGTTTGTACAGGATCAACCGTGCGTGCACATCCGGCAGGTAATCTTCGGGAATCAAGGCCGGCAAGCGCAGGTTGATTTCCGGGCCGCCGCCCAGGGGTTGATCGAGGTTCGGCTGCTCGCCCTTGCGGATAGCTTTCACCGCGCGTTCAAGCATCTCCATATACAAGGTGAAGCCGACGGCCTGGATCTGCCCGCTCTGGCCGTCGCCCAGCAGTTCGCCGGCGCCACGGATTTCCAGGTCGTTGGTGGCCAGCACAAATCCGGCGCCCAGGTCCTGGGTGTTAGCAATGGCTTCCAGGCGCTTCTCGGCGTCGGAAGTGATCTGTTGGCGCGGCGGAGTCAGCAGGTAGGCGTAAGCCTGGTGGTGACTACGGCCGACGCGGCCACGCAGTTGGTGCAACTGCGCCAGGCCGAACTTATCAGCGCGCTCGATGATGATGGTGTTGGCGCTCGGTACGTCGATGCCAGTCTCGATGATGGTCGAGGCGATCAGTACGTTGAAGCGCTTGTGGTAGAAGTCGCTCATCACCTGTTCGAGTTCACGCTCGCGCATCTGACCGTGGCCGATGGCGATGCGTGCTTCCGGTACCAGTTCGGCGAGGTCGGCGGCGCATTTCTCGATGGTTTTTACGTCGTTGTGCAGGTAGTACACCTGGCCACCACGGAGCAGTTCACGCAGCAGTGCTTCTTTGACCGTGCTTTTGTTCTGCTCCATCACGAAGGTGCGCACCGACAGCCGGCGTGCCGGCGGTGTGGCGATGATCGACAGATCGCGCATGCCCGACACCGCCATGTTCAGGGTGCGTGGGATCGGCGTCGCAGTGAGCGTAAGAATGTCGACTTCGCTGCGCAGGGCCTTGAGCTGTTCCTTTTGACGCACGCCGAAGCGGTGTTCTTCGTCGATGATCACCAAACCCAGGTTCTTGATCTTCACATCGTCCGACAGCAGCTTGTGCGTGCCGATCACGATGTCGATCTTGCCTTCGGCCAGGTCGGCGATCGCGGCGTTCACTTCCTTGGCGGACTTGAAGCGGCTCATCACCTCGACGGTCACCGGCCAGTCGGCAAAGCGGTCGCGGAAGCTGTTGTAGTGCTGCTGGGCGAGCAGGGTGGTCGGGACCAGGATCGCAACTTGTCGGCCGCCGTGGACGGCAATGAAGGCTGCGCGCATCGCCACTTCGGTCTTGCCGAAACCCACGTCGCCGCACACCAGGCGGTCCATCGGCTTTGGCGCGAGCATATCGGCGCGCACGGCTTCGATGGTGGTTTGCTGGTCCGGCGTTTCTTCGAAGGCAAAGCCGGCGCTGAAGGTGGCGTAGTCGGCTTTCGGGTCGGCAAAGGCATAGCCTTCGCGGGCGGCGCGACGGGCGTAAATGTCGAGCAGTTCAGCGGCGACATCGCGCACCTGTTCGGCGGCCTTGCGCTTGGCTTTCTGCCACGTCTCGGACCCCAGGCGGTGCAACGGCGCCAGTGCGTCGTCGCTGCCGGTGTAGCGGGCGATCAGGTGCAGGCTGGCAACCGGCACATAGAGCTTCGCGCCCTCGGCGTACTCCATGGTGAGGAATTCGGCGGCCTGGTTATCGATCTCCAGCGTCTGCAGACCGAGGTAGCGACCCACGCCGTGGTCGATATGCACCACCGGCGCGCCTTCGCGCAACTCGGTGAGGTTCTTGATCACGGCGTCGTTGTTGGCGTCGGCGCGTTTTTCGCGACGGCGCCGCTGCATCACGCGCTGGCCGAACAGGGGGCTCTCGGCGATCAGTGCCAGGGCCGGATCATCCAGAAGCAGGCCTTCGTCGAGCGGTGCGATGGTGATCGCCAGGCGTTCTTTGCTTTTTACAAAGTCTGGCCAACTGTCGACGGTTTTTGGCCGCAGCTTCAGACGTTCCAACAATTCCAGCAGCACTTCGCGACGGCCGGCGGATTCGGCGGTAAAAAGCACGCGGCCGGGGAAGTCGCCGAGGAAGTTGGACAAAGCCTCCAGGGGCTGCGTGGCTTTGGCTTGAATCGCCAAATCCGGCAGCGTTCCGGCTGGGAAGCGTTCGCGGCCGCTGCCGGCGTCCACGTCCTGCTGGCTGGCGACAACGCGCGGCCAGTTTTTCAGGCGCGCGAAACAGTCTTCCACCGGCAGGAACAGCTCGGCGGGTGGCAATAAAGGACGGGACGGGTCGACGCGGCGCTCTTCGTAGCGGTTGCGCACGTCGTTCCAGAAGTTTTCCGCGGCTTGCTCGATACCCGGCAGCGAGAACACCTGGGTGTCCTGGGGCAGGTAATCGAACAGGGTGGAGGTCTCGTCGAAAAACAGCGGCAGGTAGTACTCGATACCGGCGGGGGTAATCCCACTGCTCAAGTCCTGGAAGATCGGGCAGCGACGGAAGTCGACATCGAAGCGTTCGCGGAAGCGCGCCTTGAAGCGGGTCACCGCGTCTTTTTGCAGCGGGAATTCCCGCGCGGGTAGCAGCTTGACCGAGTCGACCTTGTCGATAGAGCGCTGGTTCTCCGGATCGAAGGTGCGCAGGGTTTCGATTTCGTCATCGAACAGGTCGATGCGGTACGGCAACTTGCTGCCCATCGGGAACAGGTCAATCAGGGCGCCGCGCACCGCGAATTCACCGTGCTCATACACCGTATCGACGCAGCGGTAGCCGCTGGCTTCCAGGCGCGTGCGCATTTGTTCCACATCGAGTTTCTGGCCGATATCCAGCACCAGGCTGCTGCCCAGCAGGAACTTGGTCGGTGCCAGACGGTGCAGGGCCGTTGTGATCGGCACCACGAGCACACCGTGGGCCAGTTCCGGCAAGCGGTACAGGCTGGCGATGCGCTGGGAAATGATGTCCTGGTGCGGCGAGAACAGGTCGTAGGGCAGGGTTTCCCAGTCGGGAAAATGCAGCACCGGCAAATCGGGGGCGAAGAAGCTCAGCTCCTGCTCCAACCGTTCGGCGCTTTGGCTGTCGGCGGTGAGCAGCAGGGTAAAGCGCTTGGCTGCGCTGGCAGCCTCGGCAATGGCCAGGCTCAGGGCGGCACCGGGCAGGTTGCCCCAGTGCTGTTTACCTGCCGCGGCAGGGAGTAGCGGTAGACGCAGAACGGGCACGGAAGGTTGAGCTCCAAGCGTTGCGACAAAGTCGGTAATTGTAACGGCCCGAGGTGCCGCCTGTCAGTTGCTGACTGAGCCTATTACGGTTTGTAGGAAATGTAGTGGCTAAGACAAACAATGGCGTGTTTTGACTCAATATGTAGTGCCAAAAAGCGTGAATGTTTAGGAGGGTTACGGACAAGTCGGCCGACTCGTTGAACTAGTGGCCTTCTGGAACCCGCGTATTTACTGGGCTGCAGCGGGGCGGTATTTTTTAGCAAGGACTTTTTGTTGCCTGGCGCGCATTGCGACGAGGGCGGTCGGGCGGCATAATGTAGCCCCTTTTTTCAGCCCCTACATGTGGAAGGTTCCCGTGACTCAGAAGCCCGACCAGTGTCTTGGTGAATGGATCGACCGTGAAGCACTCGCAGAAGCGATGATCCCGCTTATCGGTCAGCTGTACCGCAATAACAATGTGGTGAGCTCGATCTATGGCCGCAGCCTGATCAACCAGTCCGTCATCGCGATTCTCAAGGCGCACCGTTTTGCGCGCCATCGCTCTGCCGACGACAGCGAACTCTCCGTCCACGAAACATTCCCACTGCTCAAGGCCATGAGCGAGCTCAAGCTCGGTGCGGCCTCGGTAGATCTGGGCAAGTTGGCGTACAAATTCCGCAAAGAAGGCGCGGGCCGCACTGCCGAGCAGTTCGTGCGTGAAGAAATGGCCGATGTGGTTGGCCAGCAAAACGCCGCTGCCCGTAAAGGCACTGATGTGGTTCTGTACGGCTTCGGTCGTATCGGCCGCCTGCTGGCACGCATCCTGATCGAAAAAACCGGTGGCGGCGACGGCCTGCGCCTGCGTGCCATTGTCGTGCGCAAAGGCGCCGACAACGACCTGACCAAACGCGCCAGCCTGCTGCGTCGCGATTCGGTACACGGTCCGTTCAACGGCACCATCGTCATCGATGAAGAAAACAACACCATCACCGCCAACGGTAACCTGATCCAGGTGATCTACGCGAAGAACCCGTCTGAGGTGGATTACACCCAGTACGGCATCAAGGACGCTCTGCTGGTGGATAACACCGGCGTATGGCGTGATGCCGAAGGCCTGGGCCAGCACCTGGCCTGCCCGGGTGTCGACCGTGTTGTTCTGACCGCACCTGGCAAAGGCAAGCTGAAGAACATCGTGCACGGCATCAACCACGGTGAAATCACTGCTGACGACAAGATCGTGTCCGCCGCTTCCTGCACCACCAATGCCATCGTGCCGGTGCTGAAAGCCGTGAACGACAAGTTCGGCATCGTTAACGGCCACGTTGAAACCGTTCACTCGTACACCAACGACCAGAACCTGATCGACAACTTCCACAAAGGCGATCGCCGTGGTCGTAGCGCCGCGCTGAACATGGTTATCACCGAGACTGGTGCTGCCACCGCTGCTGCCAAAGCTTTGCCTGAGCTGGCCGGCAAGCTGACCGGTAACGCGATCCGTGTGCCGACGCCTAACGTGTCGATGGCGATTCTCAACCTGAACCTTGAGAAAGCCGCCACCCGTGAAGAGATGAACGAGTACCTGCGCTACATGGCGCTGCACTCCGATCTGCACAAGCAAATCGACTACGTCAATTCCCAGGAAGTGGTGTCCACCGACTTCGTTGGCTCGCGCCACGCCGGTGTGGTGGACGCGGAAGCGACCATTACCCAGGACAACCGTGTTGTGCTGTACGTGTGGTACGACAACGAGTTCGGCTACAGCTGCCAGGTGGTTCGCGTGATGGAAGACATGGCTGGGGTTAACCCGCCTGCGTTTCCGCGCTAAGCCTCTGCGTTGAATGAAAAAGCCCCGACTGGTTCGGGGCTTTTTTATGGCTGCAGGTTTTGTGTTGTCGATCAGGGCCTCATCGGGAGCAAGCTACCTCCCACATTTGAATGTACTCACAAATCGACATGTGGGAGGGGACTTGCCCCCGATAGCGGTCGTTCAGTGGATGCATACCCCACGGCAGGCCATTTTCATTTCAACAATTTGCCGCGCAACTCATCAGACAGCCCTTTGGGCGCCAGCCAGATACCCAGGTAGGCCCTGGCCAGTGCCTCATTACGGCTGCTGAACACCACTTGGCCATTGATCTCAAGGTTCAAGCCGCGCCCTGGATGAAAGTCCAAGGCATATCGATCACCTTTGCGTATGTTGCGAAAGCTGGCATGCAGTTGATCCAGCTCGGGCTTCAAGCGTGCGCTGGCTTGCTGGCGCTCCAGCGTAGCGGTGGCGGCCTTGATTACGTCGGAGCGGTCGATGTCGCGATAGTAATAAAGCACCAGGCGCAGCGCCTTTTGCTGGTCCCAGGCCTGTCTGGCGCTCAGCGTCGCAGGGGCATATAGCGCCGCCGCGTACACGTCCGCCCAGAGGTACGTGAGCACCGCCTGGTTTTTCAGGACCAGTTCCTGGGACTGTGCCGGGAAATCGGCCTGCTTCAATCGATCCGCCTCATTAGCATGCGCCGTGATCGACAGCATCATCATCAAACAGATAACTATATGTCGCATAATGCCCCGTCCTGAAAAACGTGCGTGCCTACAGGGTAATTCAATTTCTGGCCGTGTCAGGATTTAGCGGTAATCTGCGCCGTGTAGTAAAGGCAATACTGGCCTACGACGCGACCAAGGGTTAATGTGCGCGGCGTTGAGCCTTATATAGACTGTGCCCCGGTTCACACACTTGAGCCAAATTGTCCTTCATGACCGCTGGCCGCGGCATGATTTAGCCAGGCGTCCAACCGTACGCCTGGCCTGTTCTGAGGAGTACGCATGGCTGTCTACAACTACGACGTGGTGGTACTGGGTTCCGGCCCGGCTGGAGAAGGTGCGGCGATGAACGCCGCGAAGGCAGGGCGCAAGGTGGCGATGGTTGATAGCCGTCGCCAGGTCGGCGGTAACTGCACCCACCTGGGTACCATCCCGTCCAAGGCCTTGCGTCACTCGGTCCGCCAGATCATGCAGTTCAACACCAACCCGATGTTCCGGGCCATTGGTGAGCCGCGCTGGTTCTCGTTCCCGGACGTGCTCAAGAGCGCCGAGAAAGTTATCTCCAAACAAGTGGCTTCGCGTACCGGCTACTACGCCCGTAACCGTGTCGACCTGTTCTTCGGCACCGGCAGCTTCGCCGACGAGCAAACCGTCGAAGTGGTGTGCGCCAACGGCGTGGTCGAGAAGCTGGTGGCCAAACACATCATCATCGCCACCGGTTCGCGCCCGTATCGCCCGGCCGATATCGATTTCCACCATCCGCGTATCTACGATAGCGACACCATCCTGAGCCTGGGCCACACCCCACGCAAATTGATCATCTACGGCGCCGGCGTGATCGGCTGTGAATACGCCTCGATCTTCAGCGGCCTGGGTGTATTGGTGGAACTGGTGGACAACCGCGACCAATTGCTGAGCTTCCTCGACTCGGAAATTTCCCAGGCGTTGAGCTACCACTTCAGCAACAACAACATCACCGTGCGCCACAACGAAGAGTACGAGCGGGTCGAAGGCCTGGACAACGGTGTGATCCTGCATCTCAAGTCCGGCAAGAAGATCAAGGCCGACGCCTTGTTGTGGTGCAACGGCCGTACCGGCAACACCGACAAGCTGGGCATGGAAAACATCGGGGTCAAGGTCAACAACCGTGGCCAGATCGAGGTGGACGAGAACTACCGCACCTGTGTAACCAACATCTACGGCGCTGGTGACGTAATCGGCTGGCCAAGCCTGGCCAGTGCGGCGCATGACCAGGGCCGTTCGGCTGCTGGCAGCATCGTCGACAACGGCAGCTGGCGCTACGTGAACGACGTGCCGACCGGGATCTACACGATTCCCGAGATCAGCTCGATTGGCAAGAACGAGCACGAACTGACCAAGGCCAAGGTGCCTTATGAAGTCGGCAAGGCGTTCTTCAAGAGCATGGCGCGTGCGCAGATCGCTGGTGAGCCCCAAGGCATGCTGAAGATCCTGTTCCACCGCGAGACCCTTGAGGTGCTCGGTGTGCATTGCTTCGGCTACCAGGCGTCGGAGATCGTGCACATCGGCCAGGCCATCATGAACCAGCCGGGCGAGCAAAATACCCTCAAGTACTTTGTGAACACCACGTTCAACTACCCGACCATGGCTGAAGCCTATCGGGTAGCGGCCTACGACGGCCTCAACCGGCTTTTTTGAGCGGCTCCGGCCGGTGGCCTGAGCCGGCCGGGGAGACCGATTTCAGTAATTCCCGAGGGTGGCAGTGGCCAAACCGGGAAAGTCTGTAATCAGGCTATCTACGCCGAAGTCGGCGAGCCTGCGCATCAGCGCAGGTTCGTTGACCGTCCATACGGACACGTGCAAACCCTGGCGCTGGGCTTTTTCCAGACGCTCCGGGGTGCACAACGTCCAGTTCAATGCCAGATACTCACAGCCGTAGTTTTGCGCGACCTTCAGTGGGTCGAGCCAGGCGTATTCGGCGACCAGTCCGCGTGACAGGTCCGGGGTGAGTTCAACCGCCGCTTTCAATACTTCCCGCGAGCTTGAAGTCACGGTGACTTTGTCCATCAGGCCGAAACGTACCGCCATCTCACGGATTGCCAGCACGGTGGTCGCGGCGCGGGTGCGCGAAGCGCTTTTGACTTCCAGTTGCCAGTGATCGAAGTCGCACTGCTCGAACAGCTCTTCCAGACGCGGGATCGGGCACGGTTTGATCCAGCCTGGGCCGCCTTTGCGTGCGTCCATCTTCACAAGGTCCGCCGCCGAATACTCGACGACCTTGCCGCGCCGGTCAGCGGTGCGCTTGAGGGTCGGGTCGTGGATGACCATCAACTCGCCGTCCATGGACAGGTGCAGATCCAGTTCGCAGCGGCGTACACCGTGCTTGAGGCACTCCTGGAAGCTGGTCAGGGTGTTTTCCGGTGCTTCGCCTTTGGCACCGCGGTGGCCGTAAATCAGGGTCACAGTTGCTCCTTTGCGCCAGGCTGGCTGGCGTAGTGAATACGAATTCAGATGTCGTCGCTTTGTTCCCGCGCCAGGCGGCGTTCCTGGGCCTGTTTTTGCAGGATGTAGCGCGCCAGCAGTTGGCGTTGGGTATCGGTCATGGACTCAAATTCCGTACCCACGTCAAAGCCATCGCCCTTGGGATCGCAATGGGTGACCCGCGCCCGCAACAGCAGGCCGAGCGCCTGGGGCATCAGCACCAGCTTGACGGCCAAGTGAGCGCCGGTGACCAGTGAGGTAGGGTGTTGGAAGTCGATACCGCCTTCGGAGATGATCACCGGCTGCGGTGCGCCCACCTCATCGAGCAGGCCGCGTGCCATGATCTGGCTGAGCAGGTCTACGCGCTTGTTCTGCACGCGCAGGAAGGCGGCGAGGGTGCGGTCCTTCTCGCTCAGTTGGCGCAGCAGGTGCTGGGCTTCGAATTCGCTGAGGTGCAATTCGCTGAGCAGGTTGAACAGCGGTGAATCATCCAGCAACACTTCCTTGCTCGCCGCTTCGGGGGCCGACAGGTTTTTGATTTGGAGTGCGATCATGTCGTCGATACGGTAGTATTCGCGGCGCTCTTCTTCATCTAATGTCGACATGGCGAACCCCAGGTAACGGTAATGGTCAGAGTGTAAAGCTGCTTACCAGACCCCGCCACCGGGACGTCTTCTTTTCCTCCGAACAAGCCCCGACATGTTCAGACCTCTCTTCGTATTTATTGGCACGCGTTATACCCGTGCAAAGCGCCGCAATCATTTTGTGTCGTTCATTTCCTTGACCTCGATGATCGGGCTCGCCTTGGGCGTAGTCGTGATGATTGTGGTGCTGTCGGTGATGAACGGCTTCGATCATGAGATGCGCACCCGCGTGCTGGGCATGGTGCCCCACGCGACCATCGAGTCGGGCGAGCCGATCAACGATTGGCAAAACCTGGCCGCCAAGGTCAAGCAGAACCCCAAGGTCGTGGCCGTTGCGCCGTTTACCCAGATGCAGGGGCTGCTGACCCATGATGGCAAGGTGCAGAAGATCTTGCTCAATGGCATCGACCCAGCCCAGGAACGCAACGTGTCGATCATCGACAAGTTCATGTTGCAGGGCAAACTCGACGATCTGGCGCCTGGTGATTTCGGCATCGTGATTGGCGACAAGGCCGCAGCCAAGCTCGGCGTGGGCCTCGGCGACAAGCTGACCTTCGTCGCGCCGGAAGTCACCGTGACCCCGGCGGGCATGTTTCCGCGCATGAAACGCTTTACCGTGGTCGGCACCTTCCATGTGGGCGCCGGCGAAATCGACGGCTACCTCGGGCTGACCAATCTCACCGATCTGGCCCGCCTCCAGCGCTGGCAGCCGGATCAGGTGCAGGGCCTGCGCCTGAAGTTCAGCGATTTGTTCGACGCCCCGCGCGGTGCCTGGGATATCGCCCAGCACTTGGGTGAAACCGAGTATTACGCCCGTGACTGGACCCGTACCCACGGCAACCTGTACCAGGCCATCCGCATGGAAAAAGCCATGATCGGCCTGCTGCTGCTGCTGATCGTCGCTGTGGCCGCGTTCAACATCATTTCCACGCTGGTGATGGTGGTGAATGACAAGAAAGGCGACATCGCCATCCTGCGTACTCTGGGCGCCACGCCGGGGCAGATCATGGCGATCTTCATGGTGCAGGGCACCGTGATCGGCGTGGTGGGTACCTTGATCGGCACCGCCGTGGGCATCCTGGCCGCGCTTAACGTCAGCGCAGCCATCGCCTTGCTTGAGAAAGTAATCGGCCACAAGTTTCTCAATGCAGACGTCTACTTCATCGACTACTTGCCGTCCCAGGTTCAGGCCCAGGACGTGTTGATGGTGGGCGGGGCTGCGTTGGTCCTGAGTTTCCTTGCCACCCTGTATCCAGCCTGGCGCGCGGCACGTACCCAGCCAGCACAGGCCTTACGTTATGAGTGAATCGGGCATGAGTGAAAAAGCAATCCTGAGCTGCCGCAACCTGGGCAAATCCTACGAGGAAGGCCCTGAGTCAGTGGTGGTGCTGTCCAACCTGCAACTTGAGCTGCATCCAGGCGAACGCGTGGCGATCGTCGGCAGTTCCGGTTCCGGCAAAAGTACCTTGCTGAACCTGTTGGGCGGCCTCGACACGCCGTCCCAGGGCAGCGTCTGGCTGGCTGGCGAAGAATTGTCAGCCTTGAATGAAAAGGCCCGTGGCCAGTTGCGCAACCGTTCGTTGGGTTTTGTGTACCAGTTTCACCACTTGTTGCCGGAATTCACCGCACTGGAAAACGTCTGCATGCCGCTGCTGATCGGCAAGACCGCAATCCCGGAAGCACGCCAGCGTGCCAAGGCCTTGCTGGAGCGTGTCGGCTTGGGCCATCGCCTTGAGCACAAGCCGGCCGAACTGTCCGGCGGCGAGCGCCAGCGTGTGGCAATCGCCCGCGCCCTGGTGAACAACCCAGGCCTGGTGATGCTCGACGAGCCCACCGGCAACCTCGACTCCCACACCGCCCAGGGCATCAAGGATTTGATGCTGGAACTGAGCACCCAGATGCGCACTGCATTCCTGGTGGTGACCCATGACATGAGCATGGCCCGCCAGATGGACCGCGTGCTGCACCTGCAGGAAGGTCATCTGGTCGCCATCTGACCTGTTTCAAGCCCGGTGCCTGACGCCGGGTTTTCTATTTTTCCAACGGTGCCCGCGAATGTTCAGACCGTTATCGATTTTCATCGGCACGCGCTATACCCGCGCCAAGCGCCGCAACCGTTTTGTTTCGTTTATCTCGATGACATCGATGATCGGCCTCGCCCTGGGCGTATTGGCGATGATCGTGGTGCTGTCGGTGATGAACGGCTTCCAGCGCGAAATGAGCTCGCGCATCCTCGGCATGGTGCCTCACGCCACCATCGTCGGCGTGAAGCCGATTGATGATTGGCAGCCGGTGGCCGCGGCGGCGATGAAGAATCCGCAAGTGACCGCTGCAGTACCGTTCACGCAGATGGACGGCATGTTCTCCTACAAGGGCGCGATGCAGCCGATCGAGATCAGCGGCGTCGACCCGGCCCAGGAAGGCAAGGTGTCGATCGTGGCCCAGCACATCGTTCAGGGCAAACTGGACGACCTGAAACCCGGCGAGTTCGGCGTGGTGGTCGGTGAGATCACCGCCCGGCGTTTCCGCTTGAACGTGGGCGACAAGCTCACCCTGATCGTGCCGGAAATCAGCACTGCACCGGGCGGCATCACCCCGCGTATGCAGCGGTTGAACGTGGTGGGGATTTTCAAGGTCGGCGCCGAGCTGGATGGTTCCATGGCCTTGATACACATGGCCGACGCGGCGGAAATCCAGCATTGGCAGCCGAACCAGGTGCAGAGTGTGCGCTTGGCGGTTAAAGATTTGTACGCAGCGCCCAAGGTGTCCACGGACATTGCCACCAGCCTCGGCGCGGCCTACAAGGCAGATGACTGGACCCACACCCAGGGCAGCCTGTTCAGCGCGATGAAAATGGAAAAGACCATGATCGGCCTGCTGCTGCTGATGATCGTCGCCGTGGCCGCGTTCAACATCATCGCCACCTTGATCATGGTGGTGAATGACAAAGGCGCGGACATCGCGATCCTGCGCACCATCGGCGCCACGCCACGGCAGATCATGGCGATCTTCATGGTGCAGGGCACGGTGATCGGCATTGTCGGCACCTTGATCGGCGGCGTGCTGGGGGTTATTGCAGCGCTCAACGTGAGCGAGTTGGTGGGCTGGGTCGAGCGGGTGAGCGGGCAGCATATCTTTAGTTCGGATGTGTACTTCGTCAGCAACCTGCCTTCGGAGCTGCAAGGTGGTGATGTGGTGCTGATCTGCACCGCCGGGTTTGTGTTGAGCTTTTTGGCGACGCTATATCCGGCGTATCGGGCGGCGAAGATTGAGCCGGCGCATGCGCTGAGATACTCGTAATTATTGAGACCGCTATCGGGGGCAAGCGCCCTCCCACATTTGAGGTATTCATAGATCAAAGTGTGGGAGGGGGCTTGCCCCCGATAGGGTCGGTGCAGCTTGCATCAATCTACAGCTGGCAGCTCAATCACAAACCGCGTCCATCCAGCCCCGGACTCACAAAAAATCCTCCCCCCATGGGCGCGCACGATCGACTGGGTAATCGCCAGCCCCAGCCCCGCATGTTCGCTGCTGCCTTCATGGCGCGCCGGGTCGGCCCGATAGAACCGATCAAACAGCCTCGGTAGCAACGTCCCGGGGATGCCTTCACCGGTGTTCTCCACCGCTAGCGTCACGCCCATTGCGCCTTCGGTTATTCTTACCCGCACTTCGCCGCCTGCCGGGGTGAACCTGAGGGCGTTATCCAGCAAGTTCGACAAAGCCCGGCGCAACATGCCGCGATCCCCGGCTGTATGAGCGCTGCCTTCTCGTACCAGCGATACGTGCGCGTCCTCGGCCAGCAACGCAAAGAACTCCAGCAACGCCTCCACTTCATCGGCCAGGGCCAATGGCTCACGCTTGGGCATCAGCAAACCGTGGTCCGCCTTGGCCAGGTACAGCATGTCGTTGACCAGTTGGGCCATCCATTGCAGCTCTTCCAAATTACTGTGCAGCGCCTCGCGGTAATCCTCCAGCGGGCGTGGCTGGGTGAGGATGACTTGGGTCTGGGTCAGCAGGTTCGACAGCGGCGTGCGCAGTTCATGGGCAATGTCGGCGGAGAAGGCCGACAGGCGTTGGAACGCGTCGTCCAATCGTCCCAGCATGGCGTTGAAGGCCTGGGCCAGTTCAGCCAGTTCCGCCGGCATGTGTTGCTGAGGCAGGCGCTGGGTCAAGGAGTGGGCCGATACGCTGGCAGCCACTTCGCCCATGCGCCGCAATGGGCGCAAGCCGCTGCGTGCGGCCCAGGCACCCAGCAGCGCGGTGGCGAGGGCAGAGAGGCCAACGGTGAGCCAGATCAAACGCTGCATGCGTTGCAGGAAGTGCTGGTGGTGGGTGATGTCGAGTATCAGGCTCAGTTGCGGTGAGTCAGCTTGGCCAGCGTTCAGTGGCGCATTGTAGACGCGGTAATCGGTGCCGGCATTTTGTAGGCTATGCAGGCCGGGCGCGGTGGGCAGGGCGACGTTCGACGCATCGTCCAGCCAGCGCTGGCCGGCTGAAGTGATGCGCAGTGCAAGGTCGGGCTGTCGATTGAGTTCGACGCGCAGTTGCGCCTCGCGTTGGTTGAACGCTTGAGGTGAGTCGACGCCCTGCAAGGTGCTGCGCAACGCCACAAGTTTGCTGTCGAGTTGCTGCTGGTCCAACTCGACAAAGTGCGCCTCACTGGCTTGGTTGAACAGCACGCCTGCAATCAGCGACACCACTGCCGTACAAGCCGCAAACAATAGTGCCAGGCGGCTGGCGAGGGACAGGCGCTTGATCAATTGCACCGCTCCTCCAGCACATAGCCCATGCCGCGAACGGTGTGGATCAGCTTATTAGGGAAGTTGTCATCGACTTTGAGGCGTAGGCGGCGGATCGCTACTTCGATGATGTTGGTGTCGCTGTCGAAATTCATGTCCCACACCTGGGAGGCGATCAGCGTTTTGGGCAGCACTTCGCCCTGGCGGCGCAGCAGCAGTTCCAGTAGAGAAAACTCCTTGGCGGTCAGGTCGATACGTTGGCCGTCGCGCTCGACGCGGCGGCGGATCAGGTCCAAACGCAGGTCGGCCACTTGCAGGGCGGTTTCCTGGGGCGTACTGCTGCCACGGCGCAACAGGCTGCGCACCCGCGCCAGCAATTCGGAGAAGGCGAAGGGTTTGATCAGGTAATCGTCGGCGCCCAATTCCAGGCCATGCACGCGGTCCTCTACGGCATCCCGGGCGGTCAGAAATAGCACCGGGATCTCCAGACCGGCACTGCGCACCGCTTGCAGGATTTGCCAACCGTCGCGACCGGGCAGCATTACATCCAGGATCAGCAGGTCATAATCGCCGGTCAGCGCCAGGTGCTGGCCGCTGGTGCCGTCGGCCACCAGTTCGGTGGTAAAGCCAGCCTCGGCCAGGCCTTGACGCAGATAGTGGCCGGTTTTCGGTTGGTCTTCGACGATCAGCAATTTCATGGGGTAGCTCTTGGCAACGGGTGGCGAGGGGGCTTTATACCGTGGGGACCAGGTGCGGGGCGCAACCTGACAAAGTTGTAATCTAGCAGTCAGTTGGCTGGCAGCGGCGTAATCTTAGAGTGCGGCTCAAGCCGGTTATACATTTTGGAGAAGAGAGATGACGTTGCGTACACCCCAGTTGTTGGCGGGTTGCCTGTTGGCGTTGAGTTTCAATGCAATGGCTGATGCATCCCACAGCTATGCATTTGGTCAACCAGCAGCGGCTGACAAGGCCACGCGCACCGTAGAAGTGACGCTGCAGGATATTGCCTTTGCGCCCAAGTCCCTGGACGTAAAAGCCGGTGAGACGGTGCGCTTCGTGCTGGTCAACAAGGGCCAGTTGCTGCATGAATTCAACCTCGGTGACGCGGCGATGCACGCGGCGCATCAGAAGGAAATGTTGCAGATGCAGGCCAGCGGCATGCTCACGTCCACCGGCATGGGCAAGATGGACCACAGCGCCATGGGCCATGGTGCAATGAAGCACGATGACCCGAACAGTGTGCTGGTCGAGCCCGGTAAAACTGCTGAGCTGACGTGGACATTCACCCAGGCCACCGGTCTGGAGTTCGCCTGTAACCTGCCCGGGCATTACCAGGCAGGCATGGTCGGCAAGCTGACCGTTGAGTAAGGCGTTTCTTAAGGGCGGGGGCAAAGGCTGGTAGACTGGCGCGGTTTATTTAGCCAGGTTTCCGCCATGCATCCCGCAGCCGAACATTCGCCGCTGGGCAAGTCCAGTGAATACATCTCCACGTACACGCCTTCGTTGCTGTTCCCGATTCCTCGCGCCGCCAAGTGGGCCGAGCTGGGCCTGAGTGCCGAGACCCTGCCTTACAAGGGCGTGGATTTCTGGAACTGCTTCGAACTGTCCTGGCTGTTGCCGTCGGGCAAGCCGGTGGTGGCCATTGGTGAGTTCAGTATCCCGGCCGACTCGCCGAATATCATCGAGTCCAAGTCATTCAAGCTGTACCTCAACTCGCTGAACCAGACCGCCTTTGCCGATACGCAAAGCCTTGAGTCGACACTGCGCGATGACCTGAGTGCCGCCGCCGGTAAACCAGTGACCGTACGCATCCGCAGGCTTGCAGAGATCGAGGCCGAGGGTGTGATGGCATTGCCGGGCGTATGCATTGACGATCTGGATATCAACGTCAGCAGCTACGAACATCCGCGTCCTGAGTTGTTGCGTTGTGACGACTCGCGGATTGTCGAGGAGAGCGTGCACAGCCACCTGCTCAAGTCCAATTGCCCGGTTACCAGTCAGCCGGACTGGGGCAGCGTGGTGGTGGAGTACCGTGGTCACGCGTTGGATCACGCCAGCCTGTTGGAGTACATCGTGAGCTTTCGCCAGCACTCGGACTTCCATGAGCAGTGTGTGGAGCGCATCTTCCTCGACCTGCAGCGCCTGCTGAAGCCGGAGAAATTGACGGTGTATGCACGGTATGTGCGGCGCGGCGGGCTGGATATCAACCCTTATCGCAGTACCGAGGATGTGGCGTTCCAGAACGTGCGCCTGGCCCGCCAGTAAAACAAATGTGGGAGGGGGCTTGCTCCCGATAGCAGAGGTTCAGGCACAGGTTCGGTGACTGACGCTCCGCAATCGGGGGCAAGCCCCCTCCCACATTCTGGTTCTGTGTCTGGCTTGGGTTCGGGTTAAATGCCGATGTTGCCCAGGGTGATCACGATATTGCGCAGTGTCCCGGCAATGCCCGGGTGATCCAGTTCAAAACCTTCCACTGCACGGTTCACATCATCGGCGATGCTCGGTGTCTGGGTGGCCGGTTCCAATTCAAGTTGCACTTCGAATTTGGCAATCAACCCTTCCAGCGCTTCACGTTTTTCTTCCGATAGCGGTGGCTCCTGCTCCAATTGCCCGCGCAGGATATTGACCTGTTCTTCCAGTTTTTTGCGATCAGGCATGACGTTCTTCCTTTTATCGATAGGCACTGGCATAGACCACGGCACGCTGAGAAAGGTCTACGGGATGAACTGTAGATTAATCCACCGGCGCCGACTGTGCATGATCTCGATCAGGGCTTCTCGCCTTTGAGCTGGCGCCGGCTGATGTCTGCCAGGCAGGTGCCGAGTTCGCCTAAGTGATCGATCACAGAATGCACTCCCAGCCCATACAGCGTCACGGTGGCCTTGCCGCGCTTGTGTTCGCGTTCCTTGTCGCTCAGTGCCTGCCATTGCTCGGGCGCTAAGCCACACAGCGAACCGCAAGAGGCCAGGCCGATGGTCCACAGCCCGGCGTTAAGTCCCGATTGCAACAAGCGCGGCTCGCCGCTGACCAGGACGCAGCCTTCAAGGCGTTCGATATTCAATTCCATCAGCGCTTGCCAGCACGCGTGGGGGGCGGGCCAGCGGATGGAGGAGGGCGAGGCTGCTTTGAGCCAGGTGGGCAAGGTGGCGGCCAAAGGAGTGGTCACCGCAGGCGGCAGCTCATCCAGCCAAGCGCAGGGCACGCCCAGCTCTTTGAGGTTGCGCAGGATTTTCAGGGCGCCCGGCGTGGCTTGTGAATCCGGGGAAGGAGAGTCGGTGCGCGCCTGTGAGCCAAAATCCACTAGGCAGCCACTCAGGCCAAACAGCACGGCGGTCAAGGCGGGTGCGCTGGTGATTGCAATCTCGGCTTGAGGCATGTCGACATCCCTGAAATAGCTGTGACGCTATCGAGGCAGGATGACAGTCCGATGACAGTTGGCTCAATTGTAGGAATTTTGTCCATTTGCGGTATGAGTTTTCCCGGCGGCTGCCTAATTGGGCACTTCCGTCATATACTGGCTACCTTATTCAGGGCATAGCGCCCATGACAGACCATTCAAGGAGCAAAAGCTATGCGCTGGAGCCACTACTTCGCTCAGCTGTCGGTGTGTGCCACCGTTCTGCTGGCCCCGTTCGCTGTGCAAGCTGCGTCGGAAGATGATCCATGGGAAAGCGTCAACCGCCCGATCTTTACCTTCAACGACACTGTTGATACCTATGCCCTCAAGCCATTGGCCCAAGGCTATCAATGGATCACTCCGCAATTTGTTGAAGACGGTATCCACAACTTCTTCCGCAACATCGGCGACGTCGGCAACCTGGCCAACAATGTGTTGCAGCTCAAACCTCACAATGCAGGTGTCGATACTGCCCGTTTGCTGGTTAACACCACGTTCGGTGTGCTGGGCTTCATCGACGTAGGCACCAAAATGGGGCTGCAACGCAGCGATGAAGACTTCGGCCAGACACTCGGCTACTGGGGCGTTGGCAGCGGTCCGTACGTGATGATCCCTCTGCTGGGTCCAAGCACCCTGCGTGATGCGCCGTCCAAGTACGTCGACAGCTACACCCAGCCTTATCGCTATATGGATGATGTGTCCCTGCGTAACAGCGTCATGGGCCTTGGCATCGTCGACGCCCGTGCCAGCTTGCTCGACAGTGAGAAGCTGATCACCGGCGACAAATACACCTTCATTCGTAACGCCTACCTGCAGAACCGTGAGTTCAAGGTCAAAGATGGCAAGGTCGTCGACGACTTTTAAGAGGTGATCGTTTGAAATGAAAAAAGGCGATCCTGAGTGATCGCCTTTTTTGTGCGCGGGTTTCAGCGCATTTTCAGGATGCTGAGGCCCAATTGCTGATCATTGCCCTCCGTTTTGGCCCACACCACTTTGGTATCTGCCTCCAGGCCTTTAAGGGCCGGATGTTCTGAATCAATCCGCACGCTCAGCAGGTCTCCTACGTTGAACTGGCGCGGTGCCTGCACTTGCATTCCGGAGCTGGAAAGATCCACGCAAACCCCGGCAATCTCTTGGCCTTCGTGGATCAAAGACACATCGGCATCCACTCGCATGCGGATGAAATCGCGTTTCTCGGCGTAGTCGCGCTCGTGTTCGCTCATGGGTTCCATCCTTACTTTGTGTTGTGGTCGTGGCTGTTCTTATAACTCCCGGTGATTTGCGATGTAAAGACGCCTGGCGACCATCGGCATGAGCTTGAAACACCTGGCGGATGGGAGTACCGTCTGCGCCTTAGAAGGGCACCTCTGCTTTACAGTTGTGCGTGGGCAAAACGCCTACGCTTTTGTAGGACAGAGAGGCTAGAAAGCGAATCCAGTAGTGTGACCCCGGCCATTGCCGAGTTGCCTACGCCAACCTAATTCTGGCGCCGTTTGCCCACATGCAAAAAACCAGTGCCACGCTGCTGATAATCGATGACGACGAAGTAGTGCGCGCGAGTCTCGCGGCCTATTTGGAAGACAGTGGCTTCAGCGTCCTGCAGGCCAGTAATGGCCAACAGGGTCTCCAGGTATTCGAGCGCGACCAGCCCGACCTCGTGATCTGCGACTTGCGCATGCCCCAGATGGGCGGCCTGGAGCTGATTCGCCAGGTGACTGAGCTTGCCCCGCAGACTCCGGTGATTGTTGTGTCCGGTGCCGGCGTGATGAACGACGCCGTTGAGGCCTTGCGCCTGGGCGCCGCCGACTACCTGATCAAACCCCTGGAAGACCTTGCGGTGCTGGAGCACTCAGTGCGCCGCGCGCTGGATCGTGCACGTCTACTGGTCGAGAACCAGCGTTACCGCGAAAAGCTCGAAACCGCCAATCGCGAGCTCGAAGCCAGCCTGAACCTGCTCCAGGAAGACCAGAACGCCGGTCGCCAGGTACAGATGAACATGCTGCCGGTCAGCCCATGGACCATCGACGAGTTCAAGTTTGCGCACCAAATCATCCCTTCGCTGTACCTGTCGGGTGATTTTGTCGACTACTTCCGTGTGGATGAGCGACGTGTGGCGTTCTATCTGGCCGACGTTTCGGGCCACGGTGCTTCCTCTGCTTTTGTCACCGTGTTGTTGAAGTTCATGACCACACGGCTGTTGTTTGAATCCAAGCGCAATGGCACCTTGCCGGAATTCACTCCCTCCGAGGTGCTGGGCCACATCAACCGAGGCCTGATCAGCTGCAAGCTGGGCAAGCACGTGACGATGGTAGGCGGCGTGATCGATGAAGAAACCGGTCTTTTGACCTACAGCATTGGCGGTCACCTGCCGATGCCTGTTTTATACACTCCAGACAGTGTGCGTTACCTGGAAGGGCGTGGTCTGCCCGTCGGCTTGTTCAATGAAGCCACTTACGAAGACCACATTTTGGAACTGCCGCCGACCTTCAGCCTGACGCTGATGTCCGATGGCATCCTGGACCTTCTTCCAGAGCCTACACTCAAAGAGAAAGAAGCCGCCTTGCCCCAACGGGTCAAGGCAGCTGGCGGCAGCCTGGATGGCCTGCGGCAGGTTTTTGGATTGGCCACGCTAGGGGAGATGCCGGATGATATCGCCCTATTGGTGTTGAGCAGGAATCTTTGATGAGTACCGGAAGAATCCAATTCGCTGAGCAAGACGGGACCTTCGTCCTGAAGTTTGTCGGTGAAGTGCGCCTGACCTTATGTTCGGCGCTGGATGCGACGATTGAGCGGATCTTCACTGCGCTGAACTTCTCGGCGATCGTGATCGATCTGACTGAAACTCGCAGCATTGACAGCACCACCCTTGGGCTATTAGCCAAGTTGTCCATTCTGTCTCGGCAGAAGGTTGGCCTGTTGCCGACCGTCGTCACCACCCACGAAGACATCACCCGGCTGCTGCAGTCCATGGGCTTTGATCAGGTGTTCAACATCGTTGATCGTCCGATTCCTTGCCCGGAATGTCTTACCGACCTGCCGTCTCAGGATCAGTCCGAAGAAATGGTGCGGGTGAAGGTGCTGGAAGCGCACAAGATCCTGATGGGCCTCAATGAGTCCAATCGCGAAGCGTTTCACGACCTCGTCAACGCCCTCGAGCGTCACTGATCCTTCTGTCGAACACATTCCAAATGTCGGAGGAGCCCCGATAGCGCAGTGTCAGTCAGTACATTCACAACTGACTCACCGCTATCAGGAGCAGCCGCTCCCGCAGTTGAGCTGAGATCGGTTTGAGACACAAAAAAAGGGCGGTACCCTCACAGGTACCGCCCTTTTTGCCGTCCCCGCTGTTTACAGCTTGGCGGACAACAGCGCCTCAAGTTTTTCCTGGTCACGGGCAAACTGACGAATGCCCTCCGCCAGCTTCTCAGTCGCCATCGCATCTTCGTTGGACTCCCAACGGAACTGCGCTTCAGTCATATGCACTCGCGCTTCACCGGCATGGCCAGGCGACAGCTTACGCTCCAGCTTGCCTTCATCCGCCGCCAGCTTCTCCAGCAGGTCCGGGCTGATGGTCAGGCGATCACACCCGGCCAATTCTTCAATCTGGCTCAGGTTACGGAAGCTCGCACCCATCACTACCGTTTTATAACCATTAGCCTTGTAGTAGTTGTAGATGCGCGTAACCGACTGCACGCCCGGATCATCGGAGCCGGTGTAGTCGTTACCGTTGGCCTTCTTGTACCAATCGTATATGCGGCCCACGAACGGCGAAATCAGGAATACCCCAGCCTCAGCACACGCCACAGCCTGGGCAAAGGAGAACAACAGTGTCAGGTTGGTCTGGATCCCTTCTTTCTCCAGCTTCTCTGCCGCGCGGATGCCTTCCCAGGTAGAGGCGATCTTGACCAATACACGGTCGCGGCCAACGCCGGCTTTTTCGTACAGGTCGATCAGACGGTGCGCACGCTTGAGAATGGCGGCCTCGTCGAACGACAGGCGGGCATCCACTTCGGTGGAAATGCGGCCCGGCACAACTTTAAGAATCTCTTGCCCCACCGCGACCGCAAAACGGTCGCTGGCCAGGCCCACATCACCGTTGCAGTCCTGCACGCACTCATCCAGCAGCTTGGCATAGCCCGGAATCGACGCGGCCTTGAGCAGTAGGGAAGGGTTGGTGGTTGCATCCTGCGGCTTGAGCTTGGCGAGGGTGGAAAAATCGCCGGTATCGGCTACGACAGTGGTGAATTGCTTGAGTTGTTCCAGCTTGGAAGTCATGAGCGTGCTCTGTCCTATGGGTCTGATGACATTACCCGAGCGCCGAGAGGCGCTCAAGGGCGCAAATGCGTTCGATCGTTTGCGAGGGCAACAACCTGAAAACAGCCGTTTGAATGACCGGCCGTGGTGCTAAATAGGAGGGCAAATTCGCCAGCAGGTTCAACCCAACTGCCCGATGACGGTGTGCCAGCTCAGCCAATAATCAACGGACTCCCCTGGAAGCCACCCAATCAACGCCCTTCCAACAAAGCCCCAGCCTGATCCAACAATGCCAACGGATCCGCGGCCTTATGAATATCCACCGACAGCAACTGCCTGAACTTGCGTGCCCCGGGGAACCCAGTGCCCAGTCCCAGCACATGCCGCGTAATATGATGCATCGTCCCGCCACCGGCCAAATGCTCAGCAATGTAAGGCCGCAACTGCGCCAACGCGTCCGCTCGACTGATCACTGGCTGTGCACTGCCAAACAACTGCTGATCCACCTCCGCCAGCAAATACGGATTGTGATAAGCCTCCCGCCCCAACATCACGCCATCAAACGTCTGCAAGTGCTCATGGCACTGCTCCAGCGTCTTGATGCCCCCGTTGAGCACAATCTCCAACTCAGGGAAGTCCTGCTTCAACTGCGCCGCCACGTCATAGCGCAAGGGCGGAATGTCCCGATTCTCCTTAGGCGATAACCCCTCCAGAATCGCAATCCGCGCATGCACGGTGAAACTGGTGCAACCGGCTTCCTTCACCGTCCCGACGAAATCACACAACTGCGCATAACTGTCCCGGCCATTGATCCCGATACGGTGTTTCACCGTCACCGGAATCGACACCGCATCACGCATCGCCTTCACACAATCGGCCACCAGCGCCGGATGAGCCATCAGGATTGCGCCAATCATATTGTTCTGCACCCGATCGCTGGGGCAGCCGACGTTCAAGTTCACTTCGTCGTAACCAGCGGCCTCGGCCATGCGCGCGCAGGCCGCCAGATCCGCCGGAACGCTACCGCCCAATTGCAGAGCAAGGGGGTGCTCGGCCTCGCTGTGACGCAGGAAACGCTCATGGTCGCCATGGAGGATCGCCCCAGTGGTGACCATTTCGGTGTAGAGCAGGGCGTGTTTGGAGAGCAGGCGCAGGAAGAACCGGCAGTGGCGGTCGGTCCAATCCATCATCGGGGCAACGGAGAAGCGGCGGGAGAGTGGAGCTGTTTGTAGGGACATTGGGAATCTGAGTCAACGAGGCGAGTGGCCTAGTTTATCAGGGATGTATCAGGGGTGTTTTGCGCTCTTCACCGTCTCAAGCGACAGGGTACACGGTGAGGATCCTCAATCAATGATTGTGTCGGATATCGTGGCCTGACCCTGGCGTCTCTTTATTGCATTGCTTGCATGGAAACGTTTGTAGCCGTCTGAGTTGTTAGTTCTATGAGGGTTAACGCTCCGTCGTCAAAGGAGCAGCCTGTATCTATGTAGATCGTATTTCCCAAATAGGTAAGGGAGGATACAGTTGAATGGCCGACATAAACTTGATCAATACCTTGAGTTAAAGCTTCATCGAGGCTTTCGATTTTTGTTCTGGCGTACAGTGCTTTTTCTAACGCTAGGCGTTGATGGACTTCGCCAAACTGACCCGTAATAGCGTCTTTTGCACTCTGCCAGGTGTCATTGTTATGCGTCAGCGGGGTCTCTGCGTGCACAATCCCAATTTTTCGACCATCTGTTAATTCAACCTCTATTATTAGAGGAAGATCTTTTAAGGCGTCAGACAGGGTCTGTTGAAATTGAGTTGATAGTTTGTAGAGCCATGCTCCACCGTTGCGCGAATGCCTGGCAATGTCGCCATTGCCAGAAACACAGTCGATAACCATCTGTTCATGGTTGCCTCTCACGGCGTGAAACCAGGGCTTCTGTAGCCAGACCACGGCATCGATGGAGTCGGGTCCTCTGTCAATGAGGTCGCCCACAGAGAAGATTCGATCTATGCGTTCATTGAAGTCCACTTTTTTTAAAAGAAGCTCTAATAGCTTGAAGTGCCCGTGGACGTCACCGACTATAAAATCTCGACCAATTTTGTTGGGTAAAAACGACTGGGTTTTGTGCATGGTCAGTGATCGAGGGGGGATATTTAATTTTAAGGATACTACGTACTTGGAGACTTGGTAACGTACGCATGGAAATCGCGGCTTCCTCCCTGCGCCCGCTATTTAAAGTACGAGCGAATCCTCGTACACGTCTTGCTGGTGACTTTCGGTAGCCGATGTGTCGCTGCAGGCGGTGCCATTTGGATAATGCAGTGTTCCTTATGGCCATCGCCATAAACCATCACTGCCGAGGTAGTGGAGGAGCCATCTTCGTTCAAGTACGTTGTGACATTTTCACTGTTCTCTGGGCGTTTATCAGGGCCGCCGTAGGGATCAGGGTTCGCGGGGGACTCGGCCGCATAGGCAGCCTGTGCGAGCAATAGAAGCGTGAGTGCACAAATGAATTTCACAGTGGGCCCTTCGACAGAGTTGGGAATTCAGTAAATACAGATTGAGGCGGCTGTGCAGCTCAGACCGCTAAATCCCTCAGGAAATTTCCCGCACTTTCTCGCCCGGCCCTGTGCAAGCCCGCTACTACAGGCAGGGCTGCGTCAGCCCACTTCGACAGTGCCTTTATGGAAAATCTCACGCCGTGCCCGGCGGCTGATGTTTTCGTGCTTGCTGAGTGTGTACATCTCGTCAAAACGCGCACGGTCGACACCGGGATAGTTGACCAGTTCTTCCATCACCATGCGGTCGTAATCCTGCTCGATCACAAAGCGGAAGACCTCGCGTCGATAATAGAAGCCGAATTGAAAGGCCAGCACTTCGGTGAGGTAGTCAGTCTGGGTGAGGAAGCAGTTCTCCAGGTCAATCGCCTTGGCGCACGTGGGGTGCTGCGGGTCGACCATCACATTGTTGGCCCAGAAGTCCATGTGGATGATGTGTTTGCTGTGCAGGGCGCGCAGCAGTTTGAATGACGCGGTGATCAGGCTCACGACGCCGCGTTCCTGCTTGAGCCATTCCAGGCCGCTGAGGTAGCCGTCGAGCATCTCGGTGAAGATGAAGAATTCCTGGATTAGGCCAAGCGCAGATTTTCTGTAACCGAAACCACGCAGTCCGGCGACCGGTGCGCCGCGCTTCTGCGCGCCCAGGGTGTTGATGACTTCCTCAACGGGCCAGTCGAATGTGCCGTCGCGTTTGGAGCGTCCGAAGGTGACGCGCAGTTTAGGACGCAGGCTGTCCAACGGCTGGGACTTGGCGAACAGATCGTTCTCCATGCCTTTCAACGGCGCGCTGATGCGGTTTTTGAGTTGATGGCGAGTGTCGATCAGGTCCTGAATCGCTTGGTGGACTCCGTCGTCGCTGGTGTGTGTGGTGAACACCGTCGCGTTGCCGTGATTGAGCGTTGCGGGAAAATTCTCAAGCACATTTCTATCGGGAAAGCTCAAAACACATCCTTGTCATTCGGAAAAGTATTACAGACATGTTACATGCACGATCTATTGGATCCAACCTGAACGTAACCTGTCTGGAAGTGAAATATTTTTCACGTAGGGTTTTCTGAGCGTTTTCTGGCGTTGATGCCTGATTTCAAGGAGTTCTATTCGTTTATTCCCCGCCTTTCATCCGTCGTGCAATCAGATAGATCCCCAATCCGGCCAACGCTGTGACTGCGCCGATATAGCCGGTGCTGGTCCAGCCCAACCCGGCCGTGATCGCCATGCCGCCAAACCACGGGCCCAGCGCGTTCGCCAGGTTGAATGCCGCATGGTTGGACGCTGCCGCCAGGCTTGGCGCTTCGTGGGCAATGTCCATCAGGCGGATCTGCAACGGTGCAGCCAACGCCACCATGGTGCCGACCAGGCCCATGCTCAGCAGCACGCCCCACAGCGATGCAGCTGCGAACGGAAAGAACAGCAATACGCCAATCGACCACACCAGGATCCAACCCACCGCGCGAAACTGCATGCGATCAAACAGCTTGCCGCCGGCGATATTGCCGATGATCCCGCCCACGCCAAACGCGGCGAGGCCAAAGGGAATCCACTGTGGCGAGACTTTGGTCACTTCGAGCATGGTCGGTGCCAGGTAGCTGAACACGCAGAACATCCCGGCAAACCCGATTGCGCCGATGGACAGTGCCATCCACACCTGGGGTTTGGTGAAGGCACGCAGTTCCTTGCGTGGGTCGCTGCGTTCTTCGTCATGGCGGTGCGGCACGAATTGCCAGACGAGGGCGATGGTGCACAGCGCAATCACGCTGACCAGCGCGAACGCCGAGCGCCAGCCCAGGTGTTGGCCGAGGAAGGTGGCGATGGGGTTGCCGAGCAGCATGGCCAAGGTCAGGCCCATCATGACGCGGGCGACGGCTCCGGCGCGTTTGTCGTTCGGCACCATGCTGGAGGCGACTACGGCAGCGATGCCGAAATAGGCGCCGTGGGGCAGGCCACTGATAAAGCGGAACGCCACCAGCGAACCGAAGGTGGGCGTGAATGCCGTGGCGAAGTTGCCCAGCGCGTACAAGCCCATCAACAGCAACAACATATGTTTGCGCAGCAGCTTGGCGCCGAGGATCGCCAGCAGCGGCGCGCCGACCATCACGCCCAGCGCATAGGCGCTGATGGCGTGGCCGACCTGAGGTTCGCTCAACCCCAGGTTCTGGGCGATGTCGGGCATCAGGCCCATGATCGCGAATTCTCCGGTACCGATCGCGAAAGCGCCCACGGCCATGGCGGCTTCCATTTTGGCGGCGCTGCGCGCGGGCAATACGTGCCCGGGTGTTTGCTGGATAGACATGGATCGCTCTGTGCAGGAGGGAAAGACGAGCCGCCGATCCTAACGAGGCGGCCACGAAGGAGTCTAGAACAGCGGATTACGCCTGAGTTCCATCCCATCACGGCGCCGGCCTTTGAGATCCGTCTTATTCACCCGGCTCCTGCTCATCCCTAACCTTTGGGCGATGAAACTCAAACATTTCCTGCAACCCCTCGATTCAACCTTCTCGACGCCCAAGGCAGCCCGCAAGTTGTTGCGTTTGTTTGCCGTTGCGTTGGTGCTCGGCGTTTATGTGGGGGCTTACAGTTATCTGCGTGCGGCATTCAGCGAGGAAATTTCGCTGCGGCGCAGTTATATGAACGAGGCGATTTCCGACGCACAGAGTTTTTTCGTCAGCCGCCAGACGCTGTTGAAGAGCCTCGGCCTGTCCACCGTCAGCCATAAGACGCCGCCCGTGGGCAACCTCAATGAAGTGCCGGCCGAAGAAGTGCATATCACCCTCGGTGAAGCAGGCAATATCTGGAGCCTGTGGCTGACCCGACGCATGCTCGATTACTTGCAGGCCAACCAGGTCAACCTGATTTACGTGCCGCAGCGTGCCACGCCGCTGGTCGAGCGCCTGTTTACCGTGGGCGAAGCGCCGGGGGCCGTACCGGAATCGGTGTTGAAGCGCTTGATGGCGGTGGATACCGGCAAGGTGTCGGTCAGCGATGAGTTGTGGCTGACCGAGCAGAGTCGCCTGGATTCATCGCTGTACATTTTTACGCGCCTGGACGAGCGCAGTCCTTCATCGGGCTGGCTTGGATTAGAGGTAGACGGACCGGACCTGATCAACGCCTTGCAGCATGAGAAGGCCGGCGACTTCATGTTGCTCGACGGTGCGGGCCAACTGATTTTCAGCAGCGCGCCCCATCAACCGGCGGCGGCGCAGGTGTTGCGCCAGTATCACTCCACCGCCAGTTTCGGCTGGGAAGGCAGCCGCTGGTTGCCCGACCGCCTGGCGATCCGCAAGCACTTGGGCTATTCGCACTGGCAGATCGTCTACAGCCTGGAGTTGAGCTCGCTGTTGCCCAGCCTGGCGCTGCCGTTGCTGGTCTGCTTGCTGCTGTGCGCGCTGGCGAGCCTGCTGATGGTGCGCCTGGTCCGGCGCATCGACCAGCGCCTGATCATCCCGGCGGCCAATCGCATCGAAGCGTTGGTGGAGAGCGAAGCGTTCAGTAGCGCCGTCATTCGGATCGCCCCGGTGGCCTTGTGCGTGCTGCGGCGCAGTGACGGCGAAGTGGTGCTGGAAAACCCGTTGTCGCGCCAATGGCTGGGCAAGGGCCAGGAGCGCCGGCAACTGTGTCTCGACTGGGTTCGCCGTGCCTTCCATGACGCCGAACACGGCAGCACCGACGAGTTGCAGATGGCCGATGGTCGCCACCTGTTCCTGAGCTTTGCACCTACCCGTTACCAACGTGAAGAAGTGTTGATCTGTGCCTTCAGCGACATCAGCGAGCGCAAACAGGTCGAGTTGGCGCTGGAGCAGGCGCGAACCCTGGCGGATGCGGCCAACGAGGCCAAGACCCTGTTCCTCGCAACCATGAGCCACGAGATCCGCACGCCGTTGTATGGCGTGCTGGCCACCTTGGAGTTGCTTGCCCGCACCGAGCTCAACAACCAGCAGCGCGGCTACTTGAATGCCATCGAAGGTTCCTCCGCGAACCTGCTGCAATTGATCTGCGACGTGTTGGATGTCTCCAAGATCGAAGCCGGGCAGTTGTCCCTGGAACTCACGGTGTTTTCTCCGCTGGAACTGGTGCAGGAAGTGATTCAAGGCTATGCCGGTGCCGCCCAGAGCAAGGGCCTGCAATTGTTCAGTTGCCTCGACCCGCACACCCCCGAACGCGTGCGCGGCGATGTCACACGGATTCGGCAGATCCTCAACAACCTGCTCAACAACGCGCTCAAATTCACCGAGAGCGGGCGCATCGTCCTGCGTTTACGCCTGGAAAGCCGTGAGGGCGAGCGCAGCATGTTGCAGTGGCAGGTGGTCGACACCGGCAAAGGCATTGCGGCGCACGACCAGCCCGATTTGTTCGAGCCGTTCTTCCAGGCCAGCGGCAACGCCAATGTGGTGGCGGGCAGCGGGCTCGGGCTGTCGATCTGCAAGCGCCTGGTGCACTTGATGAACGGCACGTTGCGTGTGGTCAGCGAGCCGGGCCTGGGCAGCAGTTTTACCTTCAACTTGCCGTTGGAGCAGGTCACCGACGATCAGCCCTGGGCCTTGCCGTTGTTGGGCGAGCGGGTCTATGTGGTGTCACCGGTACGCGAACTGGCCGAGAGCATCGGGGGCTGGTTGCGGCGCTGGGGTGCGCGGGCGCAATTGGGCGTGCCCGAATCCGTCGCCACTGACCCCGGCGCGGTGCTGGTCGAGCTTTATCCTGGCGCGGTCGATGCTGCGCGGCTTCGCTGGTCGGGCCCACGGGTAGTTGCGTCGGCTGATGAGCATGGCGTCTCGCTGGGACCGGGCGCGTGTTGGCAGATCGGCTTGAACAACCTGCACGCGCTCAATCGTGCCGTCAGCCGCGCCCAGGGCATCGAGGAACACCTGTCGCCCATCCCCCGCGAGGCGCCCGCCGAGGTCAGCCTGAACCTGCGTCTGCTGGTGGCTGAAGACAACCTGATCAACCAATTGATCCTGCGCGATCAGTTGGAAGAACTCGGCTGCACCGTGGTGCTCGCCGGCGACGGTATCGAAGCGCTGTCGTTGTGGGGCGAACGCCCGTTCGACATGGTCCTCACCGACGTCAACATGCCGCGCATGAACGGCTACGAACTCACCGAACAACTTCGCCGCTTGGGCTGTTCGCTGCCGATCATCGGCGCTACGGCCAACGCGATGCTCGACGAAGCCGAGCGTTGCCTCAGCGCCGGCATGGACCACTGCCTGGTCAAGCCGTTTACCCTGCGCGCGCTCTATCAGTGCCTGCAGCGCTTTCAAAGGAGCGAGCCTTGAGTGCCTATCGCGTGCTCATCGTGGAAGACCATCCCTTTCAGCATGAGTACCTGATCAACGTGTTCCAGGCCATCGGCGGGTTTGACGTCGACGCGGTCTGGGATGGCGCCACCGCGTTGCAGCGCCTGGCCAGCCAGCATTACGACCTGTTGCTCAGCGACCTGATGATGCCGGGGATGGACGGTGTGCAACTGATCCAGCAACTGGCCGGCCTGCAGGCGCCGCCCGCGTTGGCGCTGATGAGTGTGGCTTCGCGGCGCATGCTGGTGGGGGCCGGGGAGGTCGCGGGCAACCTGGGCCTGACGGTGGCTGGATTACTGTCCAAACCGATCAGCGATCCGCAGGTGCGCAGCCTGCGCGATTGCCTCGACCGGCTGGCCGAACAGGCGCGCACGCCGTGTTGCCATCGCGGCGTCAACCTGGCGCGGGACACCCTGGCCCGCGCATTGACCAACGGTGAGATCCAGGCCTGGTTCCAGCCCAAGAAATCCCTGCACGACGGGCGTATTGTCGGCGCCGAAGCCCTGGCTCGCTGGGTCCACCCGCAGGAGGGCCTGCTGATGCCCGCCGAGTTTCTCGGCGAGATCGAACGCCAGGGCCTGGAAACCCAACTGCTGTCCTGCATCCTCGCCCAGACCCTGACCGCCCAGGCCCAGTGGGCGCAGCTCGGCTACCGGCTGCCGGTGTCGATCAACCTGCCAACCCATCTGCTCGACCAGTGCGACCTGGTCGATCGCTTGCTGGCCCAAGTGCTGCAGCGCGACGCGGAGCCCCGGCAAATCACCTTCGAACTGATGGAAAGCTCCACCACACAGTTGGCCAGCAACTACTACGCTGGAGCATGTCGCCTGCGCCTGATGGGCTTCGGTCTGGCCCAGGATGATTTTGGCAAGGGCTTCAGTTCTTACTTCAACCTGGTGTCTACGCCGTTCAACGAGGTCAAGATCGACCGCTCACTGGTGCACGGTTGTGCAGACAACGAACACCTGGCGTCGGCCTTGCAAAGCATCATCGAACTGGGCCGCAAACTCGGCCTGACGACCATCGCCGAAGGCGCCGAAACCCAGGCTGAGCTGGCGGTGCTGAGGCGTTTTCGCTGCGACCAGGTGCAAGGCTTCTTGATTTCCCACGGCGTCGCTGCCGAAAAATTCAGCGCGCTGTTGATCGAAGATGGCCCTGCGCCAGCACTTATCTGAACGGCCGGGGTCACACAGTCAAGAAGCCCAGAGGAAGGGTCATCCGGTCAGCCGGGTGTTATCGGTCAATGCCGGATGAAGCATAGACCCTACGTCCTGATTCCAGGCTTTTCGCGGTACTGACGATGAAACATGCAAGTCTGCGCCTGGACAAGCTGGCGCAAAGCTCTCAACGCCTGAACAAAGCCCTGTTGTTGCTCACCGGGCTCGCCTTGCTGCTGTCCAGCAGTTGCTATTGGGCAGTGTCGCGTTTGTTGGAAGCCGAACAGGAAAAGATCCAGTTTCACTTTGCCCGTGTGGTGGAAATCATTCACGAGCATGAGGCGTTTCTGCGCAATGTGGCCAGCGGTTACAGCCAGCGCAACTCGCCGCCGTTGCCGGCGGTGCAATCGACGTCGGTGGTGGAGGTGCAGCGCGACGCTGGGCAGGTGGTGTTGCAGGCTAAGGGGTTTGCGCTCTCGCTGCCGTTCACCTTGTCCCATGATCCCGGCTTATCGGCGGATGACACACGGCGCGCGCTGGCATTTGGCGTGCAATTGACCGACTACTATGGCGGCTATTGGGCCAGCTCGTTTTATGCATCGCCACAGCTGTTCGTGCTCACGCCTGACAACCTCACCAGCCTAGCTGTGCCCGGCATTGGCGGCCTACGCCAGCATCAGCCGTTGTTGCCCGGACAGTACCGCGAGGTGGTCGGGCGCTTGCATGAATTGCAACAGCGCCAGGCCGCCTTGCTCAATGACAGCCGCGTGCGCTGGATGCGCGCGCCGTCGCAGCTGTATCACGACAGCCGCAGCGTGGTCGCCATGATCGGTCTTGATGTGCCCGGCGCTGTGTTGCCGGCTGCTCAAGGCCAGGGCTTGCTGGCCTTGGCGGCGGTGGTGGATACGTCCCAGGTCGATGAGTTCGAGCGGGTGTTGCGACTGTCGGTCTACAACCAGTTCACCCTGATCGCGCCCGAGGGCGACGTGTTGCTCGGCAGCCTCGGCGACGAACAGATGGCGCCCATGGGCTTGAGCTTCAGCCGCCAGGGCTTGCGCTTCAAGATGACCAGCGCGGGCGGTGAACGCTGGACCGGCTTGTACGCCATCACCTATCAGGACTTCCTGCGCTACGCCAAATGGCCGCTGCTCGGTCTCGGCCTCACGTTCCTCGCCGCCATGCTGCTCGGCTGGTGGATCAATCATTGGTACAAGACGCGCATCGTCAGCCCGGCGCAGCGCGCTCAGGAGCGGCTGTTCGAGAGCGAAGCGTTCAACCGCATCATGCTCCACAACGCCCCGGCCGGGCTGTGCGTGGTGCGGCGCAGCGACACGCAACTGCTGCTGGAGAACCAGCGCGCCCTGCAATTGGGCGGCACTGCTTCCTTGCTGGCGGTACTCAAGGCCAACGACGGCGCCGACACCCCCGGCGAAATGTGCCTGGCGGTGGACGGCCGTTATTTGCAGGTTGTGGTGGTGGCCGCGCGCTACGAGGGCGACGACGTATTTCTTTGCGGCTGCAACGACATCACGCGGCATGTGGACGAAGCCCAATTACTGAACCAGGCCCGTCAGGAAGCCACCGCCGCCAACGAGGCCAAGACGGTGTTCCTCGCGACCATGAGCCATGAGATCCGCACACCCTTATATGGCGTGCTGGGCAATCTGGAGCTGATGGCGCTGACCGACATGAGCGAGCGCCAGCGTCAGTACCTGGAAATCATCCAGGGCTCGTCCACTGTGCTGTTCCAGTTGATCAGCAACGTGCTCGACGTGTCGAAGATCGAGTCCGGGCAAATGGCGGTGGAGGCGGTTGCCTTCGACCCCCATCAACTGGTGGACGAGTCGGTGCTGGCGTTCACCGCCACGGCGCGCAACAAAGGCTTGCAGATCGACGCCGAGATCGACCCGCAGGTGCCGCAGCAACTGCGCGGCGATGCCGGGCGCATTCGGCAGATCCTGCACAACCTGTTGGGCAATGCGATCAAGTTCACCGACTCCGGCCGCGTGCGTTTGCGCCTCACCGTGCAACAGCTGTTCGAGCAGGAAGTCGCCTTGCAGTGGCAAGTCACCGACACCGGCGTGGGCATTCCGGAAAAGGCCGTGGAACAGCTCTTCAAACCGTTCTACCAAGTGGCTGGCGGCCAGGATGGCAATGGCGCGGGCCTTGGGCTGTCGATCTGCTCGCGTCTCAGTGAATTGATGGGCGGCAGCATGCGCGTGGTCAGCGAACCGGGCCTTGGCAGCAGTTTTTCGCTGTTCATTACCTTGCCGATTCTCACTCCCGTGCCCTCAGCCACCAGCCCGGCGCTGGCCTCGCCCTGTCTGGATGCGCCGTGCCTGAACGTGCGGGTGCTGGTGGCCGAAGACAACCCGGTCAGCCAGGCAGTATTGCAGGAGCAGCTCGAAGCGCTCGGGGCCCAGGCCACCGTGGCGCGGGACGGCGAGCATGCGTTGCAGATCTGGGGCTCGCAGCCTTTTGATCTGGTGATCACCGACATCAACATGCCGCGCCTCAATGGTTACGACCTGGCCCGCGCCTTGCGCGAACAGGGCGTGCAGGTGCCGATTATCGGCGTCACCGCCAATGCGTTGCGCGAGGAAGGCGAACGCTGCCTCGCGGTGGGCATGAATGCCTGGGTGGTCAAACCGCTGAGCCTGAGCATGTTGCGCCAGGCGTTGATGGCGCACTGCAGGCGCGCCACGGCCCTGACGACACCGGCGCCGGACCGCGACCGGGAAGGCTGGATCGAGCTGTCGCCGTCCATGCGCAAACTGATGGGCGAGACCCTGCTGGTCGACGTGCAACTCATCGAACAGGGCCTGGACGCCGGCGACTCCGATCGGGTGCGCCAACGCCTGCACAGCCTCAACGGCGCGCTGGCCAGCGTGCGCGCCGGGCTGTTGTCCAACGCCTGTCAGACATGGGAAAACACCCTCTACGATGGCCCGTTGGACAGCCATGCCACCACGCAGATCCGTGTGTTGTGCGCGCGCTTGACGGCCGTCGCGCAGTGCCTGCTGGCCGAGTCATCCACCTGATGAACGCCCCCTACAAGAGAGCTGAACCATGCGAGACATGAACGTCGTCATAGCCGATGACCATCCCATCGTGTTGGTGGGCGTGCGCGAAATCGTGCAGCGCGACGCCCGCTACCGCCTGGTGGGCGAGGCGGTCAGTTCGACGCAGTTGATCGAGCAGTTGCGCAGCCATCGGCCGCAAGTGCTGATCACCGATTTCAACATGCCCGGCGATGACACTTATGGCGATGGCCTGAAGTTGATCGAGTACATCCTGCGCCACTTCCCCGAGACCCAAGTGTTGGTGCTGACCATGATCTCCAACAGCCTGATCCTCACGCGTTTGCAGGAGTTGGGCGTGGCCGGCGTGATCCAGAAGAACCACCTGCACGGTGAAATCGAGAAAGCCCTGGGCGCCATCAGTGCCCAGCGCAGTTACCGGGCACCGATGCCGGCGGCGACGTCGGTGGTGGGCAACGGGTTTCAGGTGCAGGAGCGGTTCCAGAGCTTGTCGCCACGGGAGATGGAGGTGCTGCGTTTATTCGTCACGGGGATGAGTGTCAGCGACATTGCCAGGCAATTGAGCCGCAGCAACAAGACCGTCAGCGCACAGAAGATCTCGGCCATGCGCAAGCTGGATGTGGACAGTGATCAGGCGCTGCTGACCTATTGCATCGAGGCCCGGCAGTTTCAGTAGGGGGGTTAGCGGTACGTCATCTGCATCAACAGCGTTGCGCTGTAGCTGCCCGCTTCGGGCAGTTCGCCCACGGTCACCGGTTTGACTCGTAGGGTCAGTTCCAATGGTTCTTTTTCCACCGTCCAGTTGCTGGTTTCTCCCAGACTGAAATCGGCCTTCGCGCTTTTATTCAGCAGCCCCAGGCGCAGTCCCAGACCAACGCGATTGGTGAGCAGGGTCTGGTTGTCAGCGCTGCCCAACCCCGCTGAAAACGTCAGGCTCACCTGGCTGTCAGCTTGGCAATCGAAGATCAGCGGTACGTCGGTAGCGGCGACGCTGTCATCGACCAACTGGTTGAGGTTGGCGTCACCCAGTTTCAACTGTTGCGAGGTGGGAAAGCGTGGTGTGCAGGGCGGCGCGATCAACTTGCCGCTGACATCGATCTTCGCCTCATCCGCCGGTTGCGCAACCGCCGTGCCGGTCACCGCCAGCAGTATCCAGATAAGCGCTTTCATAGGTAGTTGATGGTCATGACGATCGACGAGGTGAACGCGCCCGGCGTCAGGGTGCCTTGTGCGATCAGCTTCGCCTTGAGGCTGATGTCGACGTTGCCGCTCAGGTTGCTGTAGGCCTTGGCGGTGCCTTTGAGGTTGGCCACCGTATTGTCTGCCCACAACAGCGAAACGCCGAGGTTGTCGGCCGTGGTCTTGGCCACGGTGTCGGTGTGCGTGCCTTTGCTGGAAGCGAAGCTTACGTTCAGCGATGAGCCAGCCGGGCAGGTCATTTTCACGGGAACCGCTACGGTATCGGTGGTGCCGACCTGGTCGGTGCGCACATTACCGAATGCTGCCGTGAGGGAGGTGCCAGAAGTCAGTACGCAGGGCGGTCGGGTGAGGGTGCCGCTTACGGTGATATTCACGGTGTCGGCGGCCTGGGCGGCAGTGCCGAGCAGTACCAGGGCGAGCAATGACGTTTTCATGAAAGCCTCATTGGTAATTGATGTTCAGGGTGTATTGGCTCTGGAACGCACCGGCAGGCGATTTCCCTGCCTCCAGTTGCGGCTTGAAACTCAAATTCACGCTGTTGCTGCCGGCCCTCAGTAGCATCGCGCGCGGGCTGGTAAAAACCACCGGGTTGCCGCTGTCGGTCCAGATAGCCTGCATGTTCAGCCCCGCAAGCGTGGTGCGTGATACTCCGGTATTGGCGTTGACCACTGACTGGCTCGGCGTCAAGGTCACGTTGGCGCGCATCGACGACGGGCAATTGAGTGACACGCTGGTCGACTGCGAAACGGCGCTGAGATTAGCGCTGCTGATAGTGCCGAATTTCAAGTTGACGGCGCTCGGAGAACTCAAGCTGCAACTGACGGCGCGGACGTTGTAGATGAATAGCCACTCATGGAACCATTCCGCATAGGCCTGCCAACCACCTGTAGAGGTCACGCCAAGCTTCACTCTCGCGGTGCGCCGGCCCGGCGTACTCGGGGCGGTTCCCACTACGTAGTACACGTAAGAAACCGAGCGTCCGGCGAGTATGGGCGCGCAAGTCCCACCCAAGCATGCGGCTCCCCAACTGCCCAGCGGCAGTTGAAGCATATAGGTGTTGCTATAGGGGTCCAGGACCTGCAGGTTAGCGGGGGACGTTCCGGAAATCGCCGTGATTTCCAAATTGGTACCTGCGCCAGACGGGTAGGTACGTACCGCTGTGCAGGTACCGCTGAATGGGACTTTCATCTCGGCTCCGGCGGCGAATTCGTAACCGTTGGATGGATAGCCCGAGAGAGAGCATTTTATGCTTCCACTGATGAAAGCCTGTGCTTGAGGCGACAGCCAACCCAGTACCACCAGTGTCATGAGCTTCAGCAAGCAGTTTCCAGGCTTGATTTTCATGATCATTACTTACGAATCCTTGGCACCCGACCCACCGGCCGCGCGCTCACATTGAATGTTCAGTTGTGTAATCCCACCCTCGGCAGGCCCTTTATCGTCCAGTTTCAATTCGCGGCTGCACCACGGCTGGTTATCCACGCTGATCAACAGGCGTGACTGCGCCGGTACGCCGCTCAGGTACGCACGGCCCTTGTCAGCCACCAGTGTGCTACCCAAAGAGCGCCCATCCGGGGCGAACAGTTCGGCCTTGGCGGCAAACGGTGCCGCTTCGCCGCGTGCATCGATGATGCGGAACAGAATGCGTTGGCCTTTGCGGGTCTCGAAGTCCGCCAGCACAAAGGCACCGCGATTCGGCGTGACCTCCTGCACCAGTTGGGCGATGTCGACGTCAGCCGGCATCGACTGGGTGTCCAGCGACATACGGTTCTTGCGGTAGGGCAGGGCAGACGGCACCACCGTGTAGCCATTGGCATTGGTGCGCACACCCCGCTTGTTGGCGATTCCCACGTCTGCGGCGCCGGGTGTGGCCACGATCACGTTGGTTTCGCCCAGAGGCTGACTGAAAATCAGATTGCGGTCATAGGCGACCACCGAGCCCTCGATGCCCATGTCCAGTTGCCGGCTACCGGAGGTCTCGTTATAGCCGCCGTGCACGATGGCGTTGGGTGCGTCATAGCGCGCGGCAAACGTGCTGCCCATCACGCGGTCATTAGCGTTGACTTGCTGCGACACGCCAGCGCTGTAGGCCAGGGTGTCGTCCTCCAGCGCATTGCCGCTCAACGTCGCCGTGCGCGAGGCCGTGCCCCGCGCGCTCTGGTTCGCGTTGACCGATACACGCTGGTTGCGTGTACCGCCCAGCGGCATGCTGATGCTCAGGGACAGCGTGCGGTCATTGCTGCTGTCCCCTTTGTTAGCGCTCAAGCCGAGAGTGTAGGAAATGTCCCCGACGCTGGCGCTGTAGCCCAGTTGAATCGAGGTGTCGGCATTGCTCTTGTCCCAGTAGTTGGTTTTCGTCACGTTGGCATACACACCGCCGTAGCCGCCCAGTTGCTGGGACACGTTGGCGGTGAAGTTGCTCTTCATATGGCCGCTGCGGTACATCTCCAGCGACTGCTCGTTGGTGCGGCTGTTGAGCGCCTCGTTGAACGAGTAGTAGCCGCCGGTGGAATAGCGATAACCGATCAGGCTGAAGTTGGTGTCGGTGGCCGCCAGGGCTTTGGAGTAGCGAAAGCGAAACGACTGGCCGCTGGCGGTGGTTTTTGCCGGGCCCATGGCTTCGCTGCGCGCGTGGGTCATGTCCACTGAAATCGCACCGAAACCGGCGAAGTCGTGGGCGAACCCTAGCAGGCCGGCGCTGTACTGATCACTCAGCAGGCTGCCGCCGAACAGCGTGGTGCCGCCGGCCAGGCCGCGCCGCAGGGACGCCTGGATAAAGCGTGGGGTGTCCTGCTGCGTGGTCGCTTGCGCCGGGCGGTACTGGCCGGCGAATACCGAGTAGCTCTGTTGGCCCTCACGCAGCATGTAAGGCACCGACGAAAACGACTGGGTAAACACCTGGCGCTGGCCATCGGGGCCTTCCACGGTGACTTCAATGTCGCCATTGCTGGCGGTGGGGTACAGGTCGGTCAACGCGAACGGCCCCGAGGGCACCCACTGCTCATGGATCACGTAACCGCGCTGGCGGATGATCACCCGCGAGCGGCCGTTGGCGATGCCACGAATCACTGGCGCGAATTGGCGGGCCTGGTCGGGCAGCATGTCCATGTCCGAGGCAATGCCCAGCCCGCGATAGGGGATGGCGTCGAACAGGTCACCTTCGGTGGTGGAGTCGCCCACTGTGGCAATCGCCATCATGTTGCCCATGTTGCGCTGGGCGTAGGTTTCCATCGACTCCCAACGCCCTGTGTCGCCTGTGCCTTTCTGCCAGGTGGAGAAATTGCGCAGCCGCCAGGCTCCGGCGTTTATACCGCTGCGCAGGCTGCCGAACTGGTCCTGGCGGCTGCCGGTGTCGGACTCCACCGTACTCCCGGAAAAGCTGTAGTTGGTGAACGCCACTTGCTCGCCGTCACTCCACTGCCGGCGGCGTACTTCAAACGGGATGCTGCCCAGGTACGCTTGGGGGATCTCAATCGACAACACCTGGCGGTTGAAATCGTAGTCGTAGACCATCCCGGCCAGGCCTTGGTCGAACGCGATGCAGGTAGCGTCGGCGTCGCTGCGGTTTTGCAGGGCGGTATCGGCAACCCCTTGGCTACGAAAAAAGTCGGTATCCAGGCACGGGAAAAGCCCGGTGGAGGAGCGGTCCGACGTACCGCTGGCGCGAATAAAGCGTACATCGCGCTGCTCGACCGAATGCTCATTGACCAACACGTCTACCCGGTAAATCCCTGGCAACTGGCCTTCGCTCATGGCGCTGACCTGTTGTTTCACGGCGGCCGAACTCTGCCCGCCGCCGATCTCAAGGAACGACGCATCGAACTCGTAGCCAGCCTGTGCAGGGGCCAAATGCAAGGCCAAGGCCGCCGCGATCGGGCAGCCGAAAGCCTTCATGGCGCAACGGCGCATGAATGGGAGTGAACGGGGCATGGGCGTTCCTGAAATGGCGTTTCGAGGTTGGCGCTTGGGTATCAGTGAAGGCGGACGACGGGGGCGGTTACGACGCTGCCGTAGTCATCGATGTAGCTCATTTGCACTTCATCACCGGGCTTGGCCTGGATCGCTAGTTCCTGCTGTTGGCCGGGGCGCAGCACATCCGGTGCCTGGGTGATCGGCTGGCCGTTGAGCTTCAGCTCGCTGACCACGACATGGAATTTGGACGTGTTGTTGAACATCAGCGCGCCGGCATTGGCCTTCCAGTTCACTTGCGCCACCGCGTCCTTGAGTTCGCCTTTAAGGCCGGCGGGGCGGTAGAACAGCTTGATGGTGGTCTTGAGGGCGATCTGCAGCACGTTCTTGCCTTTCTGGTCGTCACTCATGGCCGGGATCGCCTTGACGTTCATCAGGAACAGGCTTTCACGGTCTTGTGGCACATCGGCGCCACCGGCAAAGATCACACGCAGGATGTTTTCCTTGTTGGCGTCGAGCCGGAACAGCGGCGGGGTGACGATAAAGCTGTCGACGCTTTCTTCGCTGGTGCCGCCGAAACGGCTGACCCAGGACTGCACCAGGTAAGGCGAGGTGTCTTCGCGGTTGCTCACATTCAGATTGGCTTCGTTGGAGGCGCCGTTGTAGATCAGGCGCGTGGCGCCTACGGTCACGGCGGCGTCCGCTGCTGCGACATGCCAGAGCGGTAAGAGCGCGAGCAAAAAATACAGTTTCAAACGCATGATGGGAGACCTTTAAAAGTCCGTAGGCCGGCGCGGCGGCGCCAGGCCCACGGTGTTGACGAGCAATTACTTGTAGGTAACGTCGAAGCTGGCCAGGGCGTTGACTTGACCGGTGCCGATGCCAGACGTGGTCACTGCATCGTCGCCCGTGCCCGTAGTCACATCGGCGGCGGTGCGCACATAGGCGGCGGTGAAGTTGAAGGTGTTGGACATCGCTCGCAGGTCGTAGTCGGCGGTCGCGGTATTCAGTGGAACCGCGTTTCCGGTACGCGCGTCAGCGATCTTGATCGCGATACCTGTGACCTGGTTTTCACCGGTCAGGCCCAGCAAGGTGGAGTCGCTGGCGTCTTCCTGGCCGCTGAAGGTAATCGCGACGTTTTTCTTGGTCGCGGTGCTGCAGTTGTCCAGGCTGATCGAGAACGCTTTCGGCTTGGCGGTGGCGCCCACTGTTTTCCCGAAGTCAGCGATGCGCACCGGATCGAGTGTCACGGACTTGCTCTCGTCGCCGGTTTTGATGGTGCACGCGTTGTCGGTCACGGAACCGGTGAATTGGATCTGCCCGTCCGCAGCTTGTGCGGTACCGGCCAGCAGCCAGCAAGCGCCGCATGCGAGAGTGATTTGGCTCAGTTTGTTCAGCATTGCAATGCCCTTTACGAGATGGATGGTTGTCTGCTTACCCCCCTTGGGTAAGCCAATCCATAGTGCAATGCTGGGATTTGGAGGCACATGAGACAGATCTTAAAAGCTGGCCTACTGATGGCCGTTCGACCGGTGAGTCCATATCCGACGCCGGGCGTGATATTCTGCGCGCCGTCTTGGTCTAGTCTTTCCTTGGTACGTACATCCGTATACGTCCCAGCGGTTGACTGTCGCCCAGGTTGCTGAAGCCAATAAAGATAAAAAGTCAGCGCAGAAGGGACATAAAAGTGAGGTCGATACGTCGGCTTTGTGTGCCCACCCTGTGGCCTTCATGTGAGTGTGCAAACCCCGCGGTACGTTGCCTGGCGTAGCGTGATTGAGGGTTGCCCATGATCAGGGGCAGTGGGGCGGATGGCGTTTTATCATAGGTGCTACTGATGTTTAAAAAAGTAAACACTGCCCTGCTGGGGCTGGCTTTGTCGCTGGGGATCACGTCCGTTCATGCGGAAGAGGCAAAGAAAGTCGATGTGCTGCTGATCGGCGGCGGCATCATGAGTGCAACCCTCGGTGTCTGGCTTAACGAGCTGGAACCGGACTGGTCGATGGAAATGGTCGAGCGCCTCGACGGCGTGGCCGAAGAAAGCTCCAACGGCTGGAACAACGCCGGTACCGGTCACTCGGCCCTGGCCGAGCTGAACTACACCCCGGAAGACAAGAACGGCAACGTTGAGATCCCGAAAGCGGTCGAGATCAACGAAGCGTTCCAGATCTCCCGTCAGTTCTGGTCCTGGCAGGTCCAGCAGGGCGTGCTGAAGAACCCGCGTTCGTTCATCAACACCACTCCGCACATGAGCTTTGTGTGGGGCGATGACAACATCAAGTTCCTCAAGAAGCGCTACGAAGCCCTGAAAGCGAGCCCGCTGTTCGCCGGCATGCAGTACTCCGAAGACCCGGCGCAGATCGCCAAATGGGTCCCGCTGATGATGGAAGGGCGTGACCCGAACCAGAAAATCGCGGCCACCTGGAGCCCGCTGGGTACCGACATGAACTTCGGCGAGATCACCCGCCAGTTCGTTGCTCACCTGCAAACCACACCTAAGTTCGACCTGAAACTGTCCAGCGAAGTGCAGGACATCACCAAGAACGCCGACGGTTCGTGGCGTGTCAGCTACAAAAACCTGAAAGATGGCACCAAGACTGAAACCGACGCCAAGTTCGTGTTCATCGGCGCCGGCGGCGGTGCACTGCACCTGCTGCAAAAGTCGGGCATTCCTGAAGCCAAGGAATACGCTGGCTTCCCGGTGGGTGGTTCGTTCCTCGTGACCGATAACCCAACCGTTGCCGAGCAGCACCTGGCCAAGGCCTACGGTAAGGCTTCGGTTGGCGCGCCACCGATGTCGGTTCCGCACCTGGACACCCGCGTGCTGGATGGCAAGCGCGTAATTCTGTTTGGCCCATTTGCCACCTTCTCGACCAAGTTCCTGAAAGAAGGCTCGTACCTGGACCTGCTGACCAGCACCACCACCCACAACATCTGGCCAATGACCAAAGTCGGTATTCGTGAATACCCACTGGTTGAGTACCTTGCTGGCCAACTGATGCTGTCCGATGACGACCGCTTCAAGGCGCTGCAAGAGTACTTCCCGAACGCCAAGCAATCCGACTGGCGCCTGTGGCAAGCCGGTCAGCGCGTGCAGATCATCAAGCGTGACGAAGAGCAGGGCGGCGTCCTGAAACTCGGTACCGAAGTGGTCAGCTCCGCCGACAACACCATCGCAGGCCTGCTGGGTGCATCGCCAGGCGCGTCCACCGCGGCTCCGATCATGCTGACCGTGCTGCAGAAAGTGTTCAAGGACAAGGTGGCTACTCCGGCCTGGCAGGAAAAGCTGCATCAGATCGTGCCAAGCTACGGCACCAAGCTGAACGACAGTCCTGAAGCCGTTGCCAAGGAATGGGCCTACACCGCCAATATCCTGCAACTGCCTACACCGCCGGTGATCCCGGCAATGGCTGCTCCCAAGGCGACCGAGGCTGCCAAGCCTGCGGCTGAGCCGAGCAAGCCGGCGTCTGATCTGGCGCTGTAAAAACAGGTAGGGCGCTGATTCAGGTCCAACTGTAAAAAAGCCCGCTGAACCGGTGACGGTCAGCGGGCTTTTTCATGGCCGTGAGAACAGTTCAGCAATCCGACAGACATCACCTGTTAAAAAAGTACCCAGGCCTTAGCAGGAGCGTGGCTCAAATACGGGGGCATTTTTTACTGGTGCAAGTGTTGGGCGTCAGCGCCCGAGGGGGTTATATGTTGCTACGTTACGCAGCATTGGCGGCCATGGTCGTTGCGGCATCCGGGTGTGTGCAAGAGCGTGTCGTGCATGAGCGTCGACCGCCACAACGTGAGTATGTCGAGGTGGTTGCGCCACAACCGCCACCGGTGCAGGTGATCGAGGTCGAGCCTGCGGTACGCGAAGGTTACATATGGTCGCGTGGTTACTGGCGCTGGGAAGGTGGGCGCTATGTTGCGGTACACGGCCATTGGGAGCCCGTGCGCCAGGGCTATCGTTATGTGCATCCGCATTGGGTGCAGCGCAGTGATGGATACCACTGGCAGGTTGGTGGGTGGATTCGCTGAGCCTCGTCCTAAGAGGGCTTTTTCGTACCCAAGAGCCTGACTTCCCGTAACAGCGCGGCGCCGAGTTGATCGGTGCCCAGCTCCTTGTAACCCACGGCTTTAACCTCACCGTTCTCTTCCGCCTGGATGATGATCACCGGTGTTTCCTTGCCGGTGGCTTCGTCGACGTGCATCGCGTACTGGGGAATATCCAGCTTGATCGGTGTACCCGCTGCCTTGCCCTTCACGTTGATCAGAAACGCCGCGCAGCCAGTGTCGACATCTGTACTGGTGGCCGAACGGCCGCTGACGAAGCAGGTTTTCGGTAGCTCAGGCCAGGCGATATCGGCCAGGGCGAGGGACGGCGACAGGGCCAGGGCAGCAAGAAGAAACGAGCGCACGTGGGGCTTTCTCTCGATCAGGGGCAGAGGTGGTTTTTACCAAAGCCTGCCCTTCGCCGCAACGCGCGGGTTCAGGTCAGGCGCTTGATGCCCGCCACCTTGACCGCATTGAGGTCGAAGGTGGCGGTGTGTTCACAACCTTGCCGACGGGCCAAGGCGATAAAAACGATGACCGACCGGCCAGCCCCTTTATCTCACTGCACTACGCGATAACAAGGCACGTACGCCGCACCGCCCGGCAATTTCATGCGGTGCTGGGCGACGAACGCCTGCAACAGCTCATCCAGCGGCTTCATGATGGCCGGGTCGCCGTGGATCTCGTACGGCCCATGCTCCTCGATCAAGCGGATGCCCTTGTCCTTCACGTTGCCGGCCACGATCCCCGAGAAGGCGCGGCGCAGGTTGGCCGCCAGTTCGTGGGGTGGAAGTGCGTGGCTCAGTTGCAGGCCGGCCATGTTTTCGTGGGTCGGGTCGAACGGGCGTTGGAAGCCTTCGTCGATTTTCAGTAGCCAGTTGAAGTGGAACGCGTCGTTGCGTTCGCGGCGGAATTGTTTCACCGCCTTGAGGCCGACGGTCATTTGGCGGGCCACTTCGGCCGGGTCGTCGATGATGATCTGGTAGTGCGCCTGCGCTGCTTCGCCCAGGGTGGCACCGACGAAGGCATGCAGCTGCTGCAAGTACGGCGCAGCCTGTTTCGGCCCGGTGAGAATGACCGGGAAGGGCACGTCGCGGTTGTCCGGGTGCATCAGGATGCCAAGCAGGTACAGGAACTCTTCAGCCGTGCCGGCACCGCCTGGGAAGATGATGATGCCGTGGCCGACACGCACAAAAGCCTCCAGGCGTTTTTCGATGTCCGGCAGGATCACCAGCTCGTTGACGATCGGGTTCGGCGCTTCGGCGGCGATGATGCCCGGCTCGGTCAGGCCCAGGTAGCGGCCGCCGGTGATGCGTTGCTTGGCGTGGGAAATGGTCGCGCCCTTCATCGGGCCTTTCATCACGCCGGGGCCGCAACCGGTGCATACGTCGAGGCTGCGCAGGCCCAGTTCGTGGCCGACTTTCTTGGTGTATTTGTATTCTTCGGTATTGATCGAGTGCCCACCCCAGCACACCACGATCTTCGGTTCCACGCCCGGGCGCAGCGTGCGGGCGTTGCGCAACAGATGGAACACGTAGTCGGTGATGCCTTGGGAGTTGCTCAGGTCGATGCGCTGGCTGTCCAGTTCGTTCTCGGTGTAGACGATGTCGCGCAGTGCGCTGAACAACATCTCACGGGTACTGGCGATCATTTCTCCATCGACAAACGCGTCGGCAGGCGCGTTCAACAGTTCCAGGCGCACGCCACGGTCCTGCTGGTGGATGCGCACTTCAAAGTCTTTGTAGGCGTCGAGGATGGTCTTGGCGTTATCGATATGCGCGCCGGTGTTGAGGATCGCCAGGGCGCACTGGCGGAACAGGGTGTAGATACTGCCGGTACCGGCTTCGCTCAGTTGCTGGACTTCACGTTGGGACAGGGTTTCGAGGCTGCCCTTGGGGCTGACGGAGGCATTGATGACTTGGCGTTGGGGCATTCTGATTCCTTGAAAGCACAGCCACCGCACCCGACGAGGCGCGATAGCTTGAGAATGGTGGGCGCCGTAAACGGTCGCACGAGCCGAATATTTACCTCAGGCGCGGGGCCCAGCGCAAATACCGTCCACCCCCATCATGCCGCAGAACTTACCGAATCAGCTTCCAGTTTTTGTAGAAAACCCGACGCAGGGTAACGGCCATCCCGCAAAACCCTGGGATCACGGCGTTGAGCACCGACGGCAACACCGCAACGGCGTGCGACCTTGTGCAGGCTTTACATCGTTTCCAAGCCTTGCCAGCCTTGTGTGGATTGAATTTTGTAAACGGAAGATTTACGTCTATCGTGACGCTTCGGTTTTTCAGGCGTCATAGACCGGTACGATTGAAGTTGAATGGCCACCATTGGCCTTCGGCACCTTGGAAGAGGCAGAAATTTTTATGATCATCAAACCGCGGGTTCGTGGCTTTATCTGTGTGACCGCTCACCCTGTTGGCTGTGAAGCGAACGTCAAAGAGCAGATCGACTACGTCACTAAAAACGGCGTCATCGAAGGCGGCCCCAAGAAGGTGCTGGTCCTCGGTGCTTCCACCGGCTACGGCTTGGCCGCGCGTATCAGTGCTGCGTTTGGCTGCGGCGCCGACACCCTGGGCGTGTTTTTTGAGAAAGAAGGCGAAGAAGGCAAGCTCAGCTCCGCTGGCTGGTACAACAGTGCTGCGTTCGAGAAGTTTGCCGTCGAAAAAGGCCTGTACGCCAAGAGCATCAACGGCGACGCGTTCTCTGACGAGATCAAGCGCCTGACCATCGAAACCATCAAGAAAGACCTGGGCAAGATCGACCTCGTGGTCTACAGCCTGGCGGCGCCGCGCCGTACCGATCCTAAAACCGGTGAAGTCTATAACTCCACCCTCAAGCCAATTGGCAAGGCTGTGACCCTGCGCGGTATCAATACCGACAAAGGCGTTGTGGTCGACACCACCCTTGAGCCTGCAACCCAGGAAGAAATCGACGGCACCGTGAATGTCATGGGTGGCGCCGACTGGCAGCTGTGGATCGACGCCCTGCGTGATGCGGACGTGTTGGCCGAAGGCGCCAAGACCACCGCGTTCACCTACCTCGGCGAGAAGCTGACCCAGGATATCTACTGGAACGGCTCCATCGGCGAAGCCAAGAAAGACCTCGACAAGAAAGTCCTGACCCTGCGCGACAACCTGGCCGCACTGAAGGGCGACGCCCGCGTGTCGGTGCTCAAGGCCGTGGTGACCCAGGCCAGTTCGGCGATCCCGATCATGCCGTTGTACTTGTCGCTGCTGTTCCGCGTGATGAAAGAGCAGGGCACCCACGAAGGCTGCATCGAGCAGGTCTACGGTCTGTTCAAGGACAGCCTGTACGGCAGCGAGCCGAAACTCGACGCCGACGGCCGCCTGCGTGCCGATCTGGCTGAGTTGGAGCCTAAGGTCCAGGACGCCGTTGCGGCACTGTGGGATCAGGTTACTGACGAAAACGTCAACGAGATCAGCGATTTTGCCGGCTACAAGGCGGAGTTCCTGCGCTTGTTCGGCTTTGAAGTCGATGGCGTGGACTACGACGCTGACGTGAACCCGACCGTGAAGATCAACGGTCTGGTCCAGGCGTAAATGATGTGATTGACAGCGGTCTTGATAACCGGGTTATCAGGCCGCTGTCAGCGCTTTCTTGATTCAAGAAAGACGGTTTTTTGCCAGGGCAAAGTCGGACCGCCTGACAGTGGTCACTTCTTTCTCCCAGAGTGGATTCAGCGGTACGTGATAACCGCTGTCCTTGGCGGTCTTTATCAGTTCTGCCATTTCCCTACTGTCGCGGATGATGCTGATTTCATTGAATCGGCCCAGTTTTGCCGGCAGGAAAAACGTCGCCGGGTAATTGTCGGCCACTTCCGTCGCCGGGCTGCCCGAGTCCGCATTGTGATGAACCACGCGCTCTCCCTCGCCTATCAACGTTTGATTGATGAGTTCTATCATCTGCTCTATCCGCGGTGTCGCATTGCCGAGGTGGGGATCTTCTTTCTGGTAGAAGTGCGCCGCACTTTCAAAGTCTGCGCGTAGCTCTTTCGGAACCTGCTTGTAGCGCTCAACTCGATCCCTGAAGACACGGTGGGCCACGTCCGGCACGGGGAGTTTGTCCTGTGGACCAAAGTCGCTGATGTGGGGCGCGATCATGTGCAGGTCGTAATCGGCGGTCAACGGTTTGCCTTCTGATTGCTTGGCCAGCACTTCGAGGGGCTTGCCCTGATGAGTGATGAGGTAGCTGTCACTTGAAGGCGACGTGCGATGGCCTTCGAATGTATACGACTGTTGACTGGGCCCGCAGGCGCTCAACTGCAACGTGCCGTCAGGTCCATGGGCTGCCAGTTGGGTTATCTGGCCGAGCTTGAGCAGCTCATCAATGCGCTGGCCCGAGAGTTTCAGAGGGGTTGCAACTGCATGGCCTTCCTGGATGCACGCCTGGATTTGCTCATTGGCCTTGGCCATTTTGGCCGGCGTTTTTTCAGCAAATTGCTCAAGCTTGCTGAGCGCCTGATCTGTACAGATAAAACCTGCCTGGGGGCCCCAGTTGGCGCTTTTCCCTTTGATATGGAAGTCCTTGGTGGGGTGCCCGGCTTCTATCAGGCCTGTTGCCACAGTTTCGACCGGGCGTACGCCAATGATGGAGTTGGTGATTACCGCGATGCCTTGCAACGGGGCAAGATGGCTCGTCACGATGCCTGTTTGGTTTTTTACTTGGCCGACCAGATCGGCTGCGGGATCATTCGCGCCCTGGGCACGGTAGCTTTGCAGCGCATGAAGGCTGTGCGCGCAAGGGGAAATCACTGAGGAAATCATGCCTGTCATTGAAGTTTCTCCACGTATGTCTACTGCGAAGTTGAACGATTCCCTCCAAACGCCAGCTCCTTGAATTGTCCGACCGACACTAAGGTGAAAGCGCCCTCAATCGCAGAGAACGAGTGTGACTGTCTGTGTGAAGTTGAACTCGCACAAGTCAGTTAAAACCGCGTACTGCACGGGAGCTCCGCTGTTTCCCATCGCCGGGCCTGGTCGAATTCTCAGAGCGTTCCTACTCGCTCTTACATGCTCTTGCAGGTCGCAGGCATGCCAGACTGTGATGGTTATGTCGTTTCACACACGGGAGGACCCCATGACGATTCGCGCAGTAGTGTTTGATTTCGGCGGTGTGTTGTTCGATTGGAACCCGCAACACCTGTACCGCAAGCTGATTGCCGATGATGATGAGCGGCAATGGTTTCTCGAGAATATCTGCACCCAGGCCTGGAACACCGAGCAGGACGCGGGTCGGTCGCTGGCCGAAGCCACGCACGTTCTGGTCAATCAATTCCCACACCACAAAACCCTGATCACGGCGTACTACGACCGCTGGCATGAAATGCTGCGTGGTCCGTTGCCCGAAGGCGTGGCGATTCTCAGGGCGCTGCATGCAGCCAACATGCCCTTGTTTGGGCTTACCAACTGGTCAGCCGAAACCTTTCCCTATGCCCGTGCCCACTATCCATTCCTGCAGTGTTTTCGCGACATCGTGGTGTCTGGCGAGTTGAAGCTGATCAAGCCCGATCCGGCGATCTACCACGCCAGCCTCAGTCAAGTTCGTGCCCATTTGCCGGATATCCAGCCAGGAGAAGTCGTATTTATCGATGATGTTGCCGGCAATATCGACGCGGCCATCGCCCTCGGCTGGCAAGGCATTCACCATGTGTCAGCCGAACAGACGGCGGCTCGGCTGCGGGAGTTGGGTGTGGGCTTCTAGCGCGCCCATTTCTCCATGGCGAAATCGACAAAGGCGCGCAGCTTTGGCAGGCGATAGCGGTCCTGGCCATACAGCAAGTGCATGGGACGGCTGGGCAGTTGGTAAGTGGTTAGCAACGCCACCAGCTTGCCGCTCTGCAGGTCGGGCTGTACCAGGGCGTCGGGCAGCATGACGATGCCCATGCCTTGCACTGCCGCCTGGCGCAGGGCTTGGGAGCTGTTGATGGTCAGCGAACCGGACACCGGGATTTCCAATTCGCCCTCTGCGCCGGTCATGCGCCAGAGCTTGTCGGCATTGCGCCAGTCGTCGGTGGATGGGTAGGCGAAGGCCAGGCAGTCGTGGTGCTGCAGGTCTACAGGCGTCTGTGGCGTGCCACGCCGTTCCAGGTATTGCGGTGAGGCGCACAGGGTGATGGTGTAGTCCTGCATGGGGCGGGCGATCAGGCTCGACGGCTCCAGTTCGCCCAGGCGGATCGCCACGTCAAAGCCGCTGTCGACCATGTCCATGCGCTGATTGCTGAGTACCACGTACAGTTTGATCAGCGGGTAGCGTTGCGAGAATTCGCTCAAGGCCGGCGCCAGGCGTTCGGTGCCGAAGGCGGGTGGCGCGGTGATGCGCAGGGTGCCTTTGGGAACGTCACTGTGGGCCTGTTCTGCCAATTGTTCGGAGTCGGCGACCAGTCCCAGCACTTCCAGGCAGCGCTGGTAATACTGGCCACCGAATTCCGTCAGGCTCTGCTTGCGCGTGGTGCGCTTGAGCAGGCTGACGCCCAGGCGTTGCTCCAAGGCGCGCAAATGGTTACCGACCATGGTGGTCGACATCCCACAGGCCTGTGCCGCAGCGGTCATGCTGCCGGTCTCCACCACTTTCACGTACACCGACATTGCCTGGAACAGGTCCATTATCAATCCCTGATTTAAAGTCATTGCAGGAAAGCACAGTTTATCCAGCTGAGGTGGCTAACGATACTTCCATCACCACAACCGGAGCCTGCCACCATGACCGCCGCCTGCCTGATGACCACTTACCAACCCTTGGCCTTGAGTTTTACCCGTGGCCTGGGCACACGCCTATGGGATCAGCAGGGCCGTGAATACCTGGACGCGGTAGCGGGTGTGGCGGTGACCAATGTCGGCCACTCCCACCCGAAACTGGTGACGGCTATCAGCGAGCAAGCTGGCCTGTTGCTGCATACCTCCAACCTCTACAGCATTGATTGGCAGCAACGGCTGGCCCAGAGCTTGACGCAACTGTCCGGCCTGGACCGCGTTTTTTTCAACAACTCCGGCGCCGAAGCCAACGAGACCGCGCTGAAACTGGCGCGGTTGCATGGTTGGAAAAAAGGCATCGAAGAGCCATTGGTGGTGGTCATGGAGAATGCTTTCCACGGCCGCACGCTTGGCACCATGGCCGCCAGTGACGGACCGTCGGTGCGCCTTGGTTTTCAGCGATTGCCGGGGGATTTTCTCAAGGTCCGGTTTGGTGATCTGGCGGCCATCGAAGCGCTCACCAAAACGTTTGGTACGCGGATCGCGGCGGTCTTGCTGGAGCCGATCCAGGGCGAAAGCGGCGTGCTGCCGGCGCCGCCGGGTTACCTGCAAGCGCTGCGCGATCACTGCACGCGCCACGGTTGGCTGATGATGCTGGATGAAATCCAGACCGGCATCGGCCGTACCGGCGCCTGGTTTGCTTTCCAGCATGAAGGCATCCTGCCGGACGTGATGACCTTGGCCAAAGGCCTGGGCAACGGTGTGCCCATCGGCGCCTGCCTTGCAAGGGCGGGGGTGGCCCAGTTATTCACGCCGGGCAGCCACGGCAGCACTTTCGGCGGCAACCCGCTGGCGTGTCGCGTGGGCTGCACCGTGTTGGACATTATCGAAGAGCAAGGCCTGTTGCAGAACGCTGCGCAGCAGGGCGAGCGCTTGCTGGCGCGGTTGCGGATGGAATTGGACGAACACCCGCAGGTAATGGCGATTCGCGGGCAAGGCTTGATGATCGGTATCGAGCTGACCAGCCCTTACCGCGAACTGGCCCAGCGCGCTGCCCAGGAGCATGGGCTACTGATCAATGTGACGCGGGGTAAGGTCATTCGCCTGTTGCCGCCGTTGACCCTGGATGCCAAGGAGGTCGAAATGATCGTGCGAGCCATCACCCGTTTATTGGATCAGGCCCATTGAGCCATTCCTGGTTCATTGTCTCTTTATCCCCCAGATACTCCAGCAACCACGCCATGGCCGGGGACAGTTTGTTCTGTGCCCAGGCCACGCACGACGGGCTGGCGGGGAAGGGCCGGTTCAATTGCAGCGCCACCAGTTCACCGCGTTCGATCCACGGCAACACCTGATGCGCTGGCGCCATGCCGACGCACAGACCATCACGCAGGCAATCGATGGCGGACGCCCAGTTCGGCACCACCAGCCGACGTTGGTTATCCAGCGTCCAGGTGTCGCGCTTGGGGAGGTTGCGTGAAGTGTCGGTCATGCACAGTGATGCGAACGGGCGCAGTTGGTCATCGCTGAGCAGCCCTTGCACCGCCGCCAGTGGATGCTTGGCGCTGACCACACACAACCAGTTCAACAACCCCATGTCGCGAAAGGTGAAGTGACTGGCCACCGGCACCGCGCTGGTGGCGCCGATCACAATGTCGGTGCGCTCATCGGCCAGGGCGTCCCACACGCCGTTGTACACCTCGTATTCCAGCAACAATTCCACCTCGGGGAACTGTCGATAGAAATCCAGCACCAACTGCCGGCAACGCTGGGGTTTGACGATGGAGTCCACGGCCACCTTCAACTGACCGCTCCAACCGTTCGCCACTTGCTGACACAGACGCCGCGTGCCGAGCATCTTTTTCATCACGCCTCGGGCTTCGTCTATAAATAGACGGCCCGCCGGGGTCAGCTCTACGTCGCGATGGCGCCGCACAAACAGTGGCACTGCCAACCATTCTTCCAGTTGACGCACCGTGTAGCTGATGGCCGACGGCACGCGGTGCAATTCCTGGGCGGCAGCGCTGAAACTGCCATGGCGTGCCACCGCATCGACTACATCCAGAGAGTATTCAGACCACATGGTGACTGCCTTCAAAATTATTGATAAGAGTGTCCAATTATTATCGCTTCACACAAAATCTGTCAGCCTCATAATGGCCGCCAGTCAGCAAATAGTTTGATGGCAAGATCTACAAGGCTTCAATGAAAAATTCTTTTGGTTTTACCTGGTACCTGGCGGGGCTGAGCATGCTCGGTTATCTGGCCATGGATATGTACTTGCCGGCGTTCGGCGCCATGGGCGAGCAGTTGCAGATTGGCGCTGGCGCGGTGGGGGCCAGCTTGAGTATTTTCCTCGCCGGCTTTGCGCTGGGGCAGTTGCTGTGGGGCCCGTTGTCCGATCGCCTGGGGCGCAAGCCGATCTTGCTCGCAGGCTTGAGTCTGTTTGTGCTGGGCTGCGCCGGAATGTTCTGGGTCGAGACCGCGTCGCAGTTGCTGGCCTTGCGCTTTATGCAGGCCATTGGCGTGTGCTCCGCTGCTGTGAGCTGGCAGGCGCTGGTCATTGACCGCTACCCGGCCGACAAGGCTCACCGGGTGTTCGCCAGTATCATGCCGCTGATGTCGCTGTCGCCTGCCCTGGCGCCGCTGTTGGGCGCGATGGTGCTGAACCACTTCGGTTGGCAGGCGATCTTTGGGGTCTTACTGGGCGTATCACTGCTGTTGCTGCTGCCGACCTTATTCCTGCGCAGCGTGCCGAAACGGCAGGCAGAAACTCCGACACGCCTCGGTTATGGGCAGTTGCTCACTTCCCGGGTGTTCACCGGCAACGTGATGATCTTCGCTGCCTGCTCCGCCAGTTTCTTTGCCTGGCTGACGGCTTCGCCGTTCATCCTTGGCGACATGGGCTACAGCCCGAATGACATCGGCCTGAGTTACGTGTTGCCGACACTGGCGTTTCTGGTGGGCGGCTACAGCTGCCGCAGCGCCTTGCAGCGTTTCCAGGGCAAGACGTTGTTGCCTTGGTTACTGGCGGCCTACTGCATCAGCATGGTGGCGCTGTATCTGGTTGCGACCATGACCGTGCCGACCCTCACCACCTTGCTGATTCCGTTCTGTCTGATGGCGTTGGTCAACGGTGCGAGTTATCCGATCGTGGTGGCGAATGCACTGATGCCGTTTGCGGAAAATTCCGGCAAGGCGGCCGCGTTGCAAAACACCTTGCAACTGGGCCTGTGTTTTCTCAGCAGCCTGCTGGTGTCTTCGATGATCGACCAACCGCTGCTGATCACCGTGATCGTGATGCTGGCGACCGCGCCACTTGCGGTGTTGGGCTACTGGTTGGCGCGGCCGAAGCACACGGCTTCGAAGCTGTCGCGCGTTTAGGCTGACAGTGCGGTCACTGTGAGAGGGGCAAGCCCCTCCCACATTTTGACTCGGCTGGGTCAGTGGCTAAAACGTGATCTCCATATTCACCGTCGGTGTTGACGTGCGGCTACCCCGGCCGCCGTCCACACCGAATTTGTTGTGCCAGTACTCGTAACCCACCCCGAGGTACAGGTTCGGCTTTACGCTCTTACCCGGTCGTACCGCCACCATCAACGCGGTGCGCATCAAGGCTTCCGGCGCAGTGTCACGGCCATGGTAGTCCTCGCCTTTTTCCCCGACGTAATTGATAAAACCCTGGAATTTTGCCGCGTGGTTGGCGATTTCGAATGGGCGCATCCAAGTCAGGTTAAGCATGTAGGTGTCGTCGAAGGTGTGGTTCGACTCCTGCGCGCCGGGGATGCCGGTGTGATTCTTTTCCTTGTAGTACATCAGGCTCAGGTCCAGCACGCCCACGGTGTTGAACTTCAAGGTCGGGCCGAGCACCAGCGCACGCTTTTTGGCCGAGGCGAAGTTGTTGTTGCGGTTGGCATCAAAGCCCAAGGTCAGCGCGTAATCCTTGATCAGCCCGGTGCCCAGCGGCACATCAAATACGCGTGAGGCGTACAGCTGATGCCGATACACGGCGTACACCTCGCTGCCACCGTGATCAGTGCCCTTGCGCGGGTCGCGGCTGTCGGACAGGAACACGTCCAGGTTCAGGAAATTGCTGCCGTATTGGTAGCCGCTGGCGTGGGTGAAGCTGTAGATGCGCTTGCTGAATTCATCGGGGTTGTTCGGGTTGGTGAACTGCTGGCCGTAGCGAAAGCCTACGCTGTTGTTCATCCATTCCACCGCGACAGCCTCCCCGCCGCCGAGAAGGGTGAGTGCAACGGTGGCGCCCTGTAATACCTTTTTCATGGTCCTGGTCCTTTGGCGTTCTGGCTCATCACGGCCGGATTGTTTTTGTAACGCCGGCGGAGGGTATCTTGTTCGATTGATTGTATACAACTCTATGGACATCTAGTCCTAACATTGCATACAGTGGCCGCACAACAAAAACAGAGAACCCCTCACCATGACTATCCCGAAGGCGTCACCGCAGCGGCCAGAAGATGAGAATCTCGGCGTCGCCGCCAACATGGCTTACGGCCTGCAGCATGTGCTCACCATGTACGGCGGCATCGTCGCGGTACCGTTGATCGTCGGTCAGGCGGCCGGGTTGTCACCGGCAGATATTGGTCTGCTGATCGCCGCGTCGCTGTTCGCTGGTGGCTTGGCCACCCTGTTGCAAACCCTTGGCCTGCCGTTCTTTGGCTGTCAGTTGCCGCTGGTGCAGGGCGTGTCATTTGCCGGTGTGGCAACCATGGTGGCGATTGTCGGCAGCGACGGCGCTGGCGGGGTGCCGGCGATTCTTGGGGCGGTGATGGCCGCGTCGTTTATCGGGCTACTGATCACGCCCGTGTTCTCGCGGATTACCAAGTTCTTCCCGCCATTGGTGACTGGCATCGTGATCACCACCATCGGCCTGACGCTGATGCCCGTGGCGGCGCGCTGGGCCATGGGGGGTAACAGCCGCGCCGCGGATTTCGGCAGCATGCCCAATATCGGCCTGGCGGCGTTGACCTTGGTATTGGTGCTGCTATTGAGCAAGATTGGCAGCGCAACCATCTCGCGCCTGTCGATCCTGCTGGCGATGGTCATCGGCACGGTGATTGCGGTGTTCCTCGGCATGGCGGACTTTTCCGGCGTGACCCAGGGCCCGATGTTTGGTTTCCCTACGCCCTTCCATTTCGGCATGCCGACCTTCCACATCGCGGCGATCATTTCCATGTGCATCGTGGTGATGGTGACCCTGGTGGAAACCTCGGCCGACATCTTGGCCGTGGGCGAGATCATCGACACCAAAGTCGACTCCAAACGCCTCGGTAATGGCCTGCGCGCCGACATGCTGTCGAGTATGTTCGCGCCGATCTTCGGTTCGTTCACCCAGAGTGCGTTCGCCCAGAACGTCGGCCTGGTGGCGGTGACCGGGGTGAAGAGTCGCTTCGTGGTTGCCACCGGTGGCCTGTTCCTGGTGATCCTTGGCCTGCTGCCATTCATGGGCCGGGTGATCGCCGCGGTGCCCACCTCGGTGCTGGGCGGTGCCGGGATTGTGCTGTTCGGCACCGTGGCGGCCAGTGGTATTCGCACGCTGTCGAAAGTGGATTACCGGAACAACATGAACCTGATCATCGTCGCCACCTCCATCGGTTTTGGCATGATTCCGATTGCAGCGCCGAGTTTCTACGATCAATTCCCTAGCTGGTTTGCGACCATTTTCCACTCGGGTATCAGCTCGTCGGCGATCATGGCGATCCTGCTGAACCTGGCGTTTAACCACTTCACGGCGGGCAATTCGGATCAGCAGTCGGTGTTCGTGGCGGGGACCGAGCGCAGTTTGTGCTTCCACGATGTCGCGGCGTTGCGGGATGGAGATTACTTCAGGGGCGGCAAGTTGTTTGATGCCGAGGGCAAGGAGATTCCATTGGTAGCGGAGGTGCCAAGGAAAGCTGCCCACGCTGAAACCACAGAGGTCTAAAAATGTGGGAGGGGGCTTGCTCCCGATAGCAGGGTGTCAGCCACAGTAGTCGTGACTGACCCAGCGCTATCGGGAGCAAGCCCCCTCCCACATTTGGAACTCAGCCAGCCTTGCGAACGGGGTGCGGCACTGAACAGGCCTCATCCAAAAACTTCACCACGGTCCCCATGCAGGCCTGGCGTTCTTCTACGTGTGGCATGTGGCTGGAGTCTTCGAACAGCGCCCAGCGTACATCCGCGATCTCATCCAAAAACGGCTTGACCACCAGTGGGGTGGCCTCGTCATGTCGGCCCGAGATCACCAGGGTCGGCACCTTGATCGCCGAGAGGCGGCCAATGGATTTCCAGTCCTTCAGACTGCCGATCACGTGGAACTCGGTCGGGCCGCTCATGGCGTGATAAACCGTAGGGTCTGAATCGACCTGGGCGAAAGTGCGCGCCACTTCCTCCGGCCAGGGGTTCACGCGGCATACGTGCTGGTCATAGAACACCCGCGAGGCGGCGAGGTATTCCGGGTCCTGATAGGTGCCAGCGGCTTCGTGCTTGAGCAGGGTTTCGTGCACGCCTTCCGGCAGCAATTGGCGCAGGCGATTGGCCTCGCTGACCCAAGTGCGCATGCAGGTCGGGGAGTTGGCCGGGATGAACGCGCGCAAACCCTTGGGTTGCAAGATTGCATGTTCACTGCCGAGCATGCCGCCCCAGGACTGGCCGAGGATCGCGTAGTTGTCGCTGATCTGCAGGTGATCCAGCAGGTTATCCAGTTCTTTGAGGAACAAGTCGACGGTCCAGAAGGACGGATCTTTCTCAGGTAAATGCGTGGAGCGGCCATTGCCCAGTTGGTCGTAGTGGATGACCGCGTGGCCGCTGGCTGCGACGTCCTTGAAGGCGTCGACATAATCATGGGTACAGCCGGGGCCGCCGTGGATGACGACCAGTGGTGTACGGCCGCTGGACAGGTCGCCAGTGACGCGATACCAGGTCTGGTAGGCGCCAAAGGCCGCATACCCTTCGCGAATTTTTTCGATGAATTCCATTTCGTACCCTGCTCTGAAAAAAGGCTCAGGGACACGATAGTCTGCGCGCGAAATTTAGGTAACTAGCAAAACAGCTAGGTTTTGCCGATGGATCAGTCTTCCAGCAGGCGGTAATGGGTAGCCCGAACCACCGCCTGGACTCGGTTTTTGGCGCCCAGCTTGTGCATCGCCGAAGCCAGGTGCAGCGTGACCACCGCCAGCGAACGGCTCAACTGCGTGGCGATTTCAGCAGCGGTCAGGCCTTCGGCGGCCCATTTCAGGCACTCGCGTTCGCGTTTGGTCAGGTGAATATGGGGGTAGGTGCGCAGTTCCTTGCTGAACAGCGGGTAGGCTGCTTCCTGCAACGCATGGGAAATCACACTGAAATCCGACAAAGTTTGCTGCGCGTCCTGCAGCACCGTGTGCGCGCTACCGATACGCAGGCCGGTCAGCGAAGCAAAGCCACCACGGGGCAGGTGGATCGGTACGCTGACGCCGCAGGTCAGCTGCTGGTCATGCAGGTAGGATGAAACTGGCGCGTGGCACGGATCGATGATTTTTTGCAGTGGGGTGTCGGCCTTGGCTTCGTAGGACCATACGAAAGGCGATACCGTGCTCAGGGCCAGGTGTTGCACCGGGTCGATCTGGTAAAACCCTTTGCTGCACCATAATGCGTGCCAGTCGGGTGGTGTATTGCGCAGTTCCAGCACCGAGGGGGTGATCAATGCGCCGTCCTGGTCGATCGGCACGGGGGAGTAGTCGTACACCAGCGCATCGAAGCCTAACTGTTGAGCGAGGATAAACGCGTTGTCCATCTGCTCATCCAGGCTCCTGCCCGGCATCAGACGATTGTTGAAGGCAGTCAGCTTGGTCAGCATCCGTTCTGCTCCCGAATTCATTTGAATCTCGACATGCGGCAAGTAGAATGCCACGCCCCGGCGAAGGACTGCCAGGCCAAACCTATAAGAACTACTAGGTTATGGACGCGCGGCATCCTCGGTAGTGTTGGCCTGACAAGCGGCCGCTACTCGCCAGGCCGATACAACACAAGGAATGTATGCATGTGGCGTGAAATTGCCCCCGACCAGCAGTACAACGTGCAAGTCGACGGCCATAACCTCGTGGTCTACAGCTTTGGCGAAGGCGATGAGGTGCTGTTGTGCCTCAACGGCGGGCCAGGCCTGCCGTGTGACTACTTGCGCGACGCCCATGGCTGGCTCAAAGAGCATAACCTGCGAGTGGTTGCATTCGACCAGCTTGGCACGGGGGCATCAGCCAGACCGACCGATGTTTCCCTGTGGGAAATACGCCGTTATGTCGAAGAAGTCGAATCCGTGCGCCAGGCACTGGGGCTGGGCCGTGTGCACTTGCTCGGGCATTCATGGGGCGGCTGGCTGGGCATCGAATACGCCATCCATTATCCCGACGCGCTGAAAAGCCTGATCCTGGAAAACACTGTCGGCGACATTCCGCACCTGTCCCAGGAGCTGGAGCGCCTGCGCGGCGCCTTAGGCAGCGAAACCGTGGCCATGATGCAGCGCCATGAAGCCATGGGCACTCTCGATCACCCGCAGTACCAGGCCGCGATCACCTTGCTCAACTATCGCCACGTGTGCCGTCTGGACGAATGGCCCGAGCCGGTCAAACGCTCCCTCGGCGACTGGAACATGGGCCCCTACGAAACCATGCAGGGCCCTAACGAATTCCTCTATGTCGGCAACCTCAAGGACTGGAACCGCATCCCCGAGATGGCCGATTTCAAGATGCCGATCCTGATCACCACCGGCCAGCACGACGAACTCACCCCGGCCTGTGCCATGCGCATGAAAATGGCGGCCAAACACGCCGAACTGCACGTATTCCCCAACAGCAGCCATATGCCGTTCTACGAAGAACCCCAGGCGTATTTCCCGGTGCTGCTGGACTTTCTTGCTCGCCACCGAGGCTGACGGATGAACTTGGCGCGCTACCGTTTTGTGCTGTCCCGGCCGCTGCAATTGCTGCCGGTGCTGTTTGGCATCAGCCTGATTACCTTTGTGCTGGTGCGCTCGATCCCCGGCGACCCGGCGCGTGCGTTGCTCGGCTCGCGCAGCACACCGGACGCGTTGCTGAAAATCCGCGCCCAGTACGGCCTCGATCAGCCGTTGTGGCTGCAATATTTCTATTTTCTGAAGAACCTCCTGAAGGGCGACCTCGGTCAATCGCTGCTGTACAAGGTCGACGCGCTGAAGCTGATCGTCACCCGTATCGAGCCGACCCTGGTGCTGGTACTCGGCAGCGTGGTGCTGGCGCTGCTGATCGCGGTGCCCCTGGCAACCTGGGCTGCGCGCAATAAAGGCGGCTGGGCCGACAACCTGATCCGCGTGTTCACCACGGTGGGCCTGGGCATGCCGGCGTTCTGGCTGGGCTTGATGCTGATCCTGCTGCTGAGTGTGAAATGGGGTTTGTTCCCGGTGTCCGGCTACGGTCGCACCTGGCTGGACAAGGCACACCATATGGTCCTGCCGTGCCTGACTATTGCCCTGGCGCTGTCGGCGGTACTGGTGCGCAACCTGCGGGCGAGCATGTTGATGGAGTTGCAGGCGGACCACGTTACCGCCGCCCGTGCGCGCGGACTGTCCGAAGCCGCCGTGTTTCGCCGCCATGTGTTGCCCAATTCCCTGGTGCCAGCGGTCAACCTGCTGGCAGTGAATATCGGCTGGCTGATCAGCGGCACGGTGGTCATCGAAAGCCTGTTCGCCATTCCTGGCATCGGTCAGTTATTGGTGCGCGGCATCTTTACCCGCGACTACATGGTGGTGCAGGGCGTGGCCATGGTGTTGGCCTGCGCGACGGTGGTGGTCAACTTCATCGCGGATGTGGCGACGGTGGCCCTCGACCCGCGGGTGAAAATGCAATGAGCAGCCGCCCGCTGATTGCCCCATGGCGCTTGCGCCTGCGCTTTGGTTTTCGCAATGGCCGGCTGACGGCCGCGTGGGGGCTATTGATACTGTTGGTGTGGTTGACCCTGGCGCTGTTTGCGCCATGGATTGCGCCTTTTGATCCGATTGCACAGAACACCGATATCAGTTTGATCGGTCCCAGCCTGGCCCATCCATTCGGCACCGATAACTACGGTCGCGACATTCTGTCCAGGGTCATCTGGGGCGCACGTATTGACCTGCAGCTGGCCATCATCGGGGTCATTTTCCCCTTCATGATCGGCACCTTTATGGGCGCGGTCTCGGGTTACATCGGCGGTCGTTTCGACAGTTTCTGCATGCGTGTGATCGATGTGATCCTGGCGTTCCCGTTCCTGGTGCTGATGCTGGCGATCATGGCCATCCTCGGCCCGGGCCTGAAGAGCTTTTACATCGCCATGGCGCTGGTGGGTTGGGTCTCGTATGCGAGGCTGATCCGTTCGCAGATCCTGGTGCTCAAGGAAAGCGACTTTGCCCTGGCCGCCAAGAGCCTGGGTTTTGGTCATGGGCGCATCCTGTTCCGGCATTTGCTGCCGAATGCGATGTTTGGCTCGATTGTGTTTTCCATGTCCGATGCGGTGTTGGTGCTGCTCAACGGTGCCGCCGTGAGCTACCTGGGCCTTGGGGTGCAACCGCCGACCGCCGAATGGGGGACGATGGTCGCCGAAGGGCAGGCGTTTATTACCACGGCCTGGTGGATCTGCACCTTTCCGGGGTTAGCCATCGTGACCCTGGCCATGGGTTTCAGCCTGTTGGCTGATGGTGTGGCGCAAGTGTTAGGGGATCGGTCATGAGTCTGCTTCAGGTACGAGACCTCAGCGTAATCGCCAATAACGCGGGGCGCGATGTCACCTTGGTCGACCGCGTCTCCTTCGACCTGGCCGAAGGCGAAATCCTTGGTTTGGTGGGCGAAAGCGGCTCGGGCAAGACCATGGCCTGCCGAGGCCTGATGCGGCTGCTGCCGTCGCCTGATCTGCGCGTGCAGGGCGGTGCCGTGTGCCTGGCCGGTCAGGATCTGCTGTCACTGGATGACGCGGGCATGCGTGCGATACGCGGCGGGCAATTGGGCATGATTTTCCAGAACCCCAGCAGCCACCTCGACCCGCTGATGCGCATCGGCGAGCAGATCGCCGAGGGTATTCGCCTGCACCAGGGCGCGTCGAAAAAAGATGCCCGACGACACGCCATCGACGTACTGCGCCAGGTGGGTATTCCCGATCCACAGGCGCGCGTCGACAACTATCCTCACGAGTTTTCCGGCGGCATGCGCCAGCGCGCCATGATCGCCGTGGCCTTGGGCTGCAACCCAAGGGTACTGATCGCCGACGAGCCGACCACCGCCCTGGATGTGACCGTCCAGGCGCAAATCCTGCGTCTGTTGTTGGACCTGCGCGACCAGCGTGGCTTGTCGATCATCATGATCACCCACGACTTGGGCGTGGTGGCGCAAACCTGCGATTCCATCGCGGTGATGTACGCGGGGCGCCTGTGCGAACACGGCAGTAAGTACGACCTGCTGGCCCATCCGCAACATCCGTACACCGCTGGCCTGATTGACTGCCAGCCGGCCCACAGCAGTGGCCACGCCTTGTTGCGCACCATTCCCGGCCAGCCGCCGTTGCTGGATGCCTTGCCCGGCGGCTGCCGCTTCAATCCGCGCTGCCCGCAGGTCGGTGCCTTATGTACCGAGGTGCTGCCAGAAGGTGCCCGCGTAGCCTGTCACTATCCGCTGGGAGCGCGACCATGAGCCTGTTGCAGATCAAGGATCTGGAGGTGCGCTTTGCGGCGTCCGGCAGCGGTTTGTTTGGCCTGAACACGCAGTGGGTGAGGGCGGTGAACGGTGTGTCGCTGAACCTCGCAGCGGGCGAAACCCTCGGGTTGGTGGGCGAGTCCGGCAGCGGTAAAAGCACCCTTGGCCGGGCGATCCTGCGCCTCAACCCGATCAGCGCCGGGCAGGTGTTGTTCGATGGCATCGACATGGCCCATGGCAGCGCGATCGACATCGCGCGTTTGCGCCATGAAACGGCGATGATCTTTCAGGATCCCTACGCCGCGTTGAACCCGCGCCAGACCATCGGCGAAACCATCGCCGAGGTGCTTCGGGTGCAGCGCAAAGTCCCCGCAGAGCGCATCCCGGCGCGCGTCAACGAACTGCTTGAGCTGGTCGGCTTGCGCCCCGAACTGGCCAGTCGAAAACCCGGCTCCCTCAGTGGCGGTCAATGCCAGCGCGTCGGCATTGCTCGCGCCTTGGCGGTGGAACCGCGCCTGATCATCGCCGATGAGTGCGTGGCCGCGCTGGATGTGTCGATCCAGGGGCAGATCATCAATCTGCTGTTGGAACTGCAACAGCGCATGAACCTGGCCATCCTGTTTATCGCCCATGACTTGGCCATCGTGCGGCGCCTGTGCGACCGCGTGGCGGTGATGTACTTGGGCAAGATTGTCGAGGAAGGACCTGTTGAAGCAGTGTTCAGCGCGCCGCGCCATCCCTATACGGCGGCGTTGATCCAGGCGATTCCGGAGATCGATCCGCATCGGCCATTGCCTGCAGAACCTTTGCCCGGTGAGCCACCGAGCCCACTGAATTTGCCCACCGGCTGTGCCTTTCATCCACGTTGCCGGTATGCGCGCGCCATGTGTTCCGTGGCGTCGCCGCCTACTCATTTCCTGCACGAGCATCGATACAGTTGCGTGCTTGAATCACCTTTGGTTTGACCCTTTCCTGCCATTCATGAACAAGGAGTTATGACATGCAATCCCGTCACTTGAAGTTGCTCGCCGCCGCTACGCTTACGGCTTGGTCGCTGACCGCTGGTTTGGCCCAGGCCGCTGGCGTCCTGACTATTGGCTGCCGTGAAGACAGCACCACGTTCGACCCGATCAAAAGCGCGCAAAACCGCGACACGTGGGTGTTCGCCAACGTCTACGACACCCTGGTGCGCGTGGATAACCTGGGCACCAAGATGGAACCGGGCCTGGCCGAAAGCTGGGACATTTCCAAGGATGGCCTGACTTACACCTTCAAACTGCGCGATGCGAAATTCTCTGACGGCTCGCCGATCACCGCTGAAGATGCGGCGTTTAGCCTGCTGCGCATCCGCGATAACAAGGCCTCGCTGTGGGCGGACCCTTTCAACCTGATCAACACGGCCAACGCCGCCGACCCGAAAACCCTGGTCGTCACCTTGAAGACGCCTGCCGTGGCGTTCCTCTCGCAACTGGCTTCCCCGACGGTTTCGATCCTGTCGGAAAAAGCCATGACCAAGATGGGCGAAGACGCCTACTCGGAAAACCCGGTGACATCCGGCGCGTTTACCGTGGAGGAGTGGCGCAAGGGCGATCGGGTGATCCTGAAGAAGAACCCGAACTTCTGGCAGGCCAAGAATGTGAGCCTGGATGGCGTGGAGTGGGTCTCGGTGACCGACGACAACACGCGCATGCGCATGGTGCAGAACAACGAGCTGGACACGGCGATCTTCGTGCCGTTCTCCCGGGTTGAAGAGCTGAAGAAAGACAAGAACGTGGTGATCCACGCCGACCCTTCCACCCGTGAAGATCACCTGTTGATCAACCACGCCCATGGCCTGCTGGCCAAACCGGAAGTCCGTCAGGCGCTGGACATGGCCATCGACAAACAATCGCTGGTCAAGACCGCCACCTACGGTCAGGGCACCGTGGCCTATTCCTACATTCCAAAAGGTTCGCTGTACCACTACGCCAACAACCTGCAACGCCCGTACGACCCGGCCGAAGCCAAGAAATTACTGGCCGCTGCCGGTGCCAAGGACTTGAAGCTGAACTACGTGGTCAACGCCGGCAATGAGGCTGACGAGCAGATCGCGGTGATCATCAAGGACCAATTGGCCAAAGTCGGCGTCACCGCCAACCTGCAGAAGGTCGACCCGACTCAAAGTTGGCAGATGCTGGTGGACGGTGAGTACGATATTTCCGTGATGTACTGGACCAACGACATCCTCGACCCGGACCAGAAGACCACCTTTGTGCTGGGCCACGACACCAATCAGAACTACATGACCCGCTACAAGAACGACAAGGTCAAGGACCTGGTGGCTGCGGCGCGGATTGAGGCGGACCCGGTCAAGCGTGAGCAGATGTATGTGGAACTGCAAAAACTGGCGAAACAGGATGTGAACTGGATCGACTTGTACTACAGCCCCTACATCAACATCTCACGCAAGAACGTGAGCAATTTCCTGCAAAACCCGCTGGGGCGCTTCACCCTTGAGGAAGTGGTGAAGAACTAAGTAAGCCCAATGTGGGGCGAGACCTGTGATGAGCGGGCTTGCCCCGCGCGGGGCTGCGAAGCAGCCCCAGTACAGCCAGCGCGATCTGACAGAGAGATCGCGCTGGCAGGTTTTGGGGCCGCTTCGCAGCCCCTCGCGGGGCAAGCCCGCTCAATACAAAAGCCAACTCACACAGCGAGTTGGGTGTCAGATGTTACTGCGCATCAAACGCCTGCCCATTGATGCCGGCACTGTCCGGCCCCATCAGGTACAGGTACACCGGCATGATCTCTTCCGGCGCCGGCCTTTCCATCGGGTTCTCCCCCGGATACGCCTGGGCCCGCATGCTGGTACGAGTGCCGCCAGGGTTGATGCTGTTGGCCCGCACCGCTGCCACATCTTCAAGCTCATCCGCCAAGGTCTGCATCAAACCTTCAGTGGCAAACTTCGACACCCCATAAGCGCCCCAATACGCGCGGCCCTTGCGCCCTACGCTGCTGGAGGTGAACACCACCGACGCATCCTGGGACAGCTTGAGCAGCGGCAACAAGGTGCTGGTGAGCATGAACATTGCGTTGACGTTGATGTGCATCACCCGCATGAAGTTCTCACCGGAGAGCTGCTCGATGGGCGTGCGCGGGCCGATGATCGAGGCGTTGTGCAGCAGGCCGTCGAGGTGGCCGAATTCTTTTTCGATCATGGCTGCCAGCTCATCGTATTGATGGGGCAGGGCGGTCTCCAGGTTGAATGGGATCACCACTGGCTGCGGGTTGCCGGCCGCTTCGATTTCGTCGTAGACCTGGGCCAGATTGGCTTCGGTTTTGCCTAACAACAGCACGGTAGCGCCATGGGCGGCATAGGTTTTTGCCGCCGCCGCGCCAATCCCGCGACCGGCGCCGGTCACCAGGATGACCCGGTCTTTGAGCAGTTCTGGACGTGCAGAGTAATCAAACATAAAAAGCCTCGACAGAATTCAGCAGGTTACAAACAGCGAGCTGGAAAACACTGAAGATCCCCTGTGGGAGGGGCTTGCCCCCGATAGTGGTGTATCAGTCAGCAAATGCAGTGACTGACACACTGCAATCGGGGGCAAGTCGAATCGTCGAACCGCCCCTCCCACATTTGGATCTTTATCAATCACTAAGGCCGGTGAGCCATCAGCAGCTGCACAGTGCGTTATCCAGCACCTTGCGCAGTTCCAGTGGGTGATCCACCACTACATCTGCGCCCCAGTGGCGTGGGTTGTCGTCCGGGTGGATATAGCCGTAGCTGACCGCCGCCGTGCGTGTGCCGGCATCGCGGCCGGACTCGATGTCACGCAGGTCATCGCCCACGAACAACACGCTGGCCGGGTCCAGGCCGAGCATCTTGCACGCCAGGATCATCGGTTCCGGGTCTGGCTTGCTGTTTGTCACGTGGTCCGGGCAGATCAGCAGGGCCGAACGCTCGGCCAGGCCCAACTGCTGCATGATTGGTTCGGCGAAGCGTAACGGCTTGTTGGTGACGACGCCCCAGACCAGCTTGGCCTTCTCGATGTCTTCCAGAAGCTCGGCCATGCCGTCGAACAGCTTGCTGTGCACCGCGCAGTCCTTCAGGTAGCGCTCCAGGAATTCCTGGCGCAGTTCCTCAAAGCCCGGTGACTCCGGGTCCATCGAGAAAGTCACGGCGACCATCGCCCGCGCACCGCCGGAAATTTCATCGCGAATATGCTGCGGGTTGATCGGCGCCAGGTCGCGGTCGGCGCGCATGGCCTGGCAGATGGCGATGAAGTCCGGCGCGGTGTCCAGCAAGGTACCGTCCATATCGAAGAGAACCGCTCGCAACTTCACAGGCTTACTCCTCGCGCAGGGTCTGGATCATGTAGTTGACGTCAACGTCGCTGGCCAGTTTGTAGTGCTTGGTCAGCGGGTTGTAGGTCAGGCCGATGATGTCCTTGACGGTCAGCCCGGCCTGGCGGCTCCAGGCGCCCAGTTCGGACGGGCGGATGAATTTCTTGAAGTCATGGGTGCCGCGCGGCAGCAGCTTCATGATGTATTCGGCGCCAATGATCGCGAACAGGTAGGCCTTGGGGTTGCGGTTGATGGTGGAGAAGAACACCTGGCCGCCGGGCTTGACCATGCGGAAGCAGGCGCGGATCACCGAGGAGGGATCCGGTACGTGCTCAAGCATCTCAAGGCAGGTGACCACGTCGAACTGCTCGGGCATCTCTTCAGCCAGGTCTTCGGCTGTGATCTGGCGGTATTCCACGTTCACGCCGGACTCCAACTGGTGCAGTTGTGCCACGGCCAGCGGCGCTTCACCCATGTCGATCCCCATCACCGTGGCGCCGCGCTGGGCCATGGCTTCGCTGAGGATGCCGCCGCCGCAGCCGACGTCCAGCACCTTCTTGCCTGCCAGGTTGACGCGTTCGTCAATCCAGTTGACCCGCAGCGGGTTGATGTCGTGGAGGGGTTTGAACTCGCTTTCGCGGTCCCACCAGCGGTGGGCCAAGGCTTCAAACTTGGCGATTTCTGCGTGGTCGACGTTGCTCATGGTGAATCCTCTAAATCTGATAAATCGGTTTGTCGGTCCTGAACACTCAGGTTCAGAGCCAGCGTTATTCGGTGTGCCCGCTGATGCGTTTTCCCCAGGCAATGGCCGTGGCGGTCAACTGTTGTTCATCCATGCGGGTGAGTTGCCGATCGTCGAGCAACTGCTTGCCGGCGACCCAAAGGTGTTTCACGCAATCGCGCCCGGTGGCATATATAAGCTGTGAGACCGGATCGTAGATCGGTTGTTGCGCCAGCCCTGTGAGATCGAAGGCGACCATATCCGCCGCCTTGCCCACTTCCAGGGAGCCAATCTCCCTTTCCAGGCCCATGGCCCGCGCACCGTTGAGCGTAGCCATACGCAATGCACGGTGCGCGTCCAGCGCGGTGGCCGAGCCGGCGACGGCCTTGGCCAGCATCGCAGCGGTGCGGGTTTCGCCCAACAGGTCCAGGTCATTGTTGCTGGCAGCGCCATCGGTGCCGATGGCCACATTGACCCCAGCCTGCCACAGACGCTCCACCGGGCAGAAGCCGCTGGCCAGTTTAAGGTTGGATTCCGGGCAATGGATAACGCTGGTGTTGCTTTCTACCAGCAAAGCCAGGTCGTCCTCGCTGATTTGAGTCATATGAACGGCCTGGAAGCGCGGCCCCAGTAATCCGAGGCGGCCCAAGCGTGCCAGCGGGCGTTCGCCGGTCTGTTCGACGGCTTGCTGCACCTCGAAGGCGGTTTCGTGCACGTGCATATGGATCGCGGCGTCCAGCTCTTCGGCGATCACCCGAATCTTTTCAAGGTTGGCATCGCACACGGTATAGGGCGCGTGGGGGCCGAACGTAATCTTGATGCGCGGGTGGTGCTTGAGGTCGCCGAACAGCTCGATGCCCTGGCGGATCGCCTCATCGGCGGTACTGGCGCCGGGAATCGGGAAGTCGAGGATCGGAATCGCGATCTGTGCACGCATGCCGCTGTTGTGCACGCAATCGCTGGCGACCTTGGGGTAGAAGTACATGTCGGAGAAGCAAGTGATGCCGCCCTTGAGTTGCTCGGCGATGGCCAGGTCGGTGCCATCACGCACGAAGGCTTCATCGACCCACTTGGCTTCGGCGGGCCAGATGTGTTTTTCCAGCCAGGTCATCAAGGGCAGGTCATCGGCCAGGCCGCGAAACAGGCTCATCGCCGCGTGCCCGTGGGCGTTGATCAGGCCTGGGCTGAGCAGCATCCCCGGCAGTTCGCGCACCTCAGTGGCTGACAGCTTCAAGGCAGCGGCCCGCGGCCCGATAAAGGCAATGCGTCCATCGCGGATGCCCACGCCATGTTCCTTGAGCACCACGCCAGCAGGTTCGACAGGTACCAGCCAGGTTGGCAGTAGCAGTAAGTCGAGCGGGGCGGCAGTGGAGGTCATCGCAGGCTTCTTCCCGGGCAGCTACAAAAGAAGCGCGAAGTATACCCGAGCGTCCTGGCTGGCGGATCGCTATAATCGGCGGCTTTTGTTCATGAGTGCGGAGTAAGGGATGCGCGACCGACTGTTGGCAGCGGAGAAAGTGAAGGCCATCGATTGGCGTGATGGCACGCTGCACCTGCTCGATCAGCGTGCCTTGCCGTCCCAGGAAAACTGGGTGGCCTGCTCCACGGTCGACGACGTGGCTGCCGCCATTCGCACCATGGTGGTGCGTGGTGCGCCGGCCATCGGTATCAGTGCGGCCTATGGCTTGGTTCTGGCCGCCCGTGATCGTATCGCCGAGGGCGAAGACTGGCAGGCTGCGTGGGAGGAAGATTACGCGCTGCTGGCCGATACTCGTCCCACAGCGTCGAACCTGTTCTGGGCCCTCAAGCGCATGCGCGATCGCCTGGATCGCATCAAGATGCACGCCGATCCGCTGGCAGTCCTGGAAGCAGAGGCCATCGCGATCCATGAAAGTGACCGCGAAGCCAACCTTGTGATGGCGCAGTTGGGCGTTGAGCGGATTCGCAAGCACCAGGGTAACGCTCAGGCGATCCTGACCCATGGCAATGCCGGCGCGTTGGCGACGGGCGGTGTCGGCACGGCCCTCGGGGTTGTGCGTGCGGCCTTCTTGGAGGGCTTGGTTGAACACGTCTATGCCAATGAAACCCGGCCCTGGCTGCAAGGTTCGCGGCTGACGGCCTGGGAGTTGGCGGGCGAGGGCATCCCTGTCACGGTCAATGCCGACTCGGCGGGCGCGCATATCCTCAAGACCAAAGGCGTGACCTGGGTGATCGTCGGGGCTGACTGTATTGCGGCCAATGGAGATGTGGTCAGCACGATCGGCACGTACCAGTTGGCCGTGTGTGCCATGCATCACGGCGTGCGGTTTATGGTGGTAGCGCCGAGTTCGACCTTGGATCTGATGATGGCCACTGGCGAAGATGTTGCGTTGGAAGAGCGCGATCCCGGTGAGCTGCTGGAGGTCAACGGGAAGCGCCTGGAGGTTAATGCGTTTAACCCGGTATTTGATGTGACTCCGGCCGACCTGATTGATGTGATTGTGACTGAGAAGGGCGTGGTTGAGCGGCCGGATACGGCGAAATTGGCCAAGCTGATGTGCCGTAAGCGGCTGCATTGAGGGCTGCGGTGTCTGTGAAATGGCTACCGGGGGCAAGCCCCTCCCACACTTGAATGGCGAACACAGTCAAAATGTATGAGGGGGCTTGCCCCCGATTGGCCCTGAAAGTCAATAAAACCCTCGGATCCGCCCTCAAAAAAAAGCACCACCCCATCTCTGAGCCCCTCTCGTCCCCCTCAAGCCTGTCATCCGTCAAATTACTAGTCTCCATGCGCATCAGGGGGATAGGTGCGTGGCGGCGATTGTGATAACATCCGGCGGTTTCCAGGGCCGCCCCGAGGGGTTGCCTATAACGTGCAGATCCGTGTCATAACTCGTTGATTTGTCGTAAGTCGTTGTCAGGCACTCTGTCGGCAGCGGCGAGCTTCGTTCGTCCCATATGGATGTGACGAGGTTTCACCCGAAAAAGGAATCAGGCTTCTCATGGGCGAACTGGCCAAAGAAATCCTCCCGGTCAATATCGAAGACGAGCTGAAACAGTCCTACCTCGACTACGCGATGAGCGTAATTGTCGGTCGGGCACTGCCTGATGCGCGCGATGGCTTGAAGCCCGTGCACCGGCGTGTGCTGTTCGCGATGAGCGAGCTGGGTAACGACTGGAACAAGCCGTACAAGAAATCTGCCCGTGTTGTCGGTGACGTGATCGGTAAGTATCACCCTCACGGCGACACTGCGGTGTACGACACCATCGTACGTATGGCCCAGCCGTTTTCCCTGCGCTACCTGCTGGTAGACGGCCAGGGTAACTTCGGTTCCGTCGACGGCGACAACGCCGCTGCCATGCGATACACCGAAGTGCGCATGACCAAGCTGGCGCATGAGCTGCTGGCTGACCTGCACAAAGAAACCGTGGACTGGGTGCCGAACTACGACGGCACCGAAATGATCCCGGCTGTCATGCCTACCCGGATCCCCAACCTGCTGGTCAACGGTTCCAGCGGTATCGCCGTGGGCATGGCGACCAACATCCCGCCGCACAACCTCGGTGAAGTCATCGACGGTTGCCTGGCCCTCATCGACAACCCTGAGCTGACCGTCGATGAGTTGATGCAGTACATCCCGGGTCCGGACTTCCCGACCGCCGCGATCATCAACGGTCGCGCCGGCATCATCGAAGCCTACCGCACCGGCCGTGGCCGCATTTACATGCGCGCCCGCTCGATGATCGAAGACATCGACAAGGTCGGTGGCCGTCAGCAAATCGTCATCACCGAGCTCCCTTACCAGTTGAACAAGGCGCGTCTGATCGAAAAGATCGCCGAGCTGGTTAAAGAGAAGAAACTCGAAGGCATCACCGAGCTGCGCGACGAATCCGACAAAGACGGTATGCGCGTAGTGATCGAGCTGCGTCGTGGCGAAGTGCCTGAGGTGATCCTCAACAACCTCTATGCCCAGACCCAGCTGCAAAGCGTGTTTGGTATCAACGTGGTTGCCCTGATCGACGGCCGCCCGCGCATCCTGAACCTCAAGGATCTGCTGGAAGCCTTCGTGCGTCACCGTCGCGAAGTAGTGACCCGCCGTACCGTATTCGAACTGCGCAAGGCCCGCGAGCGTGGTCACATTCTGGAAGGCCAGGCGGTTGCGCTGTCGAACATCGACCCGGTTATCGCCCTGATCAAAGCCTCGCCGACACCATCGGAAGCGAAAGAAGCGCTGATCAAGATGCCGTGGGAATCCAGCGCCGTCGTGGCGATGGTCGAACGTGCCGGTGCTGACTCGTGCCGCCCGGAGACACTGGACCCGCAATACGGTCTGCGTGACGGCAAGTACTTCCTGTCGCCGGAACAGGCCCAGGCTATCCTGGAACTGCGTCTGCACCGTCTGACCGGCCTTGAGCACGAGAAGCTGCTGGCCGAGTACCAGGAAATTCTCAACCAGATCGGCGAGTTGATCCGCATCCTCAACAGCGCCGTGCGCCTGATGGAAGTGATCCGCGAAGAACTGGAAGTAATCCGCGCCGAATACGGCGACGTGCGCCGCACCGAAATCCTCGATGCCCGTCTCGATCTGACCCTGGGTGACATGATCCCGGAAGAAGAGCGCGTGGTTACGATCTCCCACGGCGGCTATGCCAAGACCCAGCCATTGGCTGCGTACCAGGCCCAGCGTCGCGGCGGTAAAGGTAAATCGGCTACTGGCGTGAAGGATGAGGACTACATCGCTCACCTGCTGGTCGCCAACAGCCACACCACGCTGCTGCTGTTCTCCAGCAAGGGCAAAGTGTACTGGCTCAAAACCTACGAAATTCCGGAAGCGTCCCGCGCCGCCCGTGGTCGTCCGCTGGTCAACCTGCTGCCACTGGACAGTGATGAATACATCACCACCATGCTGCCGGTAGACGAATACACCGAAGGTCACTTCATCTTCATGGCAACTGCCAAAGGCACCGTGAAGAAGACCCCGCTCGAATCCTTCAGCCGCCAGCGCAGCGTGGGCCTGATCGCCCTGGAACTGGACGAAGGCGACGTATTGATCAGCGCGGCCATCACCGATGGCGAGCGTGAAGTCATGCTGTTCTCCGACGGCGGCAAGGTCACGCGCTTCAAGGAATCCGACGTTCGCGCCATGGGCCGTACCGCCCGCGGTGTGCGCGGCATGCGTCTGCCGGAAGGGCAGAAGCTGATTTCGATGCTGATCCCGGAAGAAGGCAGCCAGATCCTCACCGCTTCGGCGCGTGGTTATGGCAAGCGTACGGCCATCGGCGAGTTCCCCGAGTACAAACGTGGTGGCCAGGGCGTTATTGCCATGGTCAGCAACGATCGCAACGGCCGTCTGGTCGGCGCGGTACAGGTGCTCGACGGCGAGGAGATCATGCTGATTTCCGACCAGGGCACCCTGGTACGTACCCGTGTGGCTGAAGTGTCGAGCCTGGGTCGCAACACCCAAGGCGTGACGCTCATCAAGCTGGCCAGCGACGAGACACTGGTAGGCCTGGAGCGTGTCCAGGAACCATCGGAAGTTGAAGGCGAAGAGCTGGACGAGGCCGATGCCGAGTTCGCACGTGAGGTCATGGCGAGTGGCGATGATATCGTCGACGAGCCAACCCTCGATGCTGCCGCAGACGAAGAAGAACCGCAGGAATAAGCGGACACAAAGGGGGCGGATGAAGATTCGCCCCCTTGTTGTTTGTCCCTTGTGAAATATTGAAATCCCGATTTATTGCACCACCCCACCAGATCAGAGTGAGATTGGATGTGAGCAAGAGAGCCTATAACTTCTGTGCCGGTCCCGCGGCGCTTCCTGAAGCAGTCCTGCAGCGTGCGCAGGGTGAACTCCTCGACTGGCATGGAAAAGGCCTCTCTGTGATGGAAATGAGCCATCGCAGCGATGAGTTCGTATCCATTGCTACCAAGGCCGAGCAGGATCTGCGCGACTTGCTGGGCATTCCATCCGATTACAAAGTGCTGTTCCTGCAGGGTGGCGCGAGCCAGCAGTTCGCCCAGATCCCGCTGAACCTGCTGCCGGAAGACGGCACTGCCGACTACATCGACACCGGTATCTGGGGGCAGAAGGCTATTGAAGAGGCCTCGCGCTACGGTCACGTCAACGTTGCCGGCACCGCTAAGCCCTACGACTACTTCGCCATCCCAGGTCAGAACGAATGGAAGCTGTCGAAGGATGCGGCCTACGTGCACTACGTCGCGAACGAAACCATTGGCGGCCTGGAGTTCGACTGGGTGCCGGAAGTCGGCGACGTTCCGCTGGTGTGCGACATGTCCTCGGACATCCTCTCGCGGCCTATCGATGTGTCCAAGTACGGCATGATCTATGCCGGCGCGCAGAAGAACATCGGTCCAAGTGGCATCCTGGTTAACATCGTTCGTGAAGACCTGCTGGGCCGCGCCCGTTCGCTGTGCCCGACCATGCTCAACTACAAGGTCGCAGCCGACAACGGATCGATGTACAACACCCCGCCGGCGTTCTCCTGGTACCTGTCCGGCCTGGTATTCGAGTGGCTGAAAGAGCAGGGCGGTGTCGCCGCCATGGGCAAGCTCAATGAAGAGAAGAAGCGCACCCTGTACGACTTCATTGACGCCAGCGGCCTGTATAGCAACCCCATCAATCCAAGCGACCGCTCGTGGATGAACGTGCCGTTCCGCCTGGCTGACGACCGTCTGGACAAACCATTCCTGGCCGGTGCCGACGCGCGCGGCCTGTTGAACCTCAAGGGCCACCGTTCGGTGGGTGGCATGCGCGCCTCCATCTATAACGCTGTCGACATCCACGCGATCAATGCGCTGGTTGCCTACATGGCAGAGTTCGAAAAGGAACACGGCTAATGTCTGAACAAGAGCTCAAGGCCCTGCGTGTACGCATTGACAGCCTGGATGAGAAAGTCCTGGAGCTGATCAGTGAACGTGCGCGGTGCGCCCAGGAAGTGGCACGGGTGAAGATGGCGTCCCTCGCTGAAGGCGAAGTGCCGGTGTTCTACCGCCCCGAGCGTGAAGCTCAGGTGCTCAAGCGCGTGATGGAGCGTAACAAGGGGCCGCTGGGCAACGAAGAGATGGCGCGGTTGTTCCGTGAAATCATGTCGTCGTGCCTGGCGCTTGAGCAGCCGCTGAAGGTTGCTTATCTCGGTCCTGAGGGTACGTTTACCCAGGCGGCGGCCATGAAGCACTTCGGCCACGCTGTGATCAGCAAGCCGATGGCGGCCATCGACGAAGTGTTCCGTGAAGTGGCGGCCGGTGCGGTGAATTTTGGCGTGGTGCCAGTGGAAAACTCCACTGAAGGCGCGGTCAATCACACCCTGGACAGCTTCCTTGAGCACGACATGGTGATCTGCGGCGAAGTCGAGCTGCGTATCCACCATCACCTGCTGGTGGGCGAGAACACCAAGACCGACAGCATCAGCCGCATCTATTCCCACGCCCAGTCCCTGGCCCAGTGCCGAAAGTGGCTGGATGCCCACTACCCGAATGTCGAGCGCGTGGCGGTATCCAGCAACGCCGAAGCGGCCAAGCGTGTCAAAGGTGAGTGGAACTCGGCGGCGATTGCCGGTGATATGGCCGCAGGTCTTTATGGCTTGACGCGTCTAGCCGAAAAAATCGAGGACCGTCCGGACAATTCCACGCGCTTCCTGATGATCGGCAGCCAGGAAGTGCCGCCGACCGGCGACGACAAGACCTCGATCATCGTCTCGATGAGCAACAAGCCTGGCGCGCTGCATGAACTGCTGGTGCCGTTTCACGACAACGGGATTGACCTGACGCGCATCGAGACTCGTCCTTCGCGCAGCGGTAAATGGACGTACGTGTTCTTTATCGATTTCATTGGCCATCACCGCGACCCGCTGGTCAAAGGTGTGCTGGAGAAAATCAGTCAAGAGGCCGTGGCGCTCAAGGTGCTGGGCTCTTACCCGAAAGCGGTTTTGTGAGGCGTTAACATGAGTGGCAACTTCCTCGCCCTGGCTCAGCCGGGCGTGCAACAACTGTCGCCTTACGTTCCGGGCAAGCCTGTGGACGAGCTGGCGCGTGAGTTGAACCTGGATCCGTCGAAGATCGTCAAGCTGGCGAGCAACGAGAACCCGCTGGGCCCTAGCCCCAAAGTGCTGGCGGCGATTCGTGAGGAACTGGCCGAGCTGACCCGTTACCCGGATGGCAACGGCTTCGCCCTGAAGTCGTTGTTGGCGGAAAAGTGCCGGGTCGATCTGAACCAAGTGACCCTGGGTAACGGCTCCAATGACATCCTTGAGCTGGTCGGTCGCGCTTACTTGGCGCCAGGCCTGAATGCGGTGTTCAGTGAACATGCGTTCGCGGTTTACCCGATTGTCACTCAGGCCGTCGGTGCTGATGCGCGCGTGATTCCTGCCAAGGATTGGGGGCATGACTTGCCAGCGATGCTGGCAGCAATCGACGCCCAGACCCGCGTCGTGTTCATCGCCAATCCGAATAACCCGACGGGTACCTGGTTCGATGAGCAGGCGCTCAACGAATTCCTGCAGGATGTGCCCGAGCACGTGCTGGTCGTGCTGGACGAGGCCTACATCGAATACGCAGAAGGTAGCGACCTGCCGGACGGCCTGGATTTCCTGGCGGCGTATCCGAACCTGCTGGTGTCGCGCACTTTCTCCAAGGCTTACGGCCTTGCTTCGCTGCGGGTTGGCTATGGTCTGTCCACGGCGGTGGTAGCTGATGTGCTGAACCGAGTACGCCAACCGTTCAACGTCAACAGCCTCGCCTTGGCGGCGGCTTGTGCGGCGGTGAAGGATGCCGAGTACCTGGAAGAAGGTCGGCGCATCAACGAAAACGGCATGCTGCAGTTGCAGGAAGGCTTGCGTGAGTTGGGCCTGGGCTGGATTCCGTCCAAGGGCAACTTTATATGCGTCGACCTCGGCCAAGTGGCCGCGCCTGTTTTCCAGGGTCTGTTGCGCGAAGGTGTGATCGTGCGTCCGGTGGCTAACTACGGCATGCCCAACCACCTGCGCATCACCATCGGCTTGCCGGCTGAAAACAGCCGCTTCCTGGAAGCGCTGGCCAAGGTTCTGGCTCGTGGTTGATGTCACTGCATTGCAACCTGCTGTGCCTATGATCGGTCGCCTGGTGGTGGTCGGCCTGGGGTTGATCGGCGGCTCCTTCGCTAAAGGCCTGCGTGAAAGTGGGCTATGCGGTGAAGTGGTCGGCGTCGACCTGGACCTTCAATCGCGCAAGCTAGCGGTTGAGCTGGGCGTGGTGGACCGCTGTGAAGCGGACTTGGCGCTCGCGTGTCATGGCGCGGATGTGATCCAGCTAGCGGTACCGATCCTGGCCATGGAGAAGTTGCTGGCGTTGTTGGCGGGTATGGACTTGGGGCAGGCGATTCTCACGGATGTCGGCAGTGCCAAAGGCAATGTGGTGCGCGCGGCGCAACTGGCATTTGGCGGGATGCCCGCGCGCTTCGTACCGGGCCACCCGATTGCTGGTTCCGAGCAGAGCGGGGTGGAGGCGTCCAATGCGCAGTTGTTCCGTCGGCATAAAGTGATCCTGACGCCGTCGGAGCAAACCGATCCCGCTGCGTTGGCGGTGGTGGATCGTCTGTGGCGTGAGTTGGGGGCGGACGTCGAGCATATGCAAGTCGAGCGCCATGACGAAGTGCTAGCGGCAACCAGTCATTTACCGCATTTGCTGGCATTTGGTCTGGTGGACTCTTTGGCCAAGCGCAATGAGAACTTGGATATTTTCCGCTACGCAGCCGGTGGTTTCCGCGATTTCACGCGAATTGCCGGCAGCGACCCGGTGATGTGGCACGACATCTTTCTCGCCAATCGCGAAGCGGTGTTGCGTACTCTGGACACTTTCCGCAGTGATCTCGACGCCCTGCGCGATGCAGTGGATGCGGGTGATGGTCATCAATTGTTGGGCGTGTTCACCCGTGCGCGGGTGGCGCGTGAGCATTTCAGCAAGATCCTGGCGCGCCGGGCCTATGTGGAAACCGCTGTGAGCGCCGACGAGTTGACCTTTGTCGCCAACCCGGGTGGCCGCCTGAGCGGGCGCATCCGTGTGCCGGGCGATAAGTCGATTTCTCATCGGTCAATCATGTTGGGCTCATTGGCCGACGGCGTGACCGAGGTCGAAGGCTTCCTTGAGGGCGAAGATGCTCTGGCGACCTTGCAGGCGTTTCGTGACATGGGAGTGGTCATTGAAGGTCCGCACCATGGGCGCGTGACCATTCATGGCGTGGGCTTGAATGGCTTGAAGCCGGCGCCGGGGCCGATTTACCTGGGGAACTCGGGCACGTCCATGCGGCTGTTGTCCGGCATGCTGGCAGCGCAAAGCTTTGACAGCGTGTTGACTGGCGATGCGTCGTTGTCCAAGCGCCCAATGAGCCGCGTGGCCAAGCCGCTGCGGGAGATGGGCGCAGTGATCGAAACCGGGCCGCAAGGACGTCCACCGCTGACCATTCGTGGTGGGCAGTCGCTCAAAGGTTTGGACTATGTGTTGCCGATGGCCAGCGCCCAGGTCAAATCCTGTTTGTTGCTGGCCGGGCTATACGCCAAAGGCAAGACCGCAGTGACCGAGCCAGCACCTACTCGCGATCATACCGAGCGCATGTTGCGCGGTTTTGGCTATCCCGTGAGGGTGCAGGGTGCTACCGCAGCGGTTGAGTCGGGTCATACGCTGACTGCTACCCGTATTGAGGTGCCGGGGGATATTTCCTCGGCGGCGTTTTTTATGGTGGCTGCGTCGATTGCCGAGGGTTCCGAGTTATTGCTGGAACATGTCGGCATCAACCCTACCCGTACCGGGGTGATTGATATCCTGCGGCTGATGGGGGCAGATATCAGTCTGGAGCACCAGCGCGAAGTCGGTGGAGAACCTGTCGCAGACCTGCGTGTGCGTGCTGCCGTTATGAAGGGGATCGAGATCCCAGAAGCGCTCGTGCCGTTGGCCATTGATGAGTTTCCGGTGTTGTTTATTGCGGCGGCCTGCGCTGAAGGTCGGACCGTTTTGCGTGGGGCTCAGGAGTTGCGCGTGAAGGAGTCCGACCGTATTCAGGTGATGGCCGACGGTCTGCTCACGCTAGGCGTGAAGTGTGAAGCTACCCCTGATGGGATTATCATTGACGGTGGCCTGATGGGCGGTGGTGAAGTCCATGCCCATGGCGATCACCGGATTGCCATGGCGTTCAGCGTAGCGTCCCTGCGGGCGACTGCGCCGATCCGTATCCGCGACTGCGCCAATGTTGCTACGTCCTTTCCGAATTTTCTTACACTGTGTGCCCAAGTCGGCATCCGTGTTGCCCAAGAGGCTCAATTGTGAATATCAAAGCACCGGTGATTACCATCGACGGGCCAAGCGGCTCGGGCAAAGGCACCATCGCCGGCATCCTGGCCAAGCGCCTGGGTTGGTGTCTGCTGGATTCCGGCGCGCTGTACCGGTTGCTGGCGTTTGCCGCACGCAACCATGGCGTAGACCTGACCAATGAAGAGTCCCTGAAGCTGCTGGCGGCGCACCTAGATGTGCAGTTCGTCGGGGCGACGGAAGGTCATCCCCAGCGCATCATCCTGGAAGGGGATGATGTGACGGATGATTTGCGCAACGAGCAAGTCGGTTCCTGGGCATCCCAGGTTGCCGCGCTCCCAGCTGTGCGTGACGCGTTACTGCAGCGTCAGCGGGCTTTTCAGGAGCCGCCGGGCCTTGTGGCCGATGGTCGCGACATGGGTACTGTAGTGTTTCCCGAGGCACCGCTGAAGATTTTCCTGACGGCCAGCGCCGAGGAACGAGCTCGCCGGCGCTACTTGCAGTTGAAGGGCAAAGTCGATGGTGTTAGTCTGTCGAGTCTGCTAGATGAGATCCGTGCACGCGATGAGCGTGATACCCAGCGTGCAGTAGCCCCGCTAAAGCCGGCGGCTGATGCCATACAGTTGGATTCCACGGAGTTGTCCATCGAGCAGGTGCTGGAACGCATCTTGAGTGAAATCGCCATTCGCGATATCGCCGGGTGATCAAGAAGGCCGCAGGAGACCAGTCATAGTCCTGCGGTGGCTTCTTTTAACTGAAACTGACCCACGCCGTCTGGGGTGTGGAGATGGGCGTATTCTTCGCCCTTATCAACAGGAATTAAAATGAGCGAAAGCTTTGCGGAACTCTTTGAAGAAAGCCTAAAAACCCTGAACCTTCAGGCAGGCTCCATCATCACCGGTGTTATCGTTGATATCGATTACCAAGCTCGCTGGGTAACCGTTCACGCTGGTCTGAAGTCTGAAGCTCTGATCCCGCTGGAACAGTTCTACAACGATGCTGGCGATCTGACAATCAATGTCGGTGACGAAGTTCACGTTGCTCTGGACTCGGTTGAAGACGGTTTCGGTGAAACCAAGCTGTCCCGTGAAAAAGCCAAGCGCGCTGAATGCTGGATTGTTCTCGAAGCAGCCTTCGCAGCTGAAGAAGTGGTCAAGGGCGTTATCAACGGTAAGGTTAAAGGCGGCTTCACTGTCGACGTTAACGGCATCCGTGCGTTCCTGCCAGGTTCTTTGGTCGACGTTCGTCCTGTGCGCGACACCACGCACCTGGAAGGCAAAGAACTCGAATTCAAGGTCATCAAACTCGACCAGAAACGCAACAACGTTGTCGTTTCCCGTCGCAGCGTTCTGGAAGCAGAGAACTCCGCCGAGCGTGAAGCTCTGCTGGAATCCCTGCAGGAAGGCCAACAAGTCAAAGGTATCGTCAAAAACCTCACCGATTACGGCGCATTCGTCGATCTGGGTGGCGTCGATGGCCTGCTGCACATTACCGATATGGCTTGGAAGCGTATCAAGCATCCTTCCGAAATCGTCAACGTTGGCGACGAGATCGATGTAAAGGTTCTGAAGTACGATCGTGAGCGTAACCGCGTTTCCCTGGGCTTGAAGCAGCTGGGCGAAGATCCATGGGTTGCTATCAAAGCTCGCTACCCAGAAAGCACTCGCGTTACCGCGCGTGTTACCAACCTGACCGACTACGGCTGCTTCGCTGAGCTGGAAGAAGGCGTGGAAGGCCTGGTACACGTTTCCGAAATGGACTGGACCAACAAGAACATCCATCCTTCGAAAGTCGTACAAGTCGGCGACGAAGTGGAAGTTATGGTTCTGGACATCGACGAAGAGCGTCGTCGTATCTCCCTGGGCATCAAGCAGTGCAAATCTAACCCATGGGAAGATTTCTCTGGCCAGTTCAACAAGGGCGATAAAATCTCCGGCACCATCAAGTCGATCACCGATTTCGGTATCTTCATTGGTCTGGACGGCGGCATCGACGGCCTGGTTCACCTGTCCGACATCTCCTGGAACGAAGTTGGCGAAGAAGCTGTTCGTCGTTTCAAGAAGGGCGACGAGCTGGACACCGTTATCCTGTCGGTTGACCCAGAGCGTGAGCGTATCTCCCTGGGTATCAAGCAACTGGAAAGCGATCCGTTCTCCGAGTACGTTCAAGAGAACGACAAAGGCGCAATCGTTAAAGGCACTGTGAAAGAAGTTGACGCCAAAGGCGCCATCATCGTTCTGGCCGACGATATCGAAGCGACTCTGAAAGCCTCCGAAATCAGCCGTGACCGCGTTGAAGACGCGCGCAACGTTCTGAAAGAAGGTCAGGAAGTAGAAGCCAAGATCATCAGCGTTGATCGCAAGAGCCGCGTGATCCAACTCTCCATCAAGTCGAAAGATGAAGTTGAAGAGAAAGAAGCAATCCAGAGCCTGAAATCGGCTCCGGAAGCTGCAACCGGCGAGACCACTATGGCCTCCCTGCTGCGCGAAGCAATGGCTAAACAGAACTAAGTTCTGTAACGCTATAAAAAGGGCGACTTCGGTCGCCCTTTTTTGTGCCTGGAATTTGTTGATTTAACAAACGAGAACCAAGGCGCGCGGCTCAGTGTCAGAGTCACTATAGCCTTGAAAAAAGCTCGCCCGGAATAAGGATCTCAATGAACAAGCTTGTCGTGATGCTCGCATTGGTAATGCTTGTCGGCTGCTCTGTCACTAGCGCTAAAACTCACGCCAGGCGCGGTGTCAGCGGCATCGAGGTCGATTGCTCTGGCCTTGGTAATCATTGGGATAAGTGCGAACAGCGCGCCGCTCGCGAATGCAAGATGCAGGGCTACAAGGTCATCACCCGGTCAAGCGACGCCAAGGACGAAGAGGGCGACTATTTTTTCGGCTTGAACCCGGCTGGAGCTGTCACCCGCACGATGCTTGTGATCTGCAATTAGGCGCGTTACTTGTTCGATACTTATGTTTATTCAGCCAGGAGATAAGTTGAAACATGGGCTGTTCAAATTCATCAAGTCATGCTAAAACCTTCGAAGCGCTTTTCCTAGCTGCTTGAAAAAGAAGGGAAAAATATGACGAAGTCGGAGTTGATCGAACGAATTGTCACCCACCAAGGACTGCTCTCATCCAAAGATGTTGAGTTGGCTATCAAGACCATGCTTGAGCAAATGTCCCAGTGCCTGGCCACTGGGGATCGTATTGAGATTCGTGGGTTCGGGAGCTTTTCGCTGCACTATCGTGCGCCTCGTGTAGGTCGTAATCCAAAGACGGGCCAGTCAGTCAGCCTTGATGGGAAATTCGTGCCTCACTTCAAGCCGGGCAAGGAGTTGAGGGATAGGGTGAATGAAGACGAGGAAGACGGCGTCTGACTCGGCTATCTATTGTTATGGAGGCGAACGCTATGGCTAGAATATTACGGATTCTTTTAGGTGTGGTCTTAATGGTCATTACCTTTGCAGTCGTTGGGTTTGTTTTGGAAAATCAGCAGGCTGTTGTGCTCTCATTCTTTGGTTGGTCTACCGGTGAGGCCCCAGTAGCCGTGTTTGTTGTATTTGCGTTGATTATCGGCATGTTAATCGGTCCATTCTTAGGCCTGTTTAAGCGAAGCGCTGCGCCGCGTGACCTTGGTACGGCCAAGCGCTTATGAAGGGCGGGGGGCGGAGCATCCTTCGGGATGTGGCTGACGTCTTCGCTGATCCTGAGCTTAATCCATTGGAAATAGCTGCTTGTTAATTGGTTTGAATGGGTTCGTCATCAAGAAATTTTACGCACTCTTGCCTTTCCTTGTTCCTATTGCGTACGGTGCACTGCCGTAATTTTCGCCATAGCCGCTCAGATAATTCTTACAGTAAGTTCAGAGCTTTTACGAATGTAGTTGCTCTGTGTTGAATAAAAGGTTTTGCACTATAATAAATGGCCTTCTCAGTGATATCGGACCTGGCGCTAGTTATTTTATCTGTACAGTTCTCAATTTTATCGGGTTGGCATTTCTCAGGTAACGAACGAATCACTGCCGAGGATGTTGAAATTAAGGCCCTGCACCTTGAGGTCACTCGTGGGTGGCTGTTATGTCGCTGTTGCTTCACTGAGTAGAGTTGAGTGGCAAGGCGTAGTAATGACTAGCGCTCAACGTCGAATCTTCAAGACCCAGTGCTAAAACTTGGTGTGCTAAGTATCATGAAAAACCTATCAGAGCTAGGTAATTCAGATTTGATCAGTAGGTGGGTCAATGCTGTCTGCAAATGGATTATGAGAATAATAGCTGAATACTACACTGGGCTGCTATTGATTCATTCAATGATGTATGAAATCCATACATTTACGTACTTACCGATTCACGGCAGGCCTGTGTGAAATACCTATGTTATATGCTCGGTGTCTTAATTGTCTTCCCATTGAAGATTTTAAGCGTTGGTAGCGTGAACTATAAGTTTGATGAGATTTTGCTTGTTTTTATTTTTGTTATTTTGTTTTGTACTCGGCGTATAGCGTTTAGGCCATTGGTGTATTGTGGTTTAATATTTCTATACTTTGCATATGGAACGCTGGCTATATTGGATAGTGGTCTCGTTACTAATTATCAGGTTTACTTTCGCCTGCTTCAAATCGTGCTAATCATTGTTGTTATGTCAATTATGTCTGACGGCGAAAGGGTGAAGATGCTTAACGGTATTGCCAGTTGGGGGCCAGTCTTCGCCTTATGTATAGTCTTCTATCTCATTTTTATATCCGGCTATTCTTTTGATCTGCTGTTTGGTAATCAACAGTACTACAAAGACTTTTTTAATGGTGAAAACACATTTTTGAGTGTGCACATAAACACTGTCGGTACGATTTTGCTATTGTCGATCTATCTGAACTTGTTAAAGTTCCAGGTAACTAGAAATAAAGTATACATTTTGCTTTCTGCTATTATGCTGTTGCCTTCGATAATGCTTTTGTCCAAGGGGGACCTGCTTGCCATTTTAATAGCATCCGTCTTTCTTTGTTTTTCAAAACTAAAAATAGCGTATTTGTTTTTTGTGTGCTTGGCAGCTGGTGGTTTAATAGCGAGTTATAGTTTAAATTTTGCTGAATTTGACCCGACACGAGAAGCCCTATATAGCACTGCATTACAAGCATTTATTGATAATCCATATGGATATGGAATTGGTACAGAGCGCCAAGTGATATTCGCTTACTCCGGGATAAATTATCCAGCACATAATTTTTTACTAAGTGCTGCACTAGAGGCGGGGGTTTTAGGTGTTGTTTTTTTTCTGGCATTGATTCTCTACAGCTACCGAAGAAACAAAGACTCAGTGGCGAGGGCTTTTTTAATAGTATTTGTCGTAGTTGGCTCGTTTGGTAATGTTATGTATTTTTATAAATACCATTTTGTCTTTTTTATGATAATAACTGGTTTTTATGATCGGGTGTACTGTCAAGCTGTTGCGTTGCGAGTTAAGGCTTCCGGCGCAATCGGCACACATTAATTGGGGCGAGTAGTAATGGCTAAGGCTAAAATCGGGATTGTTATTGCTACTTATAATAGTGGGCGTACGCTGCGCGAATGTTTAGATAGCATTCAAGCGCAAGATTTTGAAGATGTAGATTTGTATGTTCAGGATGGCGGTAGCACTGACGATACGCTGGCGATTTTAAGTGAATATGACTTCGTCCGATTCTCCAGTGAAAAAGACTCTGGAGTATATAGCGCCTGGAATAAAGCATTGAAGCAGGTGAATGCTGAATGGATAGTGTTTATGGGCAGTGATGACTATTTCAGCTCTCCGTCCGCGTTATCCTCCGTGCTTGAATATCTTGACGCCGCGGATCGGCAGGGTTTGAGGTTGGTTTACGGTAGAAATATACTCGTCGATCAATCTGGCGGCTTGATTGATGAGGTTGGAGTTCCTTGGAGTGAGGCAAAAAATGATTTATCCAAGAGGATGACCATTCGTCATCCTGGTTGTTTTCATCATGTATCCTTATTTGAGAAAATCGGCGGGTTTAATGAGAGTTATAAGGTAATAGGTGACTATCATTTTATTTTACGCGCTCTCGTCGGTAGCGATGCAGGGTTCTATCCTTTCTCTATCGTGTCCCACCGAGTGGGAGGGCTCAGTAATAAGCCAAGCTTGATGATGTCGATCATTCGTGAAAATTTTAGGCTTCGAAAAGAGTTGGCATTAACTCCGTTGTATCTAGTTGACGGAATTTTCATAAAACGGTTGGTTATTTTTTTGATGAGCTGTGTTTTGGGTGATCGTGGAGTAATGAAACTGCTGTCCATTTATGGTGGGATTGTGAAGAAATGAAAATCTGCTATGTGGTTCCTGCAATCGTCAATAAGGCCCCTATTCTAGTAGCCTTGCAATTGTGCGAGCAGATGCTTCGTCGTGGGCACGATGTCACCGTTCTTTATTTTGATGAGCGTGTCGATATAGGTTTTTTGGAAGGCGTAAGATTCGAGCGAGTGAGTTTTTATAAAAAATTTGATTTTTCGGGTTATGACATAGTTCATTCCCATCTCTTGAGGGCTGATGCATTTGTATTTAAAAATAAATCATTATTTTCGAGTGTTCGCTACGTGAGTACGCTGCATAATTACGTAGAGAAGGAGCTTTATTTTCATTACAATAAATTTGTTTCCGTTGTGTTTAGTTTCGTTTGGAATGTTTGCTGGACGAGGCATGACCGCCTTGTCGTGTTAAGTGATCATTCTATGCAGTACTACTCTAGGTTTTCATATAACAAAAAACTATCTCGGGTCTACAATGGTAGAGATATCGTTGTTAATTATGAATTGATCGAAGATTGGTGTGCCGCTGAGATAAATAAGCTGAAAAACAAGGTTGATTTTTTATTAGGTACGTACTGTGTGCTCACCGCAACAAAAGGTGTCGATCAGTTAGTGAGATTGTTGGCTCTTAATACTAGGCTGGGGCTTGTGGTTATTGGTGACGGTCCAGAGAAAAATATCTTACAGGATCTTAGTGTTTCTCTAGGCGTCGATAGTCGCTGTGTTTTTATTTCATCAATCCCCTATGCACATCAGTGCAATGTTTTTTTTGATATATTTGCGATGCCTTCTCGTTCTGAAGGCTTTGGGCTTGCTCTGATTGAAGCGGCTCTCCACTCAAAGAAAATAGTGTGCTCTGATATTCCAATCTTTCGCGAGCTTTTTGATGAGGGTGCGGTTTCTTTTTTTGAACTAGACGATATTATCGGTCTTAATGCTGCGGTTGTGCAAAGTTTGGCCGAAGAGTCAAAAGGCTCGGTTGTTCTGAGTGTTGCTTGTGAAAAATATAGTTCTTTTACAATGGCATCGAACTATCTTGAAGTTTATGAGGAGCTAATGCGTGGCTAATGTCAAAGTTCTAGTTACAGGTGGGTCCGGTTTTATAGGGACTAACTTGGTGTGTCGGTTAAAGATATTAGGGTATAAGGTTATAAGTTTGGATGTGGCTCAGCCCAGAAATCTAGATAATCTTGATGTTCATCTCTGCTGCGATATTTGCGATGTGGATAGTGTCAGAGAGGCTTTTGATTCATTTAAGCCGGATTATGTCTTTCACCTCGCAGCACGTACAGATCTCCGGGGCAAAAGTTTGGACGATTATCCCGAAAACATTGTAGGTGTCGAGAACTTGTGCTCGGTACTGTCTTCGGTGGACTACGTTAAGCATGCAGTCTTCGCTTCCAGTATGTTGGTTTGTAAAGCAGGTCACATACCATCGTCAATAGAAGATGTTTCTCCAACTACAGTTTATGGGAAGAGTAAGGTCCAAGGGGAGTGCATTGTCAAGAAATGGATCGATCGCATCCCTAGATGTTCTATTGTAAGGCCTACATCTATTTGGGGGCCTTGGTTCGGAGAGCCGTACCGTAACTTCTTCGACATAGTGCTTGCTGGTCGATATATTAGAATTGGAAAAAAATCAAGTACAAAGACGTATGGGTATGTCGAGAATTGCGTAAATCAGATGATTTCAATTTCTCAGCAGCCAAATGATGCGGTCGAATATTATTACATAGGTGATGCGAAGCCTTTGAATGTAGATGAATGGAGTTTGAGTATCGCATCGCTTGCAGGCGTTAGACGTCCAGTTAAAGCACCGATGTTTTTTTTCTATTTCTTGGCGTTGATTGGTGACGTTTGCAACTCAGTAGGATTGAGATTTCCGTTTAGTAGTTTTCGTCTGAAGAATATGACAACTAATAATGTAGTGGATTGTTCTCCAGCCGAGAAGTCAAATTGTTATCCTGTTGTGGATAAGCAGGAAGGTATTAAAAAGACGCTGTCATGGCTAACGAACTCCTCGGCCAGTTAATAATTCAGCTGGCCGATGTTGCGTTGGGCTGCGCTCTAAGATTCGTATATATTTTTGGTTTTCTGGGTGTTTATAGTGTCAGTGTCCAGCGCCTGAGTATGGGCTGGTTTGATCGTCGAATAACGAAACTTTACTGTGCTTGCGCCGGAGAGCCCTTGAATTTCAAATCTGTAATTTCTCAAGACTTTTCAGTGTGTCAAGATCATGCTAAAGTTATTGGTGTTGCTGAAGATGTGTTCGTGGCGGTCTTGAATCCCGCTGTCGGACCTAGTAGCTTCTTGTAAGCGTTCATGGGTAGAGGCTTTCAGAGCCAGCGTTGACTATATACTTGTATTTCTAGAGCCATTATTTATCAGTAAATATAATCGAATGGTTTCTAGGATGAGTTTTTTTGAAGTAAGATTTATGTGTTAAAGGGTTATGCCGCATGAATAGCGTTCTTAAAAATGTAGCGGCAAATTTTTTGGGGCAGGGTTGGGCTGCTCTTATGGGTATCTGTTTCGTACCCTTGTATCTTAAGTTTATTGGTATTGAGGGTTACGGGTTAATAGGCTTTTTCGTAATTCTATCTTCTGCTATTTCGATGCTTGATGGCGGATTTGGTGCTGTGGCAACTAAAGAGGCCTCTGTTTATGAGTCGGCTTCGTCGCTGGAAAAGAAAAAAGTTATTCTATTGTTGAGAAGTGTTGAGTGGGTTTTTTGGGGTATTGCACTCACTGCTGGTGCGGTGGTGATATTGTTAGCGCCGCTGATTTCCAATTATTGGTTGGATATAAGTCCTGATAAGCTGGATTCTGTGACTCAATCGTTAAGAGTAATGGGTGGGGCGCTTGTTCTTCAGTTTCCTATAGCATTTTACTATGGTGCTCTTACAGGTCTTCAAAAGCAGGTTGAATTAAATATTGCAACTTCCATCTTTGCGACTTTCCGTTCGGGTGGAACGGTGTTGGTCTTGTGGCTGGTTTCTCCAACGGTTGAATGGTTTTTTATTTGGCAGTGCGTAATAAATCTTTTGACTGTTTTTATTTTGCGTATTCAACTCATTCGCGAGTTGGTAGGCTGGACGGATTCTATTTCTTTCTCTCTTGATACGCTTCGCCGCCTTCGAGGTTTTGCAGTGGGAGTAGGGGCGACGAATGCACTTGCGTTTCTACTTATGCAAGCGGATAAGATAGTTTTGTCAAAGACGTTGTCATTAACAGATTTTGGTTATTACATGCTCGCTTGGACGCTGGGTACGATCGCTTTCAGGCTTATATCTCCAGTTTTCAATGCTTATTACCCGAAGATAGTGGCATCTGTTGCTTCTGGTAGTGCCGTAGAGGCATTTGGCTATTATATTAGGGCGAGTCAAATACTGTCGATGTTGGTAATACCGTTTTCTGTATGGATTGCATTTTACAGTCATCAGGTGCTTTCGTTATGGACGCAGGATCAACATATCGCCGCTGCGGCGAGTGGGCCCTTGATGATACTGGTTCTCGGCACCATGATTCATTCATTCATGAATATGCCTTATGCATTGCAATTAGCTCACGGATGGACGCGTTTCAGCGTCTGGCAAAACTTTATAGCTGCCGTTCTTGTGGTTCCATTAACGTATTATTTGGCTGCCTCTTATGGCTTGGCGGGCAGTGCTTGGCCTTGGCTATTATTGAATATCGGTTTTTTTACCTTCTGTCCTCCGATTGTCTTTAAGAAGTTAAATATTAAACCTGCGAAGACCTGGTACATAGACGCCATTTTTATTCCGTTGGTTATTTCGGTTTCGCTACTCTATTTTTTTAAAAGCGTTTTTGATCTACTCGCTATCGATAATCCCGTTGTGATGTTGTTGTCGCTAGGGATAACTTATATTGCAGTGGCACTTCGTTTGTTTGTTTTTAGTCTTGATATTCGAAAGATAACTTGGCGAAATGCGGTGTGATATAGGTTTTACATAAATGATAGGCTTACTTTGATAAGTAGTCGTTCGAAATTTAATGCAATGCAAGCTCGATTTTAAACAGATTGGGCTTTGTTTTCTTTCGGGAACAGATATATGCGAGTTGCGTTCGATCACCAAATATTCTCATTGCAAAATTATGGGGGGATCTCTCGTTATTTTGCTCGTATCGCCGAGCAGATGGTTGGCGCGGGTAATGATGTGGGTATTTTCTCACCTCTTCATCGCAATGCCTATCTGAAGGAGTTACCCGAGGGAATTGTTCGTGGCCGCTGGATGGAAAAATACCCGCCTCATACGGCTCGGCTGATACTCGCTTACAACCGCCTTAAAGGGCGGTCGGAAATGAGTCGTTGGCAGCCTCAGGTAGTGCATGAGACCTATTACAGTCGCCGCCCAAGTTTTGTCTCGGAGAAGTGCCCGGTCGTACTAACGGTTTACGATATGATCCATGAATTGTATCCCGAAAGCTTTTCATCTCAAGATAAAACGACCGCGCTCAAGCAGCAGGCTGTCGAGCGTGCTGATCACGTTATTTGCATTTCGGAAAGCACACGTCAGGACCTTATGCGGTTGTTTGCAGTCCCCGAGAGTAAGTTGTCAGTCGTTCATTTAGGCTTTGAGCAATTTAAAAAAGTTTCGGATAAAAAATATTGCGATTTGCCCAGGCCCTATTTGCTGTATGTCGGCGCACGCTACGCTTACAAAAATTTCGCCGGATTGCTCCGTGCCGTAGCACGCTCCAAGCGATTAAAGTCCGATTTTGATATTGTCGCTTTTGGCGGCGGAGAGTTTTCTCAAGACGAACAGGCGTTGATGCAAAGTCTTGGTTTTAGTGCGGGTCAGGTGCGGCAGATCGGCGGTGATGATGCGTTGCTGGGGCAGCTCTATGAGGGTGCAAAGGCCTTTGTTTATCCTTCTATTTATGAGGGCTTCGGTCTTCCACCTTTAGAGGCAATGGCGCACTCTTGTCCTGTTGTCAGCAGCAGCACCAGTTCCATGCCTGAGATCATCGGCAATGCGGGGGCTTTTTTTGACCCCGGTAATGATGACGAAATGGCTGTGGCGATAGAGAGAGTGGTTTACTCTGACAGCGAAGTTGCGAGGTTGGTGGGGCTCGGTCTTGAGCGCTTAAACCATTTCTCATGGCAGCGGTGTGGCCAGGAAACACTATCGATCTATAATTCATTACAAAGGTAATACTTTGGAATACTCAGAAAAAACCGCCCTGATTTGCGGTGTGAGCGGCCAGGATGGTGCTTATCTCGCGAGGCTGTTGCTTAGCAAGGGCTATACCGTCTGGGGTACTTCTCGGGATGCGCAGGGATCTTCATTCGTCAATCTCAAGCGACTGGATATCTTTCCTCAGGTGAAACTGCTGTCGATGGTGCCTGAAGACTTTCGAAGCGTTTTCATGGCTCTCAAGCGCAGTCAGCCTGATGAAGTCTATTATCTGGCGGGGCAGTCGTCGGTTGGTTTGTCTTTTGAGCAGCCCGCCGAAACGATCCAGAGTATTACCTTGGGTACGCTCAATATGCTTGAGGCCTGCCGGATGACAGAGCGTCCGATTCGCTTTTATCAAGCAGGATCAAGTGAGTGTTTTGGGGATACCAACGGTGAGCCCGCCGCTGAGGGGATGGCGTTCCACCCTCGTAGCCCTTATGCAGTGGCTAAGTCTTCGGCGTTCTGGTTGGTCGATAACTATCGTGAAGCTTATAATCTCTTCGCCTGTACAGGGATCTTGTTTAATCACGAATCTCCATTGCGCCCCTCTAGATTTGTAACACAAAAAATTGTAACGACAGCGAAACGAATTGCTGCTGGCTCTGATGAGCGATTAACTCTTGGACGCCTGGATATCGCTCGAGATTGGGGGGCCGCCTCAGAGTATGTCGATGCGATGTGGAGGATGCTGCAGTGTGATGAGCCGAGCGATTTTGTGATAGCCACGGGTCAAACCCATACGCTTGAAACCTTTGTTGCTGAGGCGTTTACACAGTTGGGCCTCGATTGGAAGGCTTATGTCGATCAATCCACTGAATTTTTCAGGCCTACTGATCTATTGGTCAGTCGAGCTTGCCCCGCTAAGGCCGAGCAGGTCTTGGGGTGGAAAGCCCAGTCGACGATGCCTGATGTCATTACCAGCATGTTAAATGCGATTTAATAGTAAATCTAAGAATTTTAGGACGTAGATATGACCCTGAAAAAAGCGTTAATTACTGGGATCACTGGCCAAGATGGCTCGTACTTGGCTGAACTTTTGCTGGAAAAAGGCTATGAAGTTCACGGCATCAAACGACGCGCATCGTCCTTCAATACGCAGCGTGTTGATCATATCTATCAGGATCCGCATGTTGATAATCAGCGTTTTATCTTGCATTACGGGGACCTTACTGACTCGTCGAACCTGACCCGTATTATTCAGGAAGTTCAGCCCGACGAGGTTTACAATCTGGGAGCACAGTCACATGTGGCTGTGAGCTTTGAGTCGCCGGAATACACTGCTGATGTCGATGCGATGGGTACGCTGCGAATTCTTGAGGCCATTCGTTTGCTTGGGCTTGAGAAAAAAACCCGTTTCTACCAAGCCTCCACCTCTGAACTCTATGGCTTGGTACAAGAGACCCCACAAAAGGAAACCACCCCTTTTTATCCACGGTCGCCGTACGCCGTTGCCAAACTTTATGCCTACTGGATCGTGGTTAATTACCGCGAAGCCTATGGCATGCACGCATGTAACGGGATTCTTTTCAATCACGAGTCACCACGACGTGGTGAGACTTTCGTGACCCGTAAAATCACTCGTGGCTTGGCAAATATTGCTCAGGGACTTGAGCAGTGTCTCTACATGGGCAACATGGATGCGCTTCGCGATTGGGGTCACGCGAAAGACTATGTTCGTATGCAATGGATGATGCTGCAACAAGATGTTCCCGAAGATTTTGTTATCGCAACCGGCGTTCAGTACTCGGTGCGTGAGTTCATTCGCTGGTCTGCCGCTGAACTGGGACTGACCTTGCGTTTTGAGGGCACTGGCGTAGATGAGCGTGGCATCGTGGAATCTATTGTTGGCGACAAGGCACCTGCGCTGAAAGTCGGAGATGTACTGGTTAGTGTCGACCCGCGCTATTTCCGCCCTGCTGAAGTTGAAACGCTGCTTGGCGACCCTACCAAAGCGAAAACAAAGCTGGGTTGGGTGCCAGAAATTACCGCCCAGGAGATGTGTGCTGAAATGGTTCGCGAAGACTTGAAAGTCGCCCAGCGTCACGCGCTGCTGAAGAATCATGGTTACGATTTGCCGGTGTCGTTGGAGAATTAATATGTCACGTCAATTGAGCGAATGTGTTTTTGTTGCTGGCCACAAAGGGATGGTCGGTTCGGCCATTGTTCGACGCCTGCGAGCGTTGGGTTACACCAATATTGTGACCCGCGACAGGGCTCAATTGAATCTGTTGGACCAGCTTGCGGTAATGAATTTTTTTGCTGAGACCAAGATAGAGCAAGTCTATATGGCCGCAGCCAAGGTGGGTGGCATTCATGCGAACAACACCTACCCGGCTGAGTTTATCTACGAAAACCTTATGATGCAGGCAAACGTCATCCATGCTGCGCATCAGCACGACGTGCAAAAAATGCTATTCCTCGGTTCGTCGTGTATTTATCCCATTAACGTCAAGCAACCGATGCCTGAAGAGGCGCTCTTGACGGGAACGCTTGAGCCTACCAATGAGCCTTATGCCATTGCGAAGATTGCCGGGATCAAACTATGTGAGAGTTATAATCGCCAATATGGACGCGATTATCGCAGTGCTATGCCTACTAACTTGTACGGTCCTAATGACAACTTTCACCCGCAGAACTCCCATGTAATACCCGCACTCTTGCGTCGCTTTCACGATGCCGTCGAAGAAGGCGTTGAAGAGGTTGTTATATGGGGTAGTGGTTCGCCGATGCGTGAATTCCTGCATGTGGATGATATGGCCAGTGCGTCGGTCCACGTCATGGAGTTGGATCAGAACCAGTATGGCGCCTATACCCAACCGATGCTTTCTCATATCAACGTAGGTACGGGCGAAGACTGCACCATTCGCGAACTGGCTCAAACCATCGCGAAGGTTACCGGGTTCAAGGGGCGCCTAAGCTTTGACAGCACAAAGCCAGACGGGCCGCCAAGGAAGCTGATGGATGTTTCGCGTCTTGAGCGATTGGGGTGGCGTGCGAGCATCAGCCTCGAAGAGGGGCTTCGCGACGCATACGCCTGGTTCTCCGAGAACGCCTTGCACGCTCGCTCGCGCTAGCCTTTGTTGCTTGGGGGGGCTCGTCGGCTTGCGCATTGTTTTCAAATGGCGCCGGCACCGTAAAGTTCAGGTTTCAGGCGTTGACCTGGTCCACTTTTAGTGGCTATTAGTGAGCGCGCTTATGTTGCGGCGTCGATCTCGGCCTTAAGGATGTTTGAATGTTTCTTCCAGTAATCATGGCGGGTGGCTCAGGTACCCGGCTATGGCCACTCTCCCGTCAATTGAACCCCAAGCAGTTTCTCCCCTTGGTGGATGCCGATATGACGATGCTCCAGGCCACTATCAAGCGCCTTGATGGGCTTGAGCATGGGGCGCCGCGATTGATTTGCAACGAACATCATCGCTTTCTGGCTGCCGAACAACTTCGGCAGTTGGGTCTGGACGACGCGAATATCATCCTTGAACCGGTAGGCCGCAACACTGCCCCAGCTATTACACTGGCAGCCCTGCAGGCACTCGCTGAGCAGGATGATCCAATCATGCTCGTCTTGGCGGCTGATCACTTGATTCAAGATGTCGAGGCGTTCCAGAGCAGCATCGCTACGGCGCTTGCGCTGGCGGAGTCTGGCAAGTTGGTCACCTTCGCCATTACGCCTACGTCCCCTGAGACGGGGTATGGCTATCTTCAACTGGGTGCGCCTGTTGGATCGGGAGGGTTCAAGGTCAGTCGTTTCGTTGAAAAACCTGACTTGGTTACAGCTCAGTCCTACCTCGCTCAGGGCGATTACTTCTGGAATAGCGGCATGTTCATGTTTAGAGCCAGTCGCTATATTCAGGAGTTGGAAAAATTTCAACCGGAAATTGTGTCGGTATGTCGGGAAGCCTTGGCGGGTGGGCAACAAGATATGCATTTTACTCGGGTCGACAGTGCCATTTTCGCGACCAGCCCTGATGTCTCCATTGACTACGCAGTGATGGAGAAGACTTCAGACGCCGTCATGGTTCCTTTAGATGCCGGCTGGAGTGATATCGGGTCCTGGTCTGCTCTTTGGGAGGCAGGCGAGAAAAATGCAGACGGTAATCTGTTCAAAGGTGACGTGTTGTCTGAGAAAACCTCCGGCAGCTATGTTCATGCCACACATCGTTTGGTCACCACTGTTGGTGTAAACGACCTGATTATCGTGGAGACCAAGGACGCAGTCCTCGTTGCACACAAAGATCAAGTTCAGGAAGTTAAGAAGATCGTTGATCAACTCAAGGCGGGCAAACGCCACGAGCATACCGACCATCGCGAGGTCTATCGCCCTTGGGGTTTTTACGACTCTATTGATAGTGGCGAGCGCTATCAGGTTAAAAGAATTACCGTAAAACCAGGCGAGAAGCTCTCAGTGCAGATGCACCATCACCGCGCGGAGCACTGGGTGGTTGTCAGCGGTACTGCTCGCGTGACTAATGGTGATAAGACGTATTTGGTTACCGAGAACCAATCTACATTTATCCCTATTGGACAGATTCATGCACTGGAGAACCCTGGAATCATTCCGCTAGAACTGATTGAGGTTCAGTCGGGATCTTACTTGGGAGAGGATGATATTGTCCGGTTTGAAGATGTTTACGGCCGTGTAAAGGGTTGATGTGTTGAAAATTTCGATTATCACGGTCTCCTACAACAGCGAAAAAACGATCAGGGATACTATTGAGTCCGTATTGGCTCAGACGTATTTGAATGTCGAATATATAGTTATAGATGGTGGTTCAAAGGACAATACGATGGGTATTGTTGGTGAATATGCTGCGTCTATCGCAACCATCGTGAGTGAGCCGGATCGCGGCATATACGACGCTATGAACAAAGGTATCGCGTTGGCCACGGGTGATGTTATCGGCATTCTCAACTCCGACGATTTCTATGAAAGTCCTACATCGTTAGAGAGCGTTGCAGCCGCGTTTCGTCTGAATCCAGAAAGTGCGCTCGTCTTTGGTGATGTTGTTTTTGTAAATCCTGAGGACTTGCAGCGGGTTACGCGTGTCTATAGCGCTTCACATTTTCGTTCGTGGAAGCTGCGGTTTGGGTGGATGCCTCCCCATCCAGGTACATTTGTACGCAAAGAGGCTTACGCCGACGTTGGCGCTTATTCCATGTTGTACGCCATCTCCGCAGATTACGAGATGTTTGTTCGCCTGCTCCTGATTAAAAAACTCAGATTTTCGCATATTGATAAGGTCCTGGTTCGCATGCGCTCGGGCGGCGTCAGTACCTCCGGTATAAAAAGTAGTCTGAAACTAAATCGGGAAATTGTTCTGGCGTGCAAGCGTAATGGGATATACACCAACTTGCTTATGGTGCTGAGTAAAATTCCATTCAAATTGCTGGAATACCTAAAGCGCTCGGGGACAAAGAACTGATGGACCATATCTTTATTACCGGAGCTACCGGTTTTTTGGGTAAAGATCTGATCCGCCGTTTGCAATCAGATAAGAAGTATCGCCTGTCTGCCTCCGTGCGTACCGCCGCGACAAGGTTAGATAGCGACGTTTCGGCCCATGTCATGGGCGATATTGATTCGACGACCGCGTGGGGGCAGGCATTGGCGGGTGTGGATGTTGTTGTCCACTGCGCTGCTCGTGTGCACATAACGACCGACGATTCTGCTGATCCGCTACAAGCTTTTCGTGACATCAATGTTAAAGCTACCTTGCACCTGGCAAGGGAGGCCGCCGCCGCCGGCGTTCGCCGTTTTGTCTTTATCAGTTCGATCAAGGTCAACGGTGAAGTGTCGCCGGCTGGCACACCGTTCTGCGCCGATGATGAGCCGAACCCGGCTGACGCGTATGGCCTGTCTAAATGGGAAGCCGAAAAGGGGCTTCTACAACTCGCTGAGGCCGTCGAGATGGATATCGTCATCATCCGGCCAGTGCTTATCTATGGCCCCGGAGTAAAAGCAAACTTTTTGAACATGATGCGTTTTCTGTCCAAGGGAATCCCGTTGCCTTTGGGCGCCATACATAACAAACGCAGCCTTGTCGCGCTTGAAAACGTATCGGATCTGATTGTTACTTGCCTGGATCACCCTGCTGCCAGCAATCAAGTCTTTCTCGTCAGTGACGGTGAAGACCTTTCTACGACTGAACTATTGCGCAGGTTGGCACATGCATTACACGCACCCGCCCGCTTGATTCCCATTCCTTCGCGCTTTTTGACGTTCGTCGCTAAGCTATTCCGCATGTCGGGGTTCTCTCAGCGCCTGTGCGGAACGCTGCAGGTCGATATTCGCAAGACCCGCTCGCTGTTGGGGTGGGCACCTCGTGTCGGCGTTGATCAAGCTCTGAATGGTGCAGCTCGACATTATCTGGATTCGAATAAACGATGAATTTTCTCTGGTTGCTCCCTGTCCTGGCGGGCATTTCCCTTCTGTTGACGTGGCAGCTGCGCCGTTATGCATTGTCAGCAAGCTTGATCGATACTCCGAACGCCCGTAGCTCACATTCAGTACCCACGCCCAGAGGCGGTGGCGTCGCGATTGTGATCAGCTTTCTCGCTGCTGTGCCTGTGCTCGCTTTTGCGGACCTTATTCCCTGGTCATGGGCGTGGGGCATGTTGGGGGCTGGCCTGGGCGTTGCCGTTCTGGGGTTCATGGATGACCACGGGCATATCGCAGCGCGCTGGCGATTGCTTGGCCATTTCCTTGCAGCGGTATGGGTATTGTTTTTCCTTCAAGGCCTGGCGCCGCTAAAGATCTTCGGGCATTTGATTGACCTGGGTTGGCTAGGCAACTTCCTGGCTGTGCTTTATTTGGTGTGGTTACTAAATCTCTACAACTTCATGGACGGTATCGATGGTATTGCAAGCATCGAGGCGTTGTGTGCTTGCCTGGGAATGTGTGTCGTTTATGGCGTGGCGGGGCATGCACAACTGGTCTGGACGCCGCTGGTGTTCAGCATGGCGGTAGTAGGTTTTTTGTATTGGAACTTCCCTCCTGCGCGAATCTTCATGGGGGATGCAGGGAGTGGTTTTATCGGCATCATACTGGGGGCGTTTTCTTTACAGGCGTGTCTTATATCGCCTCAGTTGTTCTGGGCATGGCTGATAATGCTGGGTGTGTTTATTGTCGATGCTACCTTTACGTTGATACGTCGGCTGTTGCGTGGGGACAAGGTTTACGAAGCGCATCGCAGTCACGCCTATCAGTTTGCTTCCCGGCAGATCGGCAGGCACCGGCCGGTCACGCTGGCTGTTGCGTGTATTAATATTTTCTGGCTCCTTCCGGTGGCCCTGGCTGTAGTGTTGCTTGATTTAGATGGGGTTCTAGGCTTGGTTGTTGGTTATGTACCGTTGGTCTGGTTGGCAATAAAGTTTAATGCGGGTTCTTTAGAGCCAGCCAATACGCCCTGATTGTCATTAAGGCGCAGATGCGAATTAAGGTAGTCTGATAGTGAGGCCACCCCTGCCTTTTTTTCAGGCAGATGTAACTTTGGAGAGTAAGGATGGATCGGCTGCGCACGCTGCTACTTGGCCTACCAAGGCGTTATAAGCGCGTTCTACAGGTGCTGACTGACATCGTGGTGGTGTGGGCCGCGTTGTGGATGGCTTTTGTCGTGCGCCTGGGCATCGACGAGATGATCAACCCGGTCAGACAGCATTTATGGCTGTTCATTGCTGCACCTATCGTTGCCATTCCCTTGTTTGTGCGATTCGGTATGTACCGGGCGGTTATGCGTTATTTCGGTAATGATGCGCTGATCGCGATCATCAAAGCAGTCAGCCTGTCATCGTTGATCTTGGCGCTGGTGGTTTACTGGTATAGCAACCATCAGAACGTCGTCCCGCGTTCGATTGTTTTCAATTATTGGTGGCTAAGCCTGATCATGATTGGCGGCCTGCGCCTGGGGATGCGTCAATATTTCCTTGGGGATTGGTTCACCGCCACCCAGCATGTGCCGTTTACAAATCGTGATGACGGCTTGATCAAAGTCGCTATCTACGGTGCTGGGTCTGCCGGTAACCAATTGGTCGCCGCATTGCGCATGGGGCGTGTTATGCGTCCTGTGGCGTTTATCGACGACGATCCCGGGATTTCTGATCGTGTTATCTCGGGTTTGCATGTTTATAAACCCCGGCATATTCAACAAATGATCGACGCGACAGGTGTTCAGGAAATTCTCTTGGCCATCCCCTCGTCCAATCGTGGTCGGCGGCGTGAAATCCTGTCCTTTCTTGAAGGTTTCCCTCTGCACGTTCGCAGTGTTCCCGGCTTCATGGATCTGGCCAGCGGACGCGTCAAGGTCGACGATATCCAGGAGGTCGATATTGCAGACTTGCTAGGACGTGATGCAATCCCAGCCCAAGGCGAACTGCTTGAACACTGTATTAAAAGTCAGGTTGTACTGGTTACGGGGGCAGGTGGGTCAATTGGTTCAGAACTCTGCCGGCAGATTATATCCCTCAAACCTACGACGTTATTATTGTTCGACCATAGCGAATTTAACCTGTACACCATTTTGTCTGAGTTGGAACAACGTATTACTCGCGAATCTTTGCCGGTAAAACTTTTGCCGATACTCGGTTCAGTACGTAACCAAGGCAAGTTGCTCGATGTTATGAAAACCTGGCATGTAGACACTGTCTATCATGCAGCTGCTTACAAGCATGTGCCGATGGTAGAGCACAATATCGCTGAAGGTGTGTTGAACAATGTCATCGGCACGCTCAATACGGCGCAAGCTGCACTTCAGTCTGGCGTGGCCAACTTTGTATTGATTTCGACTGACAAGGCCGTACGTCCAACTAACATCATGGGGAGCACCAAACGGCTGGCGGAATTGACGCTGCAAGCCCTGAGTCGAGAACTCGCCCCGGTATTGTTCGGCGATAAGGCGAATATCTCCCGCGTCAACAAAACCCGCTTCACTATGGTTCGCTTCGGCAACGTGCTGGGCTCCTCGGGCTCAGTCATTCCGTTGTTTCACAAACAGATCAAATCCGGTGGTCCCCTGACGGTTACCCATCCGAAAATCACGCGGTATTTCATGACGATCCCGGAGGCGGCCCAACTGGTCATTCAAGCTGGGTCCATGGGGCAGGGTGGGGATGTATTCGTGTTGGACATGGGCGAGCCGGTGAAAATTGTCGAGCTCGCAAAAAAGATGGTGCATCTATCCGGGCTCAGCGTGCGTTCTGACGAGAACCCTCAAGGTGACATCTCGATCGAGTTCACCGGCCTGCGCCCCGGCGAAAAGCTTTACGAAGAGTTACTCATCGGCGACAACGTGGTCGCCACTCAACACCCCATGATCATGAGCGCCAACGAAGATCATCTGTCTTGGGAAGTGCTTAAAGGCAAGCTCTCGGACTTATTGGCTGCCGTGGATCAAGACGACTACGCCCGCGTCCGTCAACTCCTGCGCGACACGGTCAGCGGCTACTCCCCAGATGGAGAGATCGTCGATTGGATTTACCAGCAACGCCGTCTGGAGCCTTGATTTAATACTCTGTTACTCAACCGTTTTTGACGAATTTCCAACATCACCTACGTTTGAAAAGCAGCTTCGGAAAAGCTGCTTTTCTCTCAACGATGTCATGGAGCGTCACCAATGCAGAACACCTACATCTCTTCGCTGATTTTCGCCGTTCTTACAACCCTCTCCGTCGCCAGCACCGCAGCCCCTTCCATCAAGCCTGAAGCCCCAACCCCTATCAGCGCGCAGATGGCCAAGGCCGAGCAATCCGCCAAGGTCAACCTTAACGCCGCAGACGCCGAGACCCTGCGTCGGGATCTGTTCGGTATTGGCGCTGCCAAAGCCAAGGCAATCATCGCCTACCGCGAAAGCAATGGCCCATTCACGGCGGTGGATGAGTTGCTGGAAGTGAAGGGTATCGGCAAGGCGCTGTTGGAGAAGAACCGCGACAGGCTGGTGATCAACTAAGCTCCAAGGGGCCGGTCATTGATCGGCCTCTTTCTTCTGTGAGTTCCGCGCTTCACGTTCCCCCGCACCACGTCTATGTTCCACCTCACCAATTGTGGGTCTTAGACTCTCCTGGCAAGGACTTATGCGCCTACCAGTGTCGACATCCTCCCCAGCCCCTCTGCGCCGCAACGCCCATCTCCCAGCGCCGTTTCAATTTGCTCAAGTCTTACGTCGAGAGGGTTCGGTATCGCACTGGGCTGGTCGCTCAGATCTATCTCGGAAAACATTGTTGGCAGCGGGAAGCCGTGGTCCGGGGGAGGACATGTGCCGTTCCGACAGATAGTTGTCGACAAATGCATCCAGCGGTCTTTGCTGACTGAACAGGTTGTCGCGATGGGCGTTCAGGTCCGCAGCTGATCTGTGAAGGCCGGGCGCTTCCTTGATGATGCATGGGTGAGTTTGGGTTTTGTGGTGTTGTAAATAACGTATAAGGCGGCCCCAGCCACAGGCTGGCATTTTAACCAACCTTAACTTTTTACACCCAGATCGCCCGTTCTGGAGGTTGGCATGAAACGTGATTACCTCCAGACAGAAGATTGTTCAACAATCATGAGGCGATGATGACACCCAATATGTCTTTAGCAGACCAGATTGCTTTGGAGCTGCGTGCCGACATCATCAGCGGACGGTTATTGCCGGGTATGGCCCTGGTCGAGGCGGATTTGGTCATTGCCTACAGTGCGTCGCGCAATACGATTCGCGAAGCCCTCCACCGTTTGGGGCAGGAGGGCTTGACCCGTTATGTGCGCAACAAGGGTGTGATGGTCCGGCGATTGGAGCGGGAGGAAGTTCGTGATCTGTTTGTTGTCCGCCGCACACTGGAATTGCAGGCCATCGCACAAAGCAAAGCGTTGACGGACGATCAATCTGAACGCATGCAAAACGCCATCGACGCCACCACCCTGGCCCGGGAGCGCGAAGATTGGCGTGCCGTGGCCACCCACAGTTTGTTGTTCCATCAGCACATCGTCGGGTTGATGCGCAGCCCCTTGTTCGATGAGTTTTTCGCCCGGGTCATCGCCCAGCTACGCCTCGTGTTTTGTGCGGCGCCCGATGAGCAGCGTTTTCAGTCACCTTGGCTTGAGCGTGACCGCGAGATTTACGCGTTATTGGTCCAGGCGAATAAACACGCGGCAGGGGAGGCGATGAGCCTGTACCTGGAAGATTCCGAACGCCTGTCGTTGGCGTTGTTTACCCACCCCTGATCGAGGATGTGCACTATGTACAAAGATTATCCGGCCGCTTATCAGGTCAGCAAAGGCTCGGCGCTGCAAGTCGACACGGCGTTTTACGAGCGCATTCGTGACCGGGCGGATCAACGCATCTTGATCGAACAGTTTGAGGTGCCTATTCGAACAGGCAGGGCCTGGAAGGTGCCGGCGGGGCATGTGTTTCGTGTTACTACGCCAGTGGGCCCGCAGGTGGGTGACTTTAATGTCTGGAACGCCCACGACCCGCGGGAACGTCTTTGGGCGGCGCGCACCCGCCAATTGCAGGGCGCCCATGTCAGCACCCATGACCGATTGTGGTCGAACCTGCCGTTTCTGCGACCGTTGGTGACCATCACCGATGACAGCCTGGCCAGTTATGGTATCGACGAGCACGGCGGGCGCCTCCACGACTTACTCGGCACGCGCTGCGATCCCTACGTGAACCGGATGCTGACCGGTGAGGATTTCCATCACCACTGCCATTCGAACCTCACTCGCGCGGTGCTGCCCCACGGTCTTACGGAATTCGACGTGCATGACGTGTTGAATATTTTCCAGTGCACCGGCCTGAATCACGACGACATGTACTTCATGAAGGCGTGTCCGGCGCAGAAGGGTGATTACCTGGAGTTCTTTGCCGAGATTGATTTGCTGTGTGCACTGTCGACCTGCCCGGGTGGAGATCTGTCGCTGCCGATGTGGGGGCCGGACGCACAGGATCCGCTGACGGTATGTCGCCCGCTGGGCGTCGAGATCTACAAGTTGGAGGATCAATTGCTGAGCGGCTGGAGCCAGCCGGAGCGTGCTGCCTACAAGGGGCAGCACGGGTTGCATATTGCCAAGGCGGATTGGGAGTAAGCCTAACTAGCGATCCTGCGAATCCTTGGCGTCCGCCTGGGCGTTGCGTTCGGCCACGCGTTTGCGTTGCTCGTCGGTGAGTTCCACCTTGTTGGCGCTGTCTCGCAGCATCATCAGCCCACCGACGATCGACCCAATCGCGACCACCATAATCAACCACGCATACCACGGCATAAGGCTCTCCTTGAGGCAGATTGCTGTGGGAGAATTTTCCCACGGTAATAACTGCTTTGAGTTACGGGCTTTCTGAGTAGTTCAGTGTAAGCCCGTTCTGCCTCGTAAACCTTAGAGCCCAGTCAACATTGCGTCCGCTGGCGCATCGGCACGGTCTTGTGCGGTCAGTTGGAAGTAGATGAAACCTACCGCCATAAAGCCCAGGAAGATCAAGCCGATGAGTGTGTTGAACCACGCCATGGCCACCAGGCACACCACCGCCAGCACCAACGCAATGCCTGGCACGATCGGGTAACCCGGCGCGCGGAAGGTGCGTTCCAACAGCGGTTCGGTTTTACGCAGTTTGAACAGGCTGAGCATGCTCATGATGTACATGACGATGGCGCCGAAAACCGCCATGGTGATCATCGCTGCAGTCAGAGTCATGCCGCCCAGGTTGATCAGACCGTCGCTGTAGATGGCGGCGATGCCGACCACACCGCCGGCGATGATGGCCCGGTGCGGTGTCTGAAAACGCGACAGTTTGGCGAGGAAAGACGGTAAGTACCCGGCGCGGGCCAGGGCGAAGAACTGGCGCGAGTAGCCCAGGATAATGCCGTGGAAGCTCGCTACCAGGCCAAACAGGCCGATCCACACCAGCATGTGCAACCAGCCGGAGCTTTCGCCCACCACGGTTTTCATGGCCTGCGGCAGCGGGTCGTTGATGTTCGACAGGGGGCGCCAGTCACCCACTCCGCCGGCAAAGAACATCACGCCCATGGCCAGGATCACCAAGGTCAGGATGCCGCTGATGTAGGCCTTCGGAATGGTGCGCTTCGGATCCTTCGCTTCTTCAGCCGCCATGGCTGCGCCTTCGATGGCAAGGAAGAACCAGATCGCAAACGGAATTGCGGCAAACATCCCGGCAATCGCCGGGGCGCCAAAGGTATCGGAACCGGCCCAGCCATTCAGGGCGAAGTTACTGAAGCTGAATGCCGGGGCGACCACGCCCATAAACACCAGCAGCTCTGCGACGGCGAGCACGCACACCACCAGTTCAAAGGTCGCGGCGAGTTTCACGCCAAGGATGTTCAGGCCCATGAACACGATATAGGCACCGACGGCAGCGTGCTTCGGGTCCAGCGCAGGGAACTGCACATTCAGATAAGCGCCGATGGCCAAGGCAATGGCAGGCGGCGCGAAGACAAATTCGATCAGTGTGGCAAGACCGGCGATTAAACCGCCTTTCTCCCCAAATGCACGACGGCTGTAGGCAAACGGTCCGCCAGCATGGGGAATCGCGGTGGTCAGCTCGGTGAAACTGAAGATAAAGCAGGTGTACATTGCGGCGACCATCAACGAGGTCACCAGGAAGCCCAAGGTTCCGGCCACGCCCCAGCCATAGCTCCAGCCGAAGTATTCACCGGAGATCACCAGCCCGACGGCAATGCCCCATAAATGCAGGGTGCCTAGGGTGGGTTTGAGTTGTGTGTTCATGTGCTGCTCCCTGAACGGTTTGGAATGATTCAAGGTGTTGCAGCGGCCATGCCAGCTTGAGAATCATTGTCGTAAAGGCGTGCAACTGTCGTCTGGGGGATGGTTTGGCGTTTGAAATTTGCCGGTGTCGCACCAGATAGGTGCGGCGGTGACGGTGCCGACGCTATCGGGAGCAAGCCCCTCCCACAGGTTGACTGGCGCTCGGCATGACAACTCGGTCAAGTGTGGGAGGGGGCTTGCTCCCGATAACGCCTGCCCAGACGCTGGAAACCCGCAGTGTAAACCCCGCATAAAGCCACTCTTTACGCCTTCTTTACGCCCCGCCCGCACCCTCGCACTCGTTCCTTTACGCCACTCCTGCGGACAATTGCCCCACACGCGGCACTCGCCGCTGAACGGAGAGACTTCCATGAGTGTTCTGGACGGAGTGTCACTGCTATTGGCCGTGGCGCTGTTTATTTATCTGCTGGTTGCGCTGTTACGCGCGGATCGGAACTAGGAGCTGGCCATGCACAGTTATGACTATTGGCTGATCATCGCCTTCTTTGCCGTGGTATTGGTGCCGGCACCGTTCCTGGGGCGGTTCTACTACAAGGTGATGGAAGGCCAGCGCACGTGGCTGAGCCCGGTGCTCGGGCCTGTCGAAAAAGCCTGTTATCGCCTGTCGGGTGTCGACGCGCAGCAGGAGCAGAGCTGGCAGAAGTACATGCTGGCGTTGCTCGCATTCAACCTCGCGGGTTTCCTGCTGTTGTTCGCGATCCTGATGTTCCAGGACTATCTCCCGCTCAATCCGCAGAAATTGCCGGGGCAGGAGTGGACGCTGGCCTTCAACACTGCGGTCAGTTTCATGACCAACACCAACTGGCAGTCCTACAGCGGTGAGGCGTCACTGAGCTACCTTAGCCAGATGGCTGGCCTGACGGTGCAGAACTTCGTCAGTGCGGCCACTGGGCTGGCAGTCCTGGTCGCTTTGTGCCGTGGGATCGGTCGCAAATCTGCCCAGACATTGGGGAATTTCTGGGTCGATATGACCCGCGCTACCCTCTACGGCCTGTTGCCGTTGTGCCTGGTGCTGGCGTTGTTCCTGGTGTGGCAGGGCGTGCCGCAGACGTTCGCCCATTACGTTGATGCCGTGACGATGCAAGGCGTGGATCAGGTGATCCCCCTGGGCCCGGCGGCCAGCCAGATTGCGATCAAGCAATTGGGCACCAACGGCGGTGGTTTTTTCGGCGTCAACTCGGCGCATCCCTTTGAAGACCCGACTGCCTGGGCCAACCTGTTTGAGGTGGCGTCCATCATCCTGATCCCGGTGGCGTTGGTATTCACCTTCGGTCATTACGTCAAAGACCTGCGCCAAAGCCGCGCCATTCTTGGCTGCATGCTGGCGCTGTTCCTGATCGGCGGCGCGACTTCACTGTGGTCCGAGTATCAGCCCAATCCGACCCTGAACAACCCGGCCGTAGAGCAAACCGCGCCGCTGGAAGGCAAGGAAGCGCGCTTCGGCACCACTGGCACGGTGCTGTGGTCAGTGACCACCACCGCGGCGTCCAACGGTTCGGTCAACGGCATGCAGGACAGCCTCAGCCCCCTCAGCGGGATGGTGGCGCTGGTCAACATGATGGTCGGCGAAGTGATCTTTGGCGGCGTCGGCGCCGGTATGTACGGGATGTTGCTTAACGTGTTGATCGCGGTGTTCCTGGCTGGCCTGATGATCGGCCGTACGCCGGAATACCTGGGCAAGAAACTCCAGGCCAAGGAAGTACAGTTGCTCGTCGTGACCTTGCTGGTGATGCCAGTCGGCGTGCTCGTGCTCGGCGCCATTGCCGCCAGCCTGCCAGGCCCGGCCGGCGCTATCAGTAACCCTGGTCCCCATGGCTTCAGCCAGTTGCTTTATGCCTACACCTCCGCCAGTGCCAACAACGGCTCTGCGTTTGGCGGCTTCAGTGCCAACACGCCGTTCCATAACCTGATGCTCGGCCTGGGCATGCTGATCGGTCGCTTTGGCTACATCCTGCCGGTACTGGCCCTGGCCGGCAGCCTGGCGATGAAAAAGAGCGCACCGATTGGCCAGAACAGCTTCCCCACCCACGGCCCGCTGTTCGTGACTCTGTTGACCGTAACCATCTTGCTGGTGGGCGGCCTGACTTTCCTGCCGACGCTGGCGCTGGGTCCTATCGCTGAACACTTGAGCATGGGCTTCTGAGAAGGGATATGAACATGAATATGCCTGCAAAAAACGCGGCCCCGGTCAAACCCCAGGAGCCTGCCAAAACCGCTATCTCTGCTCTGTGGCGCCCGGCGCTGGTCCAGGCGTTCGTCAAGCTGGACCCGCGCGAACTGAAACGCTCGCCGGTGATGCTGGTGGTCGAACTGACTGCGATCCTCACCACGGTGCTGTGCTTCGTGCCCGACACTTCCGTGCCGACCTTCGTTGCCGTGCAGATCGCCGTGTGGTTGTGGTTCACCGTGCTGTTCGCCAACTTCGCCGAAGCCTTGGCCGAAGGGCGAGGCAAGGCTCGCGCCGACAGCCTCAAGGCAGGCAGTGAAGGTCTGAGTGCTCGGCGCAAGGAAGCCGATGGCAGCTTCAAGGTCGTGCCGGCTACCAGCCTGCGTAAGGGTGATGTGGTGCGGGTTGCTGCAGGGGAAATGATCCCCGGTGACGGCGAGGTGATCGAAGGCATCGCGGCGGTTAACGAAGCGGCGATCACTGGCGAATCCGCCCCGGTGATCCGTGAGTCTGGCGGCGACCGCTCGGCCGTTACCGGCAACACCCGGCTGGTCTCGGACTGGCTGATGATCCGCATCACCGCCAACCCCGGTGAGTCTACCCTGGACCGGATGATTGCCTTGGTAGAAGGTGCCAAGCGCCAGAAGACCCCCAATGAAGTCGCGCTGGATATCCTACTGATCGGCCTGACGCTGATCTTCCTGCTGGTGGTCGTAACGTTGCAGCCGTTCGCCCACTTCGCCAATGGCAGCTTGCCTTTGGTGTTTCTGGTCGCACTGCTTGTGACGCTGATTCCCACGACCATTGGCGGCTTGTTGTCGGCCATCGGCATTGCCGGCATGGACCGCCTGGTGCGCCTCAATGTGATCGCCAAGTCCGGCCGTGCTGTGGAAGCAGCCGGGGACGTACATGTGTTGCTGTTGGACAAGACCGGCACCATCACCTTTGGTAATCGTCGGTGTGCAGCGGTGGTCGCGGCGCCCGGGGTCAGCGGCCGCGAGGTGGCCGAAGGCGCGCTTTTCGCGTCCTTGGCGGACGACACGGCGGAAGGCAAATCCATCGTTGAATACCTGCGCGCCTTGCACCCTCAGGCCGAGCCTTCCCAGGACGAGTTGACCGCCGTGCCGTTCAGCGCTGAAACCCGCTTGTCCGGCGTTGACTACCAGGGCCGCGTGTACCGCAAAGGCGCGGTGGATTCGCTGCTGGCATTTATCGGCCAGCAGCGTCAGGACCTTGCACCTGCGCTGTCGCGGGAAATCGACAAGATCGCCCAGAGCGGCGGCACGCCGTTGCTGGTGTGCGCCGATGGCAAGCTGCTTGGTGCGATTCATTTGAAGGACGTGGTCAAGCCCGGCATCCGCGAACGTTTCGCCGAGCTGCGCAAACTGGGCATCCGCACCGTGATGGTCACTGGCGACAACCCGCTGACGGCTGCTGCGATTGCCGCTGAGGCGGGCGTGGATGACGTGCTGGCCGAAGCCACGCCAGAGAAAAAACTCGCACGTATCCGTCATGAGCAGAACGACGGGCGCCTGGTGGCAATGTGCGGCGACGGCGCCAACGACGCCCCGGCACTGGCGCAGGCCGACGTGGGCATGGCGATGAACGACGGCACTCAAGCCGCCCGTGAGGCCGCCAACATGGTCGACCTCGACAGCGACCCTACCAAGCTGCTGGACGTGGTGCAGATCGGCAAGGAATTGCTTGTGACCCGTGGCGCGCTGACCACCTTTTCAATCGCCAACGATGTGGCCAAATACTTTGCGATTCTGCCGGCGCTGTTTGCCTCGATCTATCCGCAACTGGGCGTGCTCAACGTCATGCACTTGCAGAGTCCGCAGAGCGCGATCCTGTCGGCCATTGTGTTTAACGCGTTGATCATCGTGGTGTTGATCCCGTTGGCATTGCGCGGTGTGCGCGTGCAGGCAGCGAGTGCAGCGGCGTTGCTGCGGCGCAACCTGTTGATCTATGGCTTGGGTGGGTTGTTGGTGCCGTTCGTGGGTATCAAGGCCATCGACATGCTGTTGACCGCCCTGCACCTCGTATAAGCCAGACCTTGTAGTGAGCGGGCTTGCCCCGCGCTGGGCTGCGAAGCAGCCCCACTGCGACCAAGGTCGCTGTATCCAACGAATTGAGGAACCTGAAATGTTCAACATCATCCGTCCAGCCCTGAGCCTTTTAGTGCTCATGACCCTGATCACCGGCGTCGCCTACCCATTGGTGGTGACCGGCGTCGCCCAGGTGGCATTCCCCGATCAGGCCAACGGCAGCCTGGTACGCGACGCCGATGGTAAGGTGCGCGGGTCCAGCCTGATCGCCCAGGATTTTACCGGCGACAGCTGGTTTCACCCGCGTCCATCGGCGGGCGCCTTTGCGACGGTGTCCAGCAGCGCCAGTAACCTTGGCCCGAGTAACCCAGCGTTAGCCACCCGCGTATTCGATGACGCAAATAAACAGCTGGTGCCAGGTCAGGGCCCGGTACCTTTGGCCTCGCTGACTACCTCTGGCAGCGGTCTTGATCCACACTTGCCACCCCAGGCGATTGCCTATCAACTGGTGCGGGTAGCGGCGGCGCGGAATGTGCCGGTGTCGACCTTGCAACGGCTGTTGGATGAGCACATCGAAAGCCCATTGGTGGGGCCACCGGTAGTGAATGTACTGGCGCTGAACATGGCGCTGGAAAAACTCTGATCCCACAGTTGATCTTCACTTGCCCGATTACATCATCACCTGAAGGACACTGCCCGCATGAGCGACTCCGGCCGCGCCGATGCCCTGCTAGCCGATCTACCCCGTAATGGTCGTGGCCGGCTCAAAGTCTTCCTCGGTGCCGCACCCGGCGTAGGCAAGACCTACGCCATGCTGCAGGCGGCCCACACCCAACTGCGCCAAGGCGTCAAGTTGGTCGCCGGTGTGGTGGAAACCCACGGCCGCGCCGAGACCGAAGCCTTGCTCGCCGGCCTGCCACAGCAACCGTTGCTGCGCAGCGAATATCGCGGTGTGATGCTCGAAGAAATGGACCTCGACGGCCTGCTCGCCGCCAAGCCCAAGCTGGTGCTGGTGGACGAACTGGCCCACAGCAACGCGCCTGGCAGCCGCCATGAAAAGCGCTGGCAAGATATTCAGGAACTGCTCGCTGCGGGCATCAACGTGTTTACCACGGTCAACGTTCAGCACTTGGAAAGCCTCAACGACCAAGTGCGCGGGATCACCGGCGTGCAGGTGCGTGAAACGCTGCCGGACTGGGTACTGCAAGAAGCCGACGAACTGCTGCTGATCGACCTGCCATCCCGCGAGCTGCTGGAGCGCCTGCGCGACGGCAAAGTCTATGTTCCGGAACAGGCCCGTGCGGCCATCGATGCGTTTTTCACCCAGACCAACCTGATGGCCCTGCGCGAGCTGGCGATGCAGACGGCCGCAGCCCATGTCGATGACGACTTGGCCCAGGGCTATCGCCAGCTCGGCCAGGCCGCGCCGGCGGTGCGCGGCCGCTTGTTGGTGGGTGTGGATGGCGACGCGCAGGCCGAACGCCTGGTGCGGCATGCCAGTCGTGTGGCGCAGCGTCGACATTTGCCGTGGAGCCTGGTGCATATCGATAACGGCCGGGCACGGGATGAGCAGTCGCGTCTGCGCCTGCAAAACGCCCAGCAATTGGCCGAACGTCTCGGCGGGGAAGTCGTGTTGCTGCGGGCGGGGGAGGTGGCCAAAACCTTGATCCAGCACGCCGGCGAACGCCGCGCCAGCCTGGTGTTGGTGGGACAGTCACGGATGCGCTGGCGCCGTCGTTTATTCGGTGGAGGCCTGGCGGCGCGTTTGCTGCGCAATGCGCGCGGCTTGGAAATCAACGTGCTCGACAGTGACGATACTCCCGCGCCGCCGCGCTTGCCGCAGGTCCGCGGGCTGGTGTGGTTCGACTACTTTTTGGCAGTGGTGGCGACGGTGATTGCTGCCGGCGTGGCCTGGGCGGTGTCCAGTGTGTTGCCGTTGCCGAATATCTCGCTGGTGTTTCTTGCTGCCGTATTGCTGGTCGCGGTACGCAGTAGCCTGGGGCCGTCCCTGGTCTGCGCGGCTTTATCATTTCTGACCTACGACTTCCTGTTTATTCCGCCGAATTTTTCCTTCTCCATCCAGCGTGAAGAAGATGTGCTGACCCTGCTGTTCTTCCTGCTGATGGCAGCGCTCACCGGCAACCTCGCGGCGCGTCAGCGTCGACAATTGCAGGCGTTGCGCGATACCCAGGAGGAAACCAGCGAGCTGCTTGACCTGTCACGCAAACTCACCGCCGCCACCGATCGCCAGGCCGTGGTCAGCGCGGCGGCCCATCACCTTGAAGGTTGGAACGACCTGGACCTGTGCCTCGTCAATCGCGATGGACAGGGTGGTTGGAAGATCGAAACCGGCGGCCCGCTGACCTTCAGCGAAGCCGAACGCGCCGCCGCCGACTGGGCCTGGCAACATGACCAACCCGCGGGCATGGGCACCGGCACCTTGCCGTTTGGGCGCTGGTGGTGGTGGCCGTTGTCGGGCGAGGAAGGTCCGCTGGGCTTGCTCGGTGTCAGTGCCAAACCGGGCCAGGCGTTGAGCGGTCAGCGCCGCCGCTTGCTAACTGCTCTGAGTCAGCCTCTGGCCCAGGCCCTGGCCCGTGCGCAGTTGGCGCAGGAGCTAGAATCCGCACGCCTTCACGGCGAGACCGAGCAACTGCGCAGTGCCTTGCTTGCGTCGGTGTCTCACGATTTGCGTACGCCGCTGACGTCCATGCGCGGCAGTATCGACAGCCTGCTGGCGTTGGGTGAAGCCATTCCCCTGGAGGACCGTCGCGAATTACTGGAAGGCACGCGTGATGAGGCCGAGCGTCTCGATCGCTATATCCAGAACCTGTTGGACATGACTCGCTTGGGCCATGGCGCCCTCAAGCTGGCGCGTGATTGGGTGTCGCCGGGGGATATCGTCGGCAGCGCCCTTGGCCGTTTGCGTGCGGTACTGGCGCCATTGCAGGTGAGCACCGAGGTGCCGCCTGAGCTGCCGTTGCTGTATGTGCATGCGGCGCTGATCGAACAGGCGCTGGTCAATGTGCTGGAGAACGCCGCACGCTTTTCACCCCCTCAGGGACGTTTGCAGTTGAGTGCCGGCGTGTCGGATAAGCAACTGTTTTTCGCGGTAGCCGATGAGGGGCCGGGCATCCCCGAGGATGAGCGCGCGAAGATTTTCGATATGTTCTACACCGCTGCGCGCGGTGATCGGGGCGGGCAGGGCACCGGCCTGGGTTTGGCGATCTGCCAGGGGATGGTTGGGGCGCACGGTGGGCATATCAGCGTGGCCGATGGCATTGAAGGGCGCGGCACCTGCATCACCTTGTTCCTTCCATTGCCTACACAGCCTGGCCTGGAGCCTGAGTCGTGAGCTACCCTCTTTTCTCCACGGATTTTGATGGGACACCATGAGCCAGACCGCGACGATTTTGGTCATTGATGACGAACCGCAGATCCGCAAGTTCTTGCGCATCAGCCTGGCCTCCCAGGGTTACAAAGTGATTGAGGCGGGCACCGGAAACGAAGGCTTGGCCCAGGCGGCCTTGAGCAAGCCGGACTTGCTGGTGCTCGACCTAGGCTTGCCGGACATGGACGGCCAGCAAGTGCTGCGTGAGTTTCGCGAGTGGTCGACGGTGCCGGTATTGGTGCTGTCGGTGCGCGCCAGCGAAGGGCAAAAGGTCCAAGCCCTAGACGGCGGCGCCAATGACTATGTGACCAAGCCTTTTGGAATCCAGGAGTTTCTCGCCAGGGTTCGCGCGCTCCTGCGCCAGGCGCCCGCAGGTGAGGCGCAGGAAGCAGCGTTGAGTTTCGGCCCGCTGACGGTCGATCTGGCCTATCGCCGTGTGCTGCTGGACGGTGTCGAAGTGGCGCTGACTCGAAAGGAATATGCCGTGTTGGCGCAGTTGGCGCGGCACTCGGGACGGGTGATCACCCAGCAGCAACTGCTCAAGGATATCTGGGGGCCGACCCATACCGAGGACAGTCACTACCTGAGGATTGTGGTGGGCCATCTGCGCCAGAAACTGGCGGATGATCCGACTCAGCCACGCTTTATCGTGACCGAGGCGGGGGTCGGGTATCGGTTGTTAGGCGGTTAGAGTCTGGCGCCTGTCGAAGCACTCAGGGCTGTTCACTTTCATAGCGGTCCAACGTATCGCTGGCAATTTCGCGCCCCAAAGCGATCAACTCCGGCGCCTTGTAGAACTCGAAAAACCGGCACACCCGCTTCGGCACGTTGATCAATACATCCGGCGGATAACCCGCAATTTTGTACTGAGCCAATGACGTCTGCATCACCTCAAAACTCTGGTTGATCAGGTCCAGCAACGACGCCGGCCCCACGTTATCAATGATGAACGAACCGGTCGCCGACTTCGGCGCCCCGGGTTTTTCCGGCGCAGCGGCAGGTTGTTGGGACTCGGGCTCAGCCGAATCCAGCCAAGGGTTGATCTCGGCCGCCTGGGCCTGCAACGCTTCCTGCTCCAGCTTCATTAACTGCTCGGCTTGCTTACGACGAAACGGCAGGTGCGAGCCGAGTGATTTCGCCAAGCTGTTGAAGCGGCTCTTGAACGCCGGCGGACGTTGGATCACCGGCAATTGGTAGTGTTTCTGGTTGGTGGCGTTGAGGTTGACTGCGATGATTAAGTCGCAATGGCTCGACACCACCGGCACGATAGGCAGTGGGTTAAGCAGGCCGCCGTCCACCAGCATGCGGTTACCTTGCATCACTGGGGTGAACAGGCTGGGAATTGCGGCCGAAGCGCGCATGGCCTGGTGCAGGCAGCCTTCTTGGAACCAGATTTCCTGCTGGTTGGTGAGGTCGGTGGCCACGGCCGTGTAGGGAATGCGCAGCTCCTCGATATTGATCTCGCCGACGATCTTGCGGATCTGTCCGAAGACCTTCTCGCCACGAATCGCTCCCAGGCGAAAACTCACGTCCACCAGACGCAGCACGTCGAGGTAATCAAGGCTTTCAATCCAGTTTCGATACTCGTCCAGCTTGCCCGCGGCGTAGATCCCACCCACCACCGCGCCCATGGAACAGCCAGCGATACAGGCAATGTCATAGCCGCGCCGTTCGATTTCTTCGATCACCCCGATATGGGCGTAGCCCCGGGCTCCACCGGAGCCCAGCACCAAGGCAACACGTTTCTTCATGGTCCATATCCTTTGATCGGCAGGTCCTCACAATGCACCCATTGAGGGGGCCGCTTCAATCTTCGCTGAACTGCGTAATATTTTTCCAGAATAGCGAGTAGGCTCGGGTATGCTCTGGCAATAGGTACTATCGATTTCAGGCTAAGGACAAGGCACTTTTTGTTGTAGGCAACGTCTACAACCGTACGACTGTTTTTCTTTATTTTGAGGTGTCATTGATGAAAGCCTGGATGTGTGTGCCTGTGATTCTGTTGGCCCTGGCCGGTTGTGCCGGGAAAACCGCTTACCGCGACAGCTGCGGCGCGCAATTGGACGCTGCCTGGAAAGAACTGGACCTGGCCAAGGCCGAAGGTTTCGCCGGTACCGTCAGCTATTCCAAGGCCTTGTCCCTCTTGACCGGTGCGAAGACACAGCAACAGTTTGAAGCGTTTGAAGGCTGCTCCAACAAGGCTGAGAAGGCACGGTTCTATATTCGTGAGTCGCGCGCCGGGCGTTGAGCCATGGGCAGCAAGTAGGATTTTTCATCAAAAGGCGGGGGCAGGATGTCAGCGTTGGTTGATCAGTTAGTCGCTCAGGTCATTGGCCTGGAAGTAGGGTTGCTGAGCTGCCAGGCTCGCCTCGCCGCCGTCACCGACGATGAAGCGCTGCATGACTTGCGCACCACCGTGCGGCGCCTGCGCAGCCTGTTGCGACCCTTGCGTGGGTTGCCAGGCGTCGAACAGCTCGAATTGGCTGCCAGCACCGTTGGCCGATTGACCACCCCCCTGCGTGATCGTGAAGTGCTGGCTGCTTATCTGCATCAGCATGGTCATCACGAAGCGGCAGATCGGCGTCTGCGCCTACAGCCCGACGCGTATCGCCAGGTAGCGCAAAGTCCGGAGTTGGCGCACTTGCTGCAGATTCTGGATGCCTTCCCACGCTTTATTCGCGCCTCCCAACATCAGAAATTGCTCAAAGGCCTGCGCTCGCGCATCGAGAAGCGTCTGGCCAAGCAATGGAAAACCCTCGGTGAAGCCCTCAAGTATCCCGGCCATGATCGCCACCGTCTGCGTTTGTTGATCAAGCGCGTGCGTTATGCGGCCGAGGCGTATCCGGAACTGGACAAACTGCCCGCCAATGCCATGTCGCGCCTGAAGAAAGCCCAAGGTGCCCTGGGCGATTGGCATGATTGCTGGCAGTGGCTGGCCCAGGCTGAAGATCAAGCGGATCTGCAACCGTGTGTGGCGGTATGGCACAAAACCATGGCGAAAGCCGAGGGACAGGCGGATCGGGTGCTGGACAAGCTCAGCGCGGATTGTTTCTGAATCGGTCCGGTTTTTGGCCGGAATACGCGCTGTACCTCACCTGCACGATGGTTAAGATCCCTCATCTGTTTCCTTTGACCTGAGGTCGCCATGCGCTTTAGTGATTTGCTCGACGCTGCCCGTAGCCACCCGCTGGATGTCACCATCCCCGCCGAATGGGCCCAAGGTCGCGCGACGTTTGGCGGGCTGGTCGCCGCTTTGCAATACGAAGCACTGCGTGCCCAAGTGCCTGCGGATCGACCATTGCGGTCGTTGGCAATAACCTTCGTGGGGCCGGTGGCGCCCGATGTGCCCGCCAGTTATCAAGTCGAAGTGTTGCGCGAAGGCAAGGCAGTCAGTCAGTTGCTAGGCCGCGTCGTTCAGAACGGTGAAGTGGCGACCCTGGTGCAAGCCAGTTTCGGCGCATCCCGTGAGTCAGAGATAGATGTGGCAAGCGACGCGGCGCCGGTGTTCAAACACTGGGAAGAGTGCCAGGAGTTGCCCTATATCAAGGGCGTGACGCCTGAATTTATGCGTCACTTGGCAATGCGCTGGAGCGTCGGCGGCCTGCCATTCACCGGTAATAAGTCCCGCGAAATGGGGGGCTGGGTTCGCCTGCGTGGGGATGTGAAAGAAGAGCCGTTGACCGAGGCGCATATCCTCGCCCTGGTCGACGCCTGGCCGCCGGCATTGCTGCCGCACCTGAAGAAACCGGCACCGGGCAGCACCCTGACCTGGACCATCGAATTCATCCAACCGTTGCAGGATCTGACCACCCTCGATTGGTGTCAGTACTGCGTCAACATCGAACACGCCCGCGACGGCTACGGCCATGCTGCCGCTGCGCTGTGGAGCCCTACTGGCGGATTGATTGCTATCAGCCGCCAGACTGTTGTGGTATTCGCTTAAGCATCAGTGCAGATGGCGCTGGCGCCAGGCGCGCCGCCCGCCACTGCTTGACACAACGCGCGCAGAGGTCACGAGCTGCTCAATTACCAGGCGCTCACCGCCTGTTTGCGGTCACTGAACGGCTGACTCGCCTGGGCTTCCAGGCTGTGACCATGACGCTGCAATGCCATGCCGGCCAGAATGCCGACTACGCCAACGGCGAAACTGGCCAGGCTCAGACTAAAGGCCCCAGAAACGATCAATAGAAAGCCAACGATAAACAGCGGCACGGCGATCAGGTTCAAGGCCAGGTTCGTTGGGTGCTGGTGCGTCTGCGGGTAGCTATGCCATTGCCAGGCGGGGAGATTGGGATGACGTTTGCCCATGATGGTGATTCCTCTGTCCGTTGAAACAACATGGAGAGAGTTTAGGTGGGGGCGGGCGCGTGGGCGAATTGGGGCTCGCTATGGGGCTCATAGCCAGTCCTACAGTTTCAATTGCCCAATCGCCTTGCTCAACTCCCCTGCCAACGTCGCCAGTTCATTGCTGGTCGTTGCCGAATCCACGGTTTGTTGCACGGTGTTCTCGGTCACATCGCGGATACTGACCACTGCGCGGTTCATCTCTTCGGCCACATGGCTTTGCTGTTCGGCGGCAACGGCGATTTGAGTGTTGCTTTCACGCATCTGCGCCACGGCACCGGTGATTTCGGCGAGTGCGGCACCGGCTTCCTGGGCTTGTTGCACGCAGTCGTCGGCCTTGAACGAGCTTTCCTGCATAAAGTCCACCGCGTCGCGGGTACCGGCTTGCAGCGCTGAAACCATACGGGTGATCTCGTCGGTGGAGCTTTGCACGCGCTTGGCCAGATTGCGCACTTCGTCGGCGACTACTGCGAAGCCACGGCCCATTTCTCCAGCGCGGGCAGCTTCGATAGCGGCGTTGAGGGCGAGCAGGTTGGTCTGTTCGGCGATGCTGTGAATCACGCTGACCACACCGTTGATTTTCTGGCTGTCTTCAGCAAGCTTCTGGATCATTACGGCAGTTTGTTGCACGCCGCTGGAGAGTCCGGCAATCGAGTGTCTTACCCGAGTCACCACTTCCTGGCCGCTACCGGCGAGGGTGTCGGCGGATTGGGACAAATCTCGCGTGGCGCCAGCATGTTGGGCGATGTGGTAGACGGTGGCGGTCATCTCGTTGATGGCCGTGGCGGCCTGGTCGGTTTCGCTTTGCTGGCCGAGCATGCCGTGCTGCACCTCATTCATGCTGCTGGCCAGACGTGCAGCGCCTTCGTCCAGTTGCCGAGCGGTGCGCGCCACGGTGCTGACCACGCGCTGGTAGCCAGCCTGCATGGCATTGAACGCGCTGGCCATCTGGCCGACTTCATCCTTGCAGGCCAGGGGAACGCGAGCCGACAGGTCGCCGGTTTTCTCCACGTGCAGCATGACATCCTTGAGCGTGTTGAGCTGACTGAGCAGGAAGCGGATCAGCAGTTGCGAAGCACCAAGCATCACAAGCATCAGGATTGCGACAGCCACAGCGTAATTAGCGAAGCGCTCACTGAAGACCTGGCTCAAGCTTGGCGCGTAGGCAAGTACGCCAATGTATTGCCCATCCGGGCGGGCAATGACTTCAGCGCCTATCAATGGATTTTCACCAAACAGCGGCATGTGATTGAGTTCGACCCAGCCGGTGGTGGTGCTCAGGGCTGACAGATCCAAATCGCCCAACTGTGGGACTTGGCCTCGGGCAAACGTCAGCCAATGCGCGTCCTTGGGGAGCGGCTGGTTGGTTGGCCAGGCCCCCAGCAATCGGCCCTGGGCCTGCGCCGAAACCTGGGAGGCTGTGCTGCGCGCTTGTTGTTCGAGCTGCACGGCGTACAGCACCAGCAGCAGGGTGGTGATGAAGGCGACCGCGTTGACGGCCCAGAATTTGTACTTCAGCGAGATATTGCTAAGCCAGGCACCCATGTAAGGTTTTCTCTGATAGCGGAAACAGCATTGGCAAGGTGCCATTATTGTGCCGCTACTCAGAAAACCGGTTTTGACATGGGTCAATGCGCCGCATCAATCCAAGGTCGGCAACCCAAAAAAAGCGCGTGAACAGGCAGTGCTGTGGTCGGCCAAGTCTTGCGCGCTTTCGTTGCGGTGCAGGGCGACTTCGCGCAGTACTTCCGTCAGATAAGCCGGTTCGTTACGACCGTTTTTCGGCTTGGGGCGCAGGGTGCGCGGCAGCAGGTAAGGCGCATCGCTTTCCAGCATCAGGCGGCCCCGGGGAATTTCTTTGACGAGTGGGTGCAGGTGCGTCCCACGGCGCTCGTCGCATATCCAGCCGGTGATGCCAATGTGTAAATCGAGGTCGAGGTAGCTGAACAGCGCCGCCTGTTCGCCGGTGAAACAATGCACTACGGCGGCGGTGAGGTGGTCGCGGTAGTCCTTGAGGATCTCCAGCAGGCGTTGGTTAGCGTCACGCTCATGGAGAAATACCGGGAGCTTTAGCTCGACGGCCAGGGCCAGGTGTTCTTCCAGGACTTTTTCCTGTTGCGGGCGCGGTGAGAAATCCCGGTTGAAATCCAGGCCGCATTCGCCCACGGCACGTACGCGGCTTTCGCTGAGTAAACCGCGCAAACGCTGGGCGCTGTCGCCGTTCCAGTCGCTGGCGGAGTGGGGGTGGATGCCTGCGGTGCTGAACAGGCGTTGGCCGCTTTCGTCGAGGTTGACGCACAGTTCCAGAGCCTGTTCGCTGCCGTCGACGCTGGTGCCGGTGAGTACCAATTGCTGCACGCCGGCGGCGTAGGCGCGGTCGAGAACGGCCTGGTGCTTGTCGTCGAAACTGGGGTTGGTCAGGTTGACGCCGATATCAATGAGTTGCATGGTGCTATCTCCGCCTGCGGCCGGAAAGCATATCAGAGCTGTAGATTTATAAGAAAAACGAAGAACTACAATGAGTTATAGCTGTCTTTGAACGTCGCAAGTGACATCGTGTTTGGCTGAACGTCCTGCACTGTGCCACCGTTGCACGCAAAGCCTGCGCATAAAGCGCTCTGTTTCTGACCTCCACCGCGTCGTTTTTCGCGAGCGCGTTGGCCAGTATTCTTTCCGGAGAGCGGATGATCCGACCCTCGGCGTTGCTTATGTTGTGCCTGGCGTTACTGTTGCCTTTGGCGGCGGTTGCGCGTCTGGACGGGCCGCTGGAAGTGACCAAGCCTGGCAAGGTCCGTGACTTGGCGGAGATTCGTTCAAGTCGCACCCTTCGGGTATTGGTCAACCAAAGTCGCAACAGTTCCGGCGAAGTGCAGGGCCAGGCCATCGGAGTTGAATACCACCGCCTACGCGCCTTCGAGCAATACCTCAACGGTCACGCCCGTGATGGCCAGGAAATAAACCTCAAGATAATCCCCAAGGCCAAGGATCAATTGCTCGGCGCTCTGGCCCGTGGTGAAGGCGATCTGGTTGCTCCTGGGGAGTTGCTTGATGTGAAAGCTGCTCACAAAATCAGCACCAGTAGCCCGATTGCCAGCGCTGTACCGTTGTGGCTGGTGGGGGTGAAGGGAGAGCGGCGTTTTACCAAGTTGGAGCAACTGTCAGGACGAACGCTGGCGCTGACCACTGGCAGTGCGGCAGCGGATGCCATCAGCCAGGTCAATCAGAAGCTGGCCCTGCACAAGCAGCCACCGGTGAAGGTGGAATGGGTGGACCCGACCCTGGCAGTGGAGGACGTTCTGGAAATGGTGCAGGCGGGGATTTTCCACCTCACCATTGTCGAGAAACCGATTGCCGAACGCTGGTCGAAGATCCTGCCCAAGTTGCGCTTCGACAAACAAGTCGTCATCAGCGAACCTGGCGATGAATACTGGTTTGTTCGCCAGGACGCTTCGATGCTGCGTGCAAGTATTGATCGCTTTCTCAAGACCTATCGCACGCCTTCCGACCAGGACGTGGCGTTTCAACGCATTTATCGACGCCTCTACCAGGTGCGGAACCCACTGGCCCGCGCCGACCGCCAGCGCCTGGAAAAGCTGCGGCCAGTGCTGCAAAAACATGCCCGCGAGCAGGGCATGGACTGGCTTAACCTTGCAGCGCTGGCTTTCAAGGAATCCGCCTTCGATCCTGGCGCGCGCAACAGCGGTGGTCCTACCGGCTTGATGCAGATCACACCCTCAGCGGCCCAACGGGTGGGCGTCAACAATATCGAAAGTCTCGACAGTAATGTGCAGGCGGGGGCGCGTTATCTGGCGTTGATCCGTCGCAAGTTCTTCGCCAGCCCCAAGCTCAACGAGCGTGAGCGCATGGCTTTTGTACTCGCGGCCTACAACATGGGCCCGGAGCGCGTGCAGGGTATGCGCACCGAGGCCCGGCGCCGGGGATTGAACCCCAACCAATGGTTCTTCCAGGTGGAGCGCATTGCCATGGAGCAGGTGGGAATGGGCGGCGTCAGCTATGTTAATAGCGTCAACAAGTACTTCTTGGCGTTCGATCGGGAGCGTGAGTCCCTGGAGCCGCCAGCACCGAAAATTGCCTCACGGAAGTAATCGATTTTATCGATATTAATCAGGCATTTTTTCGGCTTTTATCATTGTTTAAACTGATTAATATAGCGGCCAACCAACCCCTACTTCGAAAAGGATTTACTCCATGAGCCCAATGATCAAAAGCCTACTGTCCACTCGTGCCGGCTACGGTCTGACCATCCTGCGCATTGTTGTTGGCATCATCTTCGCCGCCCACGGTTCGCAAAAACTCTTCGGTTGGTTTGGCGGCTACGGCTTGGCGGGCACTGCCCAATGGATGGAAAGCATCGGCCTGGCGCCGGGTACCCTGATGGCGCTGCTGTCGGGCGGAACCGAGTTTTTCGCCGGCCTGGCCCTGATCATCGGTCTGCTGGTACGCCCTGCTGCGTTGGGCCTGACCATTCTGTCGGTGGTGGCGATCTTCTCGGTGCATATCCATAACGGTCTGTTCATGGCCAACAACGGTTACGAGTTCGCATTAGCCTTGTTGGGCGGGTCCGTGGCAGTGCTGCTGGAAGGTGCCGGCAAACTGTCTGCCGACCGTGCAATAGCCAACTGACCCCTCTACAACACCTGAAGAGGCCCGCCATGTGCGGGCCTTTTCGTTGCTCGGGATTCTTGACATCGGCCATCCGGCTTCTCTAGGATGCTGCCCATGCGCCGATTTAAACAGCTAATTGCGGGGCGCCACTGGGACTCGATGCAGCCCGACAGAAGCCTGTTCTCCCCTGAGGAAACAGCTTCGAAATACCGCTAAAGCGCTGGTTCGGTGTTGCCTCTCACCTGCCCGCAGACTTTTGAGGCAGAGACACGACACTATGAATGCACTACGCCCCCTGATACGCCTGGCTCCGATCACCGCGGACCTTACTCAACGCAATCCGAAAATCCTCTTGGGCGGTAAGCACCAGCCCACGCTGTTGCGTTACCTGGACGGCTGGCCACGTCGCACCGGGCGGCCTTCGGCTTTCCTGATCCAGTTTGTCGAAGATGGCGGTTCCCTGGCCCGTTTTGCGAGTAATAGCTTCGACCTGGCAGTTATCCAGGCGCCCAGTGCCAGCGACGCGGCTGAAGTGATTCGTCAACTCACACGTATTGCCCGGCAGGGGCTGATTGCCAGGCGTTGAGGGCTCAGGAGAGTCCGACACTCGCCTGTAATCGGCGCCGTTTATTCCTTACAAAAACCACCCAAGCGACCAGACAGAGCACGCCCGGGATTGCCAAGGTCACGAACAGCTTTATCGCGAGCTCCAGGCGATGCACCTCAGCGTGCGTCTGAGCCCTCAAAGCGTGTAATTCCATGGGTAAGCGCAGGCGCTCCTTGTTGAGCGCCACCAATTGGGGGGTGGTGTCCACTGCTTGGGAGCCGAGGGGGGCTGCCGGTGGGTTAAGCATTTGCCATTCCTGTTCCGTTCGTAACAGACGCCGTTCCAATTCAGTCGCCTTCTGCTCGTAGGCTTGTTCGGCGTTGTCGCGTATCCGCTCCATTATGTTCTTCGATCTGTCCATCGGTGCGCGCGGGCGGATATTGGCCAGTGAATCGCTTGCGGACAGGTTATCCAGCGTATTTAAGATAAAGACTGCGTTGCTGTCAGGCGCTGAGCTATTGATGTGATCCGTGAGCAAATCAGTGTCGGCCACTACCACCACATGGATCTGTGCCGCTTTTTGCAAACCTGCGGGCTGCTCCTTAATGCCATCGGGGAATGCTGAGTAGGCTGGCCCCTCTATACGAGCAGCAATCACATGGTGTTGCGCTCGAGTGGATGCGTTATCGGCCGTTGAGTCGATCTCATGTGCTGAGGTAAATCGGTTGGTTTCCAGCAACCTGGATTGCCCGGAACTTTGCAGAAGCGGGGTGAGGGTGGTGCCGCTTTTTTTGCGATGAAAAAGCGCACCACTGCTCGATACCGTCACAGTATTAAGTTTCCAAGTGCTGATGTCGTGCGTGTTCATTGCCTGCCGAGGCAGCTTCAATCTGCCCGGATACTGCACTGGGAGCTTACCCAGCTCAGGTGCCGCCGATTCCGCGTAGCGGTGGTCGATTAGAAACTTGTCTGCTGGCATCTCTACGCCCCAAGCGGAAAGCACCTCTGTCAGACGGGCATTGGCGGACGTGATGTTCGAACTTTGCTCAGGCATGGGGTCGATAAACATCATCAATTTACCGCCCCTCAACACAAATTGTTCAATCCCATACAACGATTGTTCGGGCAGCGCTTCAGGACGCACGACCATAAGCGTTTTGACGTGTTCCGGTATGCGCTCGGTGGTCGCCTCCAGATTGACCAGGTTGAAATGACGCTGCATTTCCGTCACCAACTGGCCTGCATAGTCTCCCATCGCTAAACCAGACAATAGTCCGATAACGGGGCGGTCTGGGTACTGCAACTTATAGATCAGATGGCTGATTTCATATTCGAGCAATGGCTCCCGGTCCAGGCTGAATGATTCAATACGTTGCGCTCCGTGGCCGGCTCGGGTGCCGATTAGCCCCAGAAATCCCGCCTGGTCGTCGAGACCGAAAAGCCTGGCTTTGTAGGCGTCTTCTGAAAAAGATCCGGGATCAATAAGGTGCAGATTGATCATACCCTTCGCTGCTTTTTCGTATTCCCGCAACCGGTCTTCTATGTGCTTGCCGTGGCGCTTTAGGGCGAAGCTTCGTTTCGGGTCGTTATTGGTATTGAAGTAATACAAGTCCATTGGCGACTCAAGCGACGAAAGTAATTGTCTAGCGGGTGGGGAGAGGGTGTGGACCTTATGTCGCGAGAGATCCCATCGAATATCAGGAATTTTCGCTATCCAAACTAAGTTGAACGCTAGAAATAATAACAATATGACAGTGAGTGTAATGCCTTTGCGCAGAGTAGGTTGCATGGAGGGCTTTCCTTCTCAGCGGTGTCGGTAATTGAGGGTTACTGTCGTGGCTGTGAGGAAGGCGACTATTATACTAATGAAGTAAAGGATGTCGCGAAGCGTGAACTTTCCGTTGTCAATAGCGCTGAACCTTGAAAAAGGGCTTAGGGAGGCCAGGCTGTCTATTGCCCAGATGGGCGCCTGATGCTCTAGTGCATCAAGCAAATAAGAAAGAGCGCTGGAGGTGAGCAGCAGGCCTACTGTCAGTATGAAAAGGACAGTGCGCTGAGGCAGTAGTGTGAAAATAAACAATCCGACAGATAAATAACTGCCTGCCAGCAGCCAGCTAGACATAAATTGCGAGGCAATAATATTGTTGTCTGCATTACCCATGTAGTTGGCAATGATGACGAGGGGGAACGCCAACATCAGGGCCATGCCCACCACGGCCCAGGCTGCTAGAAATTTTCCAACAACCCATTCATGCGTCGTGACGGGCACTGTTTTCATCAGGTCGAGAAAGCCTGCATTGGATTCGTCCGACCAAAGTTGCGTCGCGAGTGAAGGAATCAATAATAGATATAGCCAAGGGTGCAACTGGAAAAAAACCTGCAAGGTATTGATGTCGTGTTCAGGCCACGGACTCATGTGCAACCCGAGTGCCACGTAAAGCACTGAAAAAATGGCAACGCTCAGATAAGTGCTGGGTGTGCAGGCGTAGTGGAGAAGTTGACGCTTGAAAATGACTGGCAGCAGTTTCAAAGACGGGCCTCACGGCTCAGATGATGAACCACATCGCTCAGTCGACCGGGCTCTAGGTTCAGTGAGTTGATTTTCCATCGGCGATGGGCAATGAGTGCATTGATGTGGGGGTAGATGGTGTGTCCCGGCATGGCCAGGACGGTCACCGTACCGGGTGCATGCCGATGCTCTTCGATCCCTGCCACACCTGGCAGTACGGCTAGAGCCAACAAGTCCAACGGAGCGTCTGCGGCGAGGGTGACCGCCTGAAAATGACGAGAGTTGCGTTGCAAATCGGGCATTGGGGTGTCGGCCACCAGGCGATTGCCTGCGATAACCAGCGCGCGAGTACAGAACTCGGACAATTCATCGCAGTGGCGGGAGGCGACGATCACTGTCATGTCTTGTTTCAACGACTGGATAAGCGCCCTGAATTTGTGTTTTTGATCAGGAGTGAGCCCTTCAGTTGGCTCATCGAGTAACAGCAGCGTAGGGGTGTGCAAGATGGCTTGGGCGATGGCGACTTTGCGCTTAAGGCCGATCGACAGCGCATCAAGGGGCGCGTTGAGCACCGATGACAATTCCAATCGTGCAGCAGCCTGTTCAACCTTTGCGCGCTTTTCGGTGCCGCAAAGTCCGCGGATGGCTGCGATGTAGTCAAGGAACTCTTTAACCAGCATCGTCGGGTGACTGACACACTTGTTAATTTGGTAGCCGACTATCTTTTTTACTTTATGCGATTGGGTGGTTGTATCGATACCTTGGATGTTGATATGTCCGCTGAAGGGGAGTGTCGAGCCTGAGATTAAATCGAGAAGTGCTGTTTTAACTGTAGGATTTTCTCCGAATAGTCCCAGGCATTCATGTTTGCAGGCGCTAAATGAAAAATCGTTGATTATTGTTTTCTTGTTTAGATGTTTTGTCAGGTTGGTTATTTTGATCATTTAGTCTGGTGCGCGCAGGGCGAAGATGTTGAAAAAGAATACGAGCAATAGTGGTTTTTGGGAACTCCGATAAGCATTAATAGGAAAAGTCCTACGTGCACGCTAGGCAGGTCGCTGGAACAATTGTTTTGTGTTTGTAATCTCTAACTGCCTAGTGTTTGTCTGGGAGTTGTAGAGATTTTCCGAATGTCTAATGAGACCTGATTATCATGATGCTTCTACGTACTCTTGTTCTTGAACGCGATGGCCAAGATACGCCGGTCAACGGGGCGTTGCTCTGTGGATTTGCTGTTGGTCAGATTGCCTCAAACTTTCTTGTTTATAGCTTGGATGAAGAGGTGGAGCCGGCGAGTTCAAGGGTCTATATCGCAACCCTGCGCAAAAAACTCGATCGGTATTTTCTGGATGGGGTAGAGTCCAAGGAAGACTTACAGGTGGCAATGCAAGTTTTTAAGCAGATTCTTACATCGGCGTCGGGTATTAAGACCGGCAGTGTAACCGACACTCAAGTTTCTTATCATTTTCTCGATTTGAAAGGGTGCAAACTGCCCCCTGCGAGGCCTGAAGAGCATCATTCGGTGACCATCAAGAAGGCCCTGGTGATGAAGGTGATCACCCTGGGAATGTCTGCTCCGGTGATGCCACCCATCGAAAGTGCTTCATTGATTGTGCCTTCCATTCGCTTCTCGTCGAAAATGAGTGCGCCTCCCAGGGACGCGGACCCAACCGAGCCTGCCCAGTTGCCCGTAAATGAACAGACGCCAGAAGAGCCAAGGCAGATGCCAATCAATGAGCCGGTGACCGTGTTGCGGACTGCACCAGCCGTAATGAATGAGCCCGACGCTCCGGCGCAGCCAAAGCAACTGGCGCCAACAGACCGCTGCAACCTGTTCGAAGTGGACAGTACGCTGACCAACCTTGCTCGTGTCGCTCAGGAACTCACCCAACAAAAACTCGCTGCAATGGAACGCGAAACAGCCCTTGATCAATGGCAGGCCCGATTGCAGCAAGAGCAGAGTCAATTGGATGAAAGGACCCGCGAATTGGAACAGCGCACCACTCAGTTGCATGACCAATCGTTGGCCGTCAGTCAGCGGACCGAAGCCCTGAAAGTGATGACTTCGCAAGTGTCGGGTTTACGCCAGAGTTTGCGCGGTGTGCTGCTTGAGCTGGATCAGACCCTGGATGGTTAGACTGCCCTGGCTACTTTCCCGGGTTCATTTATCATCAACCCCAGCGAACCGACGTCAGGGAGTTATTGCCTGGCCTATCGGCATCTATGGACATTGCCTGGGGATGCATGCGTTTGAGTACCAAGCTGATTACCAAAGAAGGTCATGAGGCGCTGAAGAAAGAGCTGGATTATCTGTGGCGCGAAAAACGTCCAGATACCACGCGCAAGGTGACGTGGGCCGCCTCATTGGGGGATCGCAGTGAGAATGCCGACTACCAGTACAACAAGAAGCTGCTGCGAGAAATCGACCGACGGGTGCGTTACCTGCGCAAGCGTCTGGAAGACATGCGCGTGGTGGAGTACATGCCCGAGCAGGAAGGTAGGGTTTTTTTTGGTGCTTGGGTCAATATTGAAAACGAGCAGGGAGAGACCAAGCGTTTTCGCATAGTCGGCTATGACGAGATTTATGACCGGATGGATTACATTTCTATCGACTCACCGATGGCTCGTGCCTTGTTGCGCAAGGAGGTCGACGATGAGGCCATCGTGCAGACTCCCGGTGGCGAAGTGTGCTGGTGGATCACCGGGATCGAATATGTGAAATAGGCAATGATGGCCCGCAGTCTTTGAAGAGTGCGGGCCATCGGCGTTTCAGCCTTCGCGCAATACCGTCAGTGGGCTGGCATTCAACGCGCGGCGTGTGCCGAATACTCCTGCGGCACCGATCAGTACGGCGCCGATGATCGGCAGCAGCAACAGCCATGGGTGCGGGTGCCAGACCAGGTCAAAGGCATAACGGTACAGCACCCAGGTCACCAGTTCGGTACCCAATGCCGCCAACAAACCGCTGACGGCGCCCAGCAAGCCAAACTCGATACGCCGTGCCTTGACCAGCAACTTGCGTTCCGCGCCCAGCGCTCGTAGCAGTGCGCCTTGGCGGATGCGCTCGTCCAGCGTGGCCTGTAAACCGGAGAACAACACGGCCATCCCGGCAGCCAGTACAAACAACAGCACGTATTCCACCGCCAGGGTCACTTGGGCGAGGATGCTGCGCAATTGCTCCAGCAGGGCCTCAACCTGGAGGATCGTAACCGCCGGAAAGGCTCGCGACAGATCGACGATTTGTTGGTCATGCCCTGGCGCCAGGTAGAAGCTGGTCAGGTAGGTGGCCGGCAGGTCCTTCAACGTGCCGGGCTGAAAAATCATGAAGAAGTTCGGCTGGAAGTTATCCCAGTTGATGGTTCGCAGGCTGGTGACCCGCGCTTCACGATTTTCCCCGGCAATGGTGAACACCAGGTGATCGTTCAACTTGAGCTTGAGGCTTTCAGCAACTTTGGCTTCTACCGAGACGCCAGGAATATCCTCGGTGGGTCGTTGCGACCACCATGAGCCTGCAGTCAGCGTATTGCCCGGTGGCAGGTCGGCGGCCCAGGTCAGGCTCAGGTCGCGTTGTACTGCGCGGTCGCCGCTGGAGTCCTTGCTGACTATGTCCTGTACCGGGTCGCCATTAATGCTAATCAACCGGCCCGGCACCACGGGGTACAGCGGCGCTGATTGCGCCTGCACTTCCAGCAGGCGGGCGCTAAAGGCGTCCTTGTCGGCCGGCAGGATGTTCAGCGCAAAGTAGTTAGGCGCGTCCTTGGGCAACTGGTTTTGCCAAGTGTCCAGCAATTCGCCGCGCAGCAGGGCGATCAAACCCATGGACAATAAGATCAAGCCAAACGCCAGTGACTGGCCCGCCGCCGCCAATGGGTGGCGCAGCAGTTGGCCCAAGCCCAGGCGCCAGGGCAGGGAGGCGCGAGCCAGCAGGCGCCGCAGGCTTTGCAACAGCAGCAAAAGCAAGCCGCCGAGGACCAGCGCAGCCACCACGCCACCGCCCAGCAAGGCGAAGGTCAGCACCAGATCCAGGCTCAGGCGCCACATGATCAGGCCCAGTGCGAACAGCGCAGCGCCGTAAACCATCCAGGTGCTGGACGGAATTGGCAGCAGGTCGCGGCGCAACACCCGCAACGGCGGTACCCGACCGAGTGCTGCCAACGGCGGCAGGGCGAAACCGGCGAGAGCCACCAGCCCGGTGCCGATCCCGGCAACGGCCGGCAACAGTCCCCCGGGGGGAACATCCGCGGGCAGCAGGTCGTGTAGGAAATAGAACAGGCCGAACTGTGCCAGCCAACCGAGCAGGGCGCCGGCCAGGCTTGCGAGCAAACCCAGTACGGTCAGTTGCAGGCTGAACAGCAACATGGCTTCGCGTCGTGACAGTCCCAGGCAGCGCAGCAATGCACTGGCGTCGAAGCGTCGGGTGGCAAAGCGGTTGGCCGACAAAGCCACGGCCACGCCGGCCAGCAGCACGGCCACCAGGCTGGCCATGTTCAGGTAGCGCTCGGCTTTGCCCAAGGCGCCGCCAATCTGTTGATTGCCGTCGCGTGAGTCCTGCAGTCGCTGGTTGGCGGCCAGCCCCGGCTTGAGCAGGTCGCGATAGGTTTGCAGCACCGTGCTTTCCGGCGGCCCGCGCCATAATTCGCGGTAGCTGACGCGGCTGCCGGGTTGGACCACGCCGGTGGCGTCCAGGTCTGCCAGGTTGATCATCACCCTTGGCGTGAGGCTGTAGAAGTTGCCGGCGCGATCTGGTTCGTAGGTGAGTACGCGGGCCAGACGCAGGGTTTTCATGCCGACATCGACGCTGTCGCCGATTTTGAGGTCCAGTGCCGTCAGCAGCCGCGCCTCCACCCAGGCTTCGCCGGGTTTGGGGCCGCCGCCAGGGGTTTCATCGCCAAAGGGCGCAGCAGCGCTCTTCAGTTCGCCTCGCAGCGGATATTGCTCGTTGACCGCCTTGATACTGGAAAGCTGGATACCGTTATCTGTGGCGATAACACTGGAGAACTCCACGACTCGCGCGTGATCCAGACCCAGTTCGGTCCCGGAGCGGATTTGCTCGGAACGGGCTGGTGAGCTTCCTTCAAGTACCAGGTCGGCGCCTAGGAACTCGGTGGCGCGCAACATCATGGCTCCGTTGAGACGTGCACCGAAGTAACCGATAGCAGTGCTGGCGGCCACGGCCACCAGCAGGGCAAAGAACAACACGCGCAATTCGCCAGCGCGGGCATCGCGAAGCAATTGACGCATGGCAAGGCTGAACAGGCGCAACAGCGGCAAACGTGCCATCAAGGCTCCAGGGGCGCGACCATCAGGCCGGCTTCAAGGCGGATCAGGCGTCGGCAACGGTGGGCCAGGCGCTCGTCGTGGGTGACCAGCACCAGGGTCGTGCCGCTCTCTTTATTGAGCTCGAACAGCAGGTCGCTGATGCGCTCGCCGGTGTGGCTGTCGAGGTTGCCGGTGGGTTCATCGGCAAACAGCACGTCCGGTTCGGCGGCAAAGGCGCGAGCAATGGCTACACGCTGCTGCTCGCCACCGGAAAGTTGGCGTGGCGAGTGTGTGAGGCGCTGGCCGAGGCCCACGCGTTCCAGCAGGTGTTTGGCGCGCTCACGGGCGTCTTTGCGGCCATCCAGCTCCAGCGGCAGCATGACGTTCTCCAGCGCGTTGAGGCTGTCGAGCAGTTGGAACGACTGGAACACAAAGCCTACGTGTTCGGCGCGGATGCGTGCGCGCTGGTCTTCGTCGAGGCGGCTGAGGGCTTGTCCGGCGAGGGTGACTTCGCCGCTGCTGGGCAGGTCGAGTCCGGCCAGCAGGCCGAGGAGGGTGGATTTACCGGAGCCGGAGCTGCCGACGATAGCCAGGCTATCGCCCTTGTTCAGTTCGAGGCTCAGTTCGTGCAGGATAGTCAGTTCACCTTCCGCGCTGGGAACCACTTTGCTAAGGTTCCGCGCGGTGAGAATGCTTGCGCCCATGGAGAATCCGATGCGAATGTGGTTTTTGAGTGCTGGCCTGGCCTTGATGTGCATGGCCCAGAACGCAGCGGCGGGTACAGTCCTGATCGTTGGCGATAGTATCAGTGCCGGTTTCGGCCTGGATACACGCAAAGGGTGGGTTGCCTTGTTGGAGCAACGGCTCAAGAAGGAAGGTTTCGACGATAAAGTGGTCAACGCCTCCATCAGTGGTGATACCAGTGCTGGAGGTCTCGCGCGGCTGCCGGCGGCCCTTGCAGAGCATAAGCCTGAGGTAGTGATTATCGAACTGGGTGGCAATGACGGCCTGCGCGGTATGCCCCCTACGCAATTGCAACAAAATCTTGCGTCGATGATCCAGAAGTCCCAGGACAGCGGCGCGAAGGTGCTGCTGCTGGGCATGCAGATTCCACCTAACTATGGGAAGCGTTATGTCGACGCCTTCGCCAAAGTATTTGCTGATGTCGCCCAGCAGAAAAAGGTGCCTTTGGTACCGTTTTTCCTTGAAGGAATCGGCGGCAATTCGCAATTGATGCAGGCTGACGGGCTGCACCCGGCTGTCGCTGCTCAAGGCAAGTTGCTGGAAAATGTCTGGCCTACGCTAAAACCGCTGCTATGACGCTTTTCTACTGGCAGGCTTTCGGCTAAGGTGGCGCCCCCCCGATCTGGAGCCCCCGATGTCGCGTCCTGCCTGGTCACTGTTTAACTACCAACTGATCGAGCCGGACGAGCAGTTGGATCTCTTCGCCTGCCAGGAAGTGCGGGTGCATTTAGTGGCGCGTCAATTGGAACTGGGCGGCTCCATCGATCGCACGCTGTGCGGCACGTTACTGCCAGCGCAGCCACGTTGGTCGCGGGTTGATCGCTCGATTTTCCAGGACCAGCGCCTTTGCCCCTTGTGCCGGGCCATCTTGGAGTCCCAAAAGCGCGGCACACCGCCGATCTGGCCTGAGCTGCGTTTCGAACTCTAGCGGCCGCGACACGCTTGCAGCTAGAAGCTCACATCACGTATACAATCGATTTTTACCTACACGTCGTTCTGCGAAGGATTTTCCGGATGTTGTCGCGCCTTTCCGTCGTCACCTGCTGCCTGTCTCTCGCTGCACTCTGTGCGGCGGGTTCTGCATCTGCTTTGCAGTTGCCCTTGCCACCTCCGGGTGAAGACATCGTCGGCCAGGTCCAGGTGATCAAGGCCAAGTACGAAGACACCTTTGCCGACCTGGGCACCACTTACGACCTGGGCTATTCGGAAATGGTCGCGGCCAACCCAGGTGTTGATGCCTGGTTGCCGGGAGCGGGCACCGAGATCGTGCTGCCGACGCGTTTTATCCTGCCGCCGGGGCCTCGTGAGGGCATCGTGATCAACCTGGCGGAATACCGGCTCTATTATTTCCCCAAGGGCCAGAACGTGGTCTACACCTTCCCGTTGGGGATTGGTCGTGAGGGCTGGGGCTCGCCCATTGCCCACACCAGTATTATCGCCAAGACGCCGAACCCGACATGGACGCCGCCGGCTTCGATCAAGGCCGAACACGCCGCCAACGGTGATCCTTTGCCTAACGTGGTGCCTGCCGGCCCAGATAATCCGCTGGGCCCGTTCAAGTTCACCCTGGGCACACCGGGTTACCTGATCCACGGCTCCAACATGAAGTTCGGTATTGGCACACGTACCAGTCATGGCTGTTTCCGCATGTTCAACAATAATGTGCTGGAGATGGCGGGCATGGTGCCGGTAGGTACGTCGGTGCGCATCATCAACGATGCCTACAAGTTCGGCAGCAGCGGCGGCAAGGTCTATCTGGAAGCGCATACGCCTTTGAATGATGATGGAACGCCATCGGTGGTCGACAAGCACACGGCGGTGATCAACGCTTTGCTCAAGCGTGAAGACTTGGCCAATAACCTGCGGGTCAATTGGGATCAGGTGCGTGATGTGGTGGCCGCGGAAGATGGTTTGCCGACTGAAATCGGCGTGCCAGGTGGGGCGCCTATAGCGTCCAGCTCGCTGATCGATCTTCAGCAGTAACTCTGCTCGATCAAAAGCCCGCCCACAGCCTTGCGCTGCGGCGGGCTTTTTATTGCCTGCGTTCAGGTGCGAATCGCAGACAATAAAAAAGCCGATCCATAAATGGATCGGCTTGATAACAATCCCGAGGGATTATTACTTGCGGCTAGCTTTTTCAAGCATACGCAGAGCGCGCTCGTTAGCTTCGTCAGCAGTCTGTTGTGCTTTTTGAGCAGCAGCCAGAGCTTCATCAGCTTTACGGTAGGCTTCGTCTGCACGGGCCTGGGAGCGAGCTGCTGCGTCTTCAGTTGCAGTCAGACGAGCTTCGGTTTCTTTGGAGACGCTGCTGCAACCGGTAGCCAGAACTGCGGCCAGAGCCAGAGCAGAGAATTTCAGAACGTTGTTCATCGTGTTCCCCTTCAAGGACTTTCTATTAAATGGCTACTTTCTCAGAGTGAGCTAATAGCCGGCGTACATACTACCCATTACTTGTAGTAAGTAAACTGACGTAGCGCAAGAAGCAAAAAAAATTCTCGCACCTAATCTATTTTGGCTAATCTTTTGGAGGTTTGTATAAAAACCGTCCAATTTTTTTCATACGGGTGAAGATTGGATCCAGGCTGAAAGCGCCGGCCTGCATGCGTTAAGCTTTGTATATAGATGAAAATTTATATATTCGGGCCGACACTTACGTTGCGTTTGGCGTTGCTTGGCCGGACATCTTTTACGCATGTAGAGGTGACTTTAAGAGCGCCTGTTCGTCTCAAGGTTCAACTGCCGGCAATGTTCAGGCTTTCGACCTGTGTTTGGTCGAGGCCCCTTCTATATCCACCAGCAGCAGAGGATGACGAGTGCGCCTTGAGCAATTTCAGGATTGGTGCCTACTATTCCCTACGTGCTGGTTGTTAGCGCTCAAGGTTTTCTCGTTGTCGAAACCGGCACGGGGTGGCGTAGATGTTCCTTCGCCGGAAAAACATCGGTAAGGTAGGGGTCAGAATTCAAGACCCGCGAGGAGTAGTGATGAGCGAGGCGTTGTCCATCCACCATGACCAGGCTGGTCATCAGTTCGAGACCAATGTGGACGGTCATCGTGCCTATCTGACCTATATGGACCTCGGGAAGCAGACCCTGGATATCTATCGGACCTTCGTGCCTAACGCACTGCGGGGCCGTGGCATTGCGGCGGCGTTGACCGAAGAGGCCTTAAAGTTTGCCGAAGAGGCTGGCTACACGGTGATCCCTTCCTGCTCCTATGTCGAACGCTACATGGAGCGCCACCAGCGTCATGCCGCGAAGCTCTGAGTGATCAGCAGACAATAAAAAAACGCCGGGCTTAGCCCGGCGTTTTTGTGTGTGCAGTTGCGGTTCAGGTGCGTTTGCGTGTCGGCAATACGTCCTTGAGCTTTGCGTGCATGCTGCGCAGGGTGTTTTCGGTGGCGGCCCAGTCGATGCAGGCATCGGTGATCGACACGCCGTACTGCAAGTCGGCCAGGTCTTTTGGAATCGCCTGGCATCCCCAGTTCAAATGGCTCTCGACCATCAGGCCGATGATCGACTGATTGCCTTCGAGGATCTGGTTGGCAACGTTTTCCATCACCAACGGCTGTAGGGCCGGATCCTTGTTGGAGTTGGCGTGGCTGCAATCGACCATAATGTTTGGCTTGATCTTGGCCTTGTTCAACGCTTGCTCGCACAACGCAACGCTGACTGAATCATAGTTGGGCTTGCCGTTGCCGCCGCGCAGTACCACGTGACCGTAGGCATTGCCCTTGGTGGTGACGATGGAGACGCCGCCTTCCTGATTGATACCCAGGAAACGGTGGGGGCTGGAAACTGATTGCAGCGCGTTGATCGCCACAGTCAGGCCGCCGTCGGTGCCGTTCTTGAAGCCCACGGCCGATGACAGACCGGACGCCATTTCACGGTGGGTCTGGGACTCGGTGGTACGCGCGCCGATGGCCGACCAGCTGATCAGGTCCTGCAGGTATTGCGGGGAGATCGGGTCAAGCGCTTCGGTGGCAGTGGGCAGGCCCATTTCGGCCAGGTCCAGCAGCAACTGACGACCAATGTGCAAACCGTCCTGGATCTTGAACGAGTCGTCCAGGTACGGGTCGTTGATCAAGCCTTTCCAGCCGACGGTGGTACGCGGCTTTTCGAAATAGACGCGCATCACCAAGTACAAGGTGTCGGACACTTCTGCCGCCAGTACCTTGAGGCGCTCAGCATATTCGTGTGCGGCCTTGAGGTCATGGATCGAGCATGGGCCGATTACCACAAAGAGGCGGTGGTCGGTGCCGTCGAGAATCTCACGGATGACTTCGCGGCCCTTGGTGACGGTCTGCAGGGCAGCGTCGCTCAGGGGGATTTCGCGCTTGAGCTGATCGGGCGTGATCAGCGTCTCGTTGGATTCGACGTTTAGGTCATTGATCGGTAAATCAGCCATCGTGTTACTCGTCAGGGTCACGGGTGCCGGCCGCCAGCTATCCCCGTGCGGCGGAGCACAGCATGATTTGGATGCAGGGGGGAGGAACCTTAGCGCGTAACACGGGCCCGCGACAATGGGCAAAGCCCCCTTTAATCCCCTGCTGGCCGCACAAACGCCTCATGGGAGAAGTCACTGGCGTGTCGCGCCACCCACTCGCGGGCCAGGGCTTCGACTTTCGCAGGGCTAGGCTCAGCATCTTCGTGCTGGCGGCAGTAGCGCTCTATCCGGCATGCTTGTTCGCCCATGCGCGCACCGAACAACGCATGTTCATCGGTAAACGAAATGCCGACGCGGTAGCCGTTTTCCACCTTGCGACACCACGCCACGTAGCCTGGGTATCGGGCGGTGGCACCCAGGGATGGAATGTGCAAGTCAACGGCCGTGCCCTGGCGCCAGGCGCGCGGCCAATTGCAGGCAATGCCACCCAGGCCGTTAGAGAGCAGGCGTTGGCGGGGTATGGCGGGAGAGGGGCGTTGGATTAACTCGACAGCGACATCATCAGGGTGAGGTAAAAAACGACCCATGTACACGGACTCCGAGCACCGTCCTGTAGACGGCGGTGGCAGCAGTATAGTGAAGGAACTGGAATTGACCGACCTGGATATTGACCAGCAATTGCTGGGATTGCCAGGGATTTCGCTCGTGGTGTTCACCAGCGTAGGATGCTCCAGCTGCCGTTGGGCGCGCCAGCAACTGCCCGGGTGGCACTTGCCGGTGGACCGTGTGTGCTGGGTGGATGCCGGGCACAACGGTGGCGCGGTTGAACGCTACCAGATCTTTCATTTGCCCGCGTTGTTCGTCGTGTGCGAGGGTCAATTCCTCGGACAATTACAGACACGTCTTACATCTGCCGATCTTGCCGACGCGATCAATCAAGCGTTGATCCGTACTCCAGAGGATTTGCCATGACAGTACAGTCGCCACGCGTTGGCATTATCGGAACCGGTGCCATCGGGGGATTCTACGGTGTGATGCTGGCGCGCGCCGGGTTCGATGTGCACTTTCTGCTGCGCAGCGAATATGCCGCGGTCAGCGAGCACGGCTTGCACATCAACAGCACGGTGCACGGCAAGTTGCACCTGTACCCGGTTCAGGCCTACGCGCGCGCCGCCGATATGCCGCCGTGTGACTGGTTGCTAGTGGGCACCAAGTCCACGGGCAATGTTGAGTTGGCGCCGACCATTGCCCAAATCGCGGCGCCGGATGCCAAAGTGGTGCTGCTTCAAAACGGCCTGGATGTAGAAGACAGCCTGCGAGAACACCTGCCGCTGTCGCTGCATCTGCTCGGCGGCCTGTGCTATATCGGCGTGCACCGTTCTGGTCCGGGTGTGGTTGAGCATCAAGCCTTGGGCCGGGTCAATCTGGGCTATCACAGCGGTTCTGCTGCTAACGATGAGGTTCGTCAGAAAGCAATTGTCGAGGCAGGCGCCGCGTTGTTTCATAAGGCTGGTATCGAGTCCCAGGCCATGGCCAATGTGCATCAGGCGCGCTGGCACAAGCTGGTGTGGAACGTGCCTTACAACGGCCTTTCGGTAGTGTTGGGGACTGGCACCACGGCCCTGATGGCCGACGAATCCAGTCGCCAACTGATCCAGGCGCTGATGGCTGAAGTGGTGCAGGGTGCCCATGCCTGTGGCCAGGAAATCCCCAAGAGTTACGCTGAGCAGATGTTTGCCATGACCGAAACCATGGACGATTACTTGCCGAGCATGTACCACGACCACGTACATAAGCGCCCGCTGGAGCTGGAGGCCATCTATGCTCGCCCTCTGGCAGCCGCCAAAGCCGCGGGCTGCGAATTACCGCGTATGCAGGCGCTGTATCAGGCCTTGAGTTTTATTGATCGGCATAACCGCTGATTCGGGGGTAAATGCATGGCGAAGGGATTGGGCGACAAACTGGTGCTGGCGATTTCGTCGCGGGCCTTGTTCGACCTGAGCGACAGCCACAAGGTCTATCTCGCTCAAGGGGTGGAGGCCTACCGCAAATACCAGATCGAACACGAGGAAGAAATCCTTGAGCCCGGCGACGCCTTCCCGTTGGTCAAAAAGCTGTTGAGCCTCAACGCCAGCCTGGGTCGTGCCCGGGTTGAAGTGGTGCTCGTATCGCGCAACAGTGCCGACACTGGCCTGCGCGTATTTAACTCTATTCAGCACTACGGCCTGGATATTTCCCGCGCCGCTTTCGTAGGAGGGCGTAGCCCTTATCCTTATTTGGCCGCCTTTGGTTGCCATCTGTTTCTTTCGACCCATGCTGAGGATGTGCGCAGTGCCCTTGATGCCGGCTTTGCAGCGGCGACGATTTTGTCGGGCGGCCCGAGACGGGCTTCCAGCGAGGAACTGCACATCGCCTTTGACGGCGACGCGGTGTTGTTTTCCGATGAGTCGGAGCGCGTGTACCAGGCCGGCGGGTTAGCCGCGTTCCAGGCCAGCGAGCGCGAATCGGCGCGCCAGCCCTTGCACGGCGGTCCGTTCAAGGGGTTTCTGGCCGCGCTGAACGTATTGCAGCGTGAGTTTCCTGAAGAGGCCTGTCCGATCCGCACAGCTTTGGTAACCGCCCGTTCGGCGCCGTCTCACGAGCGGGTGATTCGCACGTTGCGTGAGTGGGATATTCGCTTGGACGAATCCTTGTTTCTTGGCGGTCTGGAGAAGTCCGCGTTCCTGGAAGCGTTTGCCGCTGATGTATTTTTCGATGACCAAGCCGGTCATTGCGAGAAAGCCAGGGAGGTGGTGGCCACGGGGCACGTGCCCCATGGCATCAGTAATGAGGTGAGGATTCAGGCCGAGAGTTAGGGCCGCTGCTAAGCTCATTCAATCTCCTCCACCCTGGCAGTCCAGGAGGTTTTATGATTCGTTCGATGCTGTACGCCACGGACCTCGGTCTGTACGCGCCCTATGTGATGCAGCATGCACTGGCGCTGGCGCGAACGTTCAAGGCTGACCTGTATGTGATTCACGCGGTCGAGCCTATTGGGCTGTTCGCCGAATCGGTGCTGCAGAGCTACCTTGATGAAGCTGCGTTGAGTGAATGGCAGACTCAAGGGCTTAGCACGGTGATGGCGACCATCGAGCAGCGGGTGCTCGACAGTTTCCGCGAGGAGTTGGGGGAGGGTGAGCAGGACTTGAAGTTGATCCGCTCGGTACGTGTGATTCAGGGGGACCCGTGCGAGGTGATTCTCGACCAACTTCGCAAGCTGTCCGTCGACCTGTTGATCGTCGGTAGCCACAGCCATGCAACCGGCACGACAGCGCCGCTTGGGCGTACCGCGGCACGGGTGCTGCAGCTGTCTACGGTGCCGGTTTACTTGGTGCCGTCCTTACAAGGTCGACGCATTGATGACGTATGACCGGTAGAAAACGATAAAAAGTTCTAGATTTATCCGTCTAACCTTTAATATAGTTATATACCGTCGCTGATACCCGTGGCGTCTATCTGCTTTGAGGGACACATATGAAGCTTCAACAACTGCGCTACATCTGGGAAGTGGCGCACCACGACCTCAACGTTTCCGCTACCGCTCAAAGCCTGTACACCTCGCAACCCGGTATCAGCAAGCAGATACGCCTGCTCGAAGACGAGCTGGGCGTCGAAGTGTTCGCGCGCAGCGGCAAGCATCTAACCCGTGTCACCCCGGCTGGTGAGCGCATCATCACTACTGCCGGCGAGATCCTGCGTAAAGTCGAAAGCATCAAGCAGATCGCTCAGGAATTTTCCAACGAGAAAAAAGGCACTCTATCGATCGCCACCACCCACACCCAGGCGCGTTATGCATTGCCTCCGGTGATCCGCGATTTCATCAAGCAATACCCGGACGTGGCCTTGCACATGCACCAGGGCTCGCCGATGCAAATCGCCGAGATGGCTGCTGATGGCACCGTCGATTTTGCCATCGCCACCGAAGCCCTGGAACTGTTCGGTGACCTGGTGATGATGCCTTGCTACCGCTGGAACCGTTGCGTTGTGGTACCGCAGGGGCACCCGTTGGCCAAACTGCCGAAGCTGACCCTCGAAGCCCTGGCTGAATACCCGATCGTGACCTACGTGTTCGGTTTCACTGGCCGCTCCAAGCTCGACGAAGCTTTCAGCCATCGCGGCCTCACACCGAAAGTGGTGTTCACCGCCGCCGACGCCGACGTGATCAAGACCTACGTGCGTCTGGGCCTGGGCGTGGGTATCGTCGCCAAGATGGCCGTCGACACCAACCTCGACAAAGACCTGGTGGTTCTCGACGCCAGCGAGTTGTTCGAATCCAGCGTGACCAAGATCGGCTTCCGGCGTGGCACGTTCCTGCGTGGGTTCATGTGCGACTTCATCGAGAAGTTTGCGCCGCACCTGACCCGCGAAGTGATGGCCAAGGCGATCCAGTGCCATAACAAACAGGAACTGGAAGAGCTGTTCGACGGCGTTGAATTGCCCGTCCACTGAGTGGTTTATCGGGCCTCGGTAACCGTAAACAGTTGCCGGGCGCCTGCCACCAGAATCTCTACCTCATCGCCTTCGAACTTGCCCAGCAGGCTTTTGCCCATGGGCGAGCGCGGGGTGATGACAGTCACCGGTTGCCCGACCACATCCACCTTCAAGCCTGCAGCATCAGGCGCCAGGAATAGCCATTGCTGGCGACCGTTCTCGTCCTCCAGGCCCAATAGCGCGCCGACTTCTATGCCTCGTTGATCATCGTAGGCACGCAACTGCAGGTTCTGGCACAGCGCGAGCGCTTGCTTGATTTCCTCGACCCGTTTGGCCTGCCCGGCCGCGAGATACGAAGCCTCCAACCCCAGGGTGTCGTATTTGTTTTCCGCAATGTTCTCTTCGTGAGTCGCGGTTTCGTAGGCGGTCTGCGCGGCGCGTTGGGCGATATCGAGATCGACAGTGAGTTTTTCCAGGATCAACTGGAGGACGGCGTGCTTATTCATGGTTGTGCTTGATCATTCGCAGAATTGCAGGACATTGGCCCGGCTCTTTTCATTGGGCGCGTTCTGGTCCTGTTGCAGCCAGAACTGGCATTTGGGGTTGGACAGGTTACGTGCGTTGTTACGTGCCTGATCCAGGGCTTGTTGCTGTTCCTGCTTGTGCAGGTTCTGCTGGTACTGCTCAAACATACGGTTGGGTGGCTCAGGCGCGACAACGGTCGGCTTGCCTAATTGCTGGACTGCCTGCGCCACCGGCGCAAGGCTTTGCGGGAACAGGTAGCTCGACGCCAGCCAGGTGGTCAGCGCAATGGCGATAAACCCCAGCCATACACCCAAGGCGATAGCGATGCACAGCTTGAGCAGCGACAACGATTGATCCGACATGATGGCCTCCTGGCGGGCATTTGCGGCGTAGCGGCGATTGTCGCACAGCCACTGTGCAGAATAATCGCGATCAAGCCTTCTGCATCGGCGCATTTATGCGGACAATCGAGCCTTTGAGCGTTGGAGCCCGGAATGAAAGCCCGCTGGGATATTTTTTGCAGTGTTGTCGATAACTTCGGCGACATCGGCGTGACTTGGCGGCTGGCCCGGCAATTGGTGGTGGAGCATGGCTGCGAGGTGCGCTTGTGGGTTGATGACCTGCGGGCCTTCGAACGCATGTGCCCCGAGGTGGATGTGCAGCGGGAGCAACAGTGGCAGGAGGGCGTTGATGTACACCACTGGCCAGCCCAATGGTCTCCAACTCCTGCCGGAGATGTGGTGATTGCCGCTTTCGCCTGCCAGTTACCGCCTGAGTATATGGAAGCCATGGCCGAGCGTGAGCGCACGCCGTTGTGGATGAACCTGGATTACCTCAGTGCCGAGGACTGGGTGGTGGGCTGCCATCGCCTGCCGTCGGTGAAGTTCAAGGGAGTACAGAAGTACTTCTTTTTCCCCGGCTTCCGACCTGGTACTGGCGGTTTGCTCCGTGAGGCGGGGTTGCTGGAAAAGCGTCACGCTTTTCAACTGGATGTCGCTGCGCAGCGACAATTCCTGCAAACCTTAGGTGTGATTCCGCATGATGGGGCGCGGCTGTTCTCACTGTTTGCCTACGAAAACGCTGGTCTCGCCGGATGGCTGGACGTCTTATCGACGGATGGGCGTGCCACTCATCTATTGGTGCCGGAGGGCCGCATCCTCGGTGACGTACAGCGCTGGCTCGGTGTAGGAGGGCTCGTCGCGGGCGATATTCATCAACGTAAGTCTCTGACCGTGCAGGTGCTGCCGTTCGTGCGTCAGGAGCAATATGACCACCTGCTGTGGTGCTGTGACTTTAACGCAGTGCGCGGTGAAGACTCGTTCGTCCGCGCCCAATGGGCGGGGCGCCCGTTGCTGTGGCACATCTACCGCCAGGACGAAGACATACACCTCGACAAGCTAGATGCCTTCCTGGAGTTGTACACCGCCGCCTTATCACCGGCCGCGAAGGCGGCGTTGGTCGCGCTTTGGCAGGCTTGGAACACCGAGGGTGACATGGCACAGCCGTGGAAAAAATTGTTGGAGCACTGGCCGGAAGTCACTCAACACGCCGAAACGTGGTGTCTGGAACAGGGCTTGCAGGCTGATCTTGCGACGGCGCTGGTACAGTTTTATGAAAGTTGGATATGATACGCCACCTTGATTTTTGTAAATCCCATCCAAATTTCGGATATATGCAATGAAAACTGGTAAAGAACTGAAACCCGGTACAGTGATCCGTCTCGAAAACGACCCTTGGCTGGTTCAGAAAGCTGAGTTCACCAAGTCTGGTCGTAACAGCGCAATCATGAAGACCAAGCTGAAGAACCTGCTGACCGGTTACAAGACCGAGATCGTCTACAGCGCCGATGACAAACTGGACGACGTAATCCTCGACCGCAAAGAAGCGACCCTGTCCTTCATCAGCGGCGACACCTACACGTTCATGGACACCACTGACTACACCATGTACGAGCTGAACGCTGAAGACATTGAAGCCGTTCTGCCGTTCGTGGAAGAAGGTATGGAAGATATCTGCGAAGCGATCTTCTTCGAAGAGCGTTTGGTTTCCGTTGAACTGCCAACCACTATCGTGCGTAAAGTTGCCTACACCGAAGGCTCCGCTCGCGGCGACACTTCGGGCAAGGTGATGAAGCCTGCCAAGCTGGCTAACGGTACCGAGCTGCAAGTAGCTGATTTCATCGAAATCGACGACCTGATCGAGATCGACACCCGCGAAGGCGGTTCGTACAAAGGCCGCGCCAAGAAGTAATTCTGGCTCCGCCCATAAAAAAACCCGACTTCACGTCGGGTTTTTTTATGGGCGGGTGTTTTTCATACGGTTACATGCAGGCGCACATCGACGTTGCCACGGGTGGCGTTGGAGTACGGGCAGACTTGGTGAGCCGCATCGACCAGGCTTTGCGCGTCATCCTGGGCCAGGCCTGGCAGGCTGATGTGCAGGTCGATGTCCAAGCCGAAACCGCCGGGGATCTGGCCGATGCCTACGTGGGCAGTGATCGAGACGTCGTCCGGGATTTTGCGTTTGGTCTGGCTGGCAACGAATTTCAGCGCGCCGATAAAGCAGGCCGAGTAGCCAGCAGCGAACAGTTGTTCCGGGTTAGTGGCTTGGCCACCGGCGCCGCCCAGCTCTTTAGGCGTGGAGAGCTTAACGTCGAGAATGTTATCGCTGGAAACAGCGCGACCATCACGTCCGCCGGTGGCGGTGGCTACTGCGGTGTAGAGAGTTTGCATGGTGTCGTCCTCGGTCTAGTGTTTCGCAAAATATTTGCGCGCTAATTAGTTTGTGGGGCAAATGTATCGCGCTAATGTTTAGTGCGCAAGATAATTTTTGAAATGTTTTCCGGAGAGTGCTGCAAGTCAATGCGTGAGGGTGGCTAAACGGCGCCTTGCAGGTTACTGCGCAACGCAATCAGATCAGCTTGCAGCTTGCGCAACTGCTCCAATTCCAAACCGCTGGCCCCGAGGATGCACTGCGGAATACCCATTGCCTTGTCCTGCAAGGCACGTCCCGCGGCAGTCAATTCCACCACCACCACCCGTTCATCTTCGCGGCTGCGGGTGCGGCTGAGAAGGCCTTCGGCCTCCAGGCGCTTGAGCAGTGGCGTCAGTGAGCCAGGGTCCGTCAGCAGGCGGCTGCTGATTTCGCCGACAGTCAAACCGTCCTCTTCCCACAGCACCATCATGGCTAAGTACTGCGGGTACGTCAGGCCGAGAGCTTGCAGCAGAGGCTTGTAGACCTTGGTCATAAGCAATGAAGTGGAGTGCAAGGCGAAACACAGCTGGTTATTCAGCATCAGGGATTCGCACGGATCAGGGTTTTTGCTCATGGCGGTGCCTTAAAAACGTATATGGGCTGAAATCTAGCGGGCAAATCTTTAATGCGCCAGATAATTCGGTCCAGGCGCTCAGACCAGGCCGCTCTGTAGCGCCAGATCCCATGGCGGCACTGGACTGAAACGGGATTTGAGGTACTCCAGCAGCAAGCGGCTGCGCGCGTTGGCCTGCTGTTCCAGTCGCAGCGCATAGATTCCGGTGGTTTCCGGGCTGGGTAGGCCATCTTCGCAAAACAGCGGCAGCAACTCGCCGCGCACCAGGTATTCGCTGGCCAGCCAAGTGGGCAGGTGGGCGATGCCCAACCCGGCCAACGCGCCTGAGAGCAGCGCTTCGGCATTGTTGGCGCTCATTCGGATGCGCCGCGGGCGATAGGTTGCGCGGCGCCCGTCCAACTCGAAGCGCCACGCGAACATCGGCGCCAGGCCATCCCAGTCCAAGCCGTCATGGTCACTCAACTCTCGCGGATGTGTCGGCGTGCCGCGGCTTTTGAGGTAGGCGGGACTGGCGCAGGCGATGCGCACGATGCTGGCCAAGGGCGTGGCGATCAACCGGGTGTCGACGATATGCCCGGCCCGCAGTACCAGATCGACCTTGCCCAAGTGCGCACCCTGCATATCCACAAAACTGTCGATCAGATGCAGGTGCACGTCCAGGCCGGGGTAGACCTTCAGAAAGTCCGCAATCACCGGTGCCAGATGCCGTCGACCAAACGCCGCGGGCGCATCCACGCGGATCAAGCCTTCGGGCGCATGGCTCAGGGACACCGCTTCGGCGCGCGCCAGTTGCAATTCGCTGACAATCCGCCGCGCCCGCTCGGCAAACGCCAGGCCAGCGGGCGTCGGCACTACCGCATGAGTGCTGCGTTGGAACAAGCGGCTACCCACTGAGCTTTCCAGGCTGTCGATGCGCCGCGCCACCGCGGAGGGCGTCAGTGGGTGGCGGCGTGCAGCTGCGGAAAAGCTGCCGGTTTCGAGCACATCTAGAAACAGGCTCAACTGATCAGTGAGGGTATTGGGGTTCATGGCTGAGTGCTTGTGCAAAATTGGCACAGCCATTGTGCGTTGCTGTGCGTTTCCGCGCCAGGGCCGACTGCGTAGCATGCAGAGCCTGGGATTGTGGAGTAATGAGCGGTGTGGGATTTAGCGATGTACCTGGTGCTGGGCGCTGCCTTGGGCACGGTGGGCGGGTTGTTTGGCATTGGCGGTGGGCTGATTGCGATCCCGGTGCTCGGCGTATTGTTTGGCCTGGATCAACAAATTGCTCAGGGCACCGCGCTGGTGATGGTCGTGCCAAATGTGATGCTCGCCCTGTGGCGTTACCACCAGCGCAACCGAATTGAACTGCGTCACGCGCTGCCGCTTGGGATTATGGGTTTCAGCTTTGCCTGGCTGGGCTCGATCTGGGCGGTAGGCCTTGATGCCGGCGCGATGCGGATTGGCTTTATTGCCTTTCTGGTGGCGTTGTCGGGCTACAACCTGCTGCGCATGTTCACCCGCAACGCGCCGCCGACCGCGCAAATGCGTTATTCCTGGCCCTGGCTCGGGGTGCTGGGCGCCGTATCCGGCTCCATGGGCGGCCTGTTTGGTGTCGGCGGCGCGGTGGTCGCCACTCCGGTGCTGACCAGTGTGTTCGGCACCACCCAAGTCGTCGCTCAAGGCTTGTCCCTGGCCTTGGCCTTGCCCAGCACGGGCGTGACCCTCGTCACCTACGCCTGGCACCACGAAGTGGACTGGATGATCGGCATACCCCTGGCGGTCGGTGGCCTGCTGAGTATCAGTTGGGGCGTGAAAGTTGCCCACGCATTACCCGAGCGCCTGTTGCGTGGCCTGTTCTGCGGTTTCCTGGTGGTGTGTGCCGTGATGCTGACCTTTAAAGTCTGAAGCCTTCCAGGATGTACTCGGCCAGGCACTCGGTGATTGGCGAGGTGATTTGCGGATTGCGCAGCAAGTGCAGATTCATCGAGGGCAGCGGTGGGAAACCCTCGTCGCTGCCGAGTACGCGCAAGTCTTCAGTCACCAGGCTTTCCATGCAGATCATCGCGGCCAGGCCAGCACTCACCACCGCCTGGATCGCCGCCACGTTGGTGCTGTGGTACGCCAGGCGATAGTCTCGGCCGGAAGCATCCAGAGCGGCGCGGGTCCACTGTGTATACAAGCAGTCGGCGCCGGAGACTGCCAGGGGCACGGCATCGTGGTCTTCCACGCAAAAGCAGGGCGCTGCTGCCCAGACCATCCGTTCAGTGCGTAACAGTTCGCCGATTTCTTTGCCAGGTTCGCGGCTGATTACCGTCAGTGCCAGGTCGCGTCGCTGCATCAGCACCGTTGACGACTCGCAATGCAGTTCGATTTGGATCAGCGGGTACGCTTTGGAAAATTGCTTGAGGATTCCTGGAAGGAAGCGCATTACGTAGTCATCCGGCGTGCCGATCCGCACCAGCCCCACCATATGCGGCTCGCGCAGGGTGTTGAACACCTCGCTATGCAGTTTCAGGATTCGCCGCGCATAACCCAACAGTACTTGGCCTTCGGGCGTCAGGCGCACCTGCCTGCCGTCGCGCTCGAACAGTTTGCGCTGCAACACGTCTTCTTCGAGGCGCTTCATCTGCATGCTCACCGCCGATTGAGTGCGGTTGACCAGTTCGCCAGCGCGGGTAAAACCGCCTTGGTCGGCGATGGCGACGAAGGTGCGCAGCACTTCAGTGTCGATGCTTGGGTAGCTGGACATTGATCAATCCCAGAGATGTATTGCATAAGAAACATTCGTTGGATTGATCATAGTGCCACGCACACACTGACGTCATCCCCAAGGGAGGGCGAGAAGATGAAAGGTCAGAGTGGTTTTGCGTTGATGGCGAAGTGGCCGTTTGCCGGGTTGTTTCAAACCGTAGCCCGTTGGCAAGCATTGCACGAAGAGCGCCGAATGCTGGCGAGCATGAGCGATGAAGCGCTCAAGGACATCGGCCTTAGCCGCGCTGATGTGGAGCAGGAGAGCCATCTGCACTTCTGGGAAGACCCGCTGCGAAAATGACTCCGGATGCAGTAGGGTAGGTCGCGCGCCTTCAAGGAGATTCCCATGCCCGCCGACCAGTCTTTTTCCCTCAAGCAAGCTAGACGCATGGCGCTGGCGGCCCAAGGTTTTTCCGGGCGCCAGCCGCCTGCAGAGATCAAGTCCGCGCACCTCAATCGACTGATCGAACGCCTCGGTGTATTGCAGATTGATTCGGTCAACGCTGTGGTGCGTTCCCATTACCTTCCGCTGTTTTCCCGTCTGGGTCGCTATTCTCCTTTACTGCTTGAGCAGGCCGCTTGGAGCCAGGGCCGGCGGCGTTCGCTCTTCGAATATTGGGGGCATGAAGCCTCGCTGTTGCCCATGGCGATGTACCCCTTGATGGGTTGGCGCATGGCGCGGGCGCAGCAGGGGCAAGGCATTTATTCGCAGATGGCGCGTTTCGGAAGGGAGCAGCAGTCCATCATTCAGCGTGTGCTGAAGACCGTCGAACAGCAAGGCGCCCTCGGTGCCGGTAGCCTGTCCACCCGCGAAGAGCGCGCAGGTCCCTGGTGGGACTGGAGTAATGAAAAGCACGCGCTTGAATGGTTGTTCGCCGCCGGCCTGGTGACCGTTGCCGGTCGTCGTGGTTTCGAGCGCCTTTACGACTTGCCCGAGCGCGTTATCCCTGGCGATATCCTTAAGCAAGCCCCGTTGACTGAAGCCGAGGCCCAGCGCGGCTTGTTATTGCACAGCGCCACCGCCTTGGGGGTGGGCACCGAAAAAGACCTGCGTGATTACTTCCGCCTCGATCCCGCCGACAGTCGCAAGCGTCTGGCCGAATTGGTCGAAGAGGGGCTATTGCTGGTGTGCCAGGTGCAAGGCTGGAAGCAACCGGCTTACTGCCTGCCAGAACCGAAAGTGCCGCGCAAAGTATCGGTGAGTGCGCTGCTGTCGCCGTTCGATTCACTGATTTGGGAGCGCAGCCGCACAGAGCGCCTGTTCGATTTCCGTTACCGGCTTGAGATCTACACCCCGCAAGACAAACGGGTGTATGGCTATTACGTGCTGCCGTTTATGCACAACGAACGTATTGCCGCGCGGGTGGACCTGCGAGCGGAGCGCGCCAACGGGCGTTTGGCGGTGCATGCGGTGCACGAGGAAGAGCTGGGGTTGGATGATGAAGGGATGCTTGCGCTTGCGCTGAACCTGCGGCAGATGGCCGATTGGTTGGGGCTGGAACAGGTACAGCTCAATTGCCAGCGCCCGAGCGCCGCTCGGTTGCGGCTTGCGATGCTCAATGGCGGCGCTGGTTTCTAGGGCGCCATCGGGAGCAAGCGCCCTCCCACACTTGGAATACGTTTCCCTGTGGGAGGGGGCTTGCTCCCGATGGCCTCAATTCTGCCAACTAAAATTTCAGCGTTTGACTTGCTTCAGCGTTTCGGCAATCAGGAACGCCAACTCCAGCGACTGATCGGCATTCATCCTAGGGTCGCAATGGGTGTGGTAGCGGTCCGACAAGCCATCTTCGGTGATCGGGCGCGCGCCGCCGATGCACTCTGTGACGTTCTGCCCGGTCATCTCGATATGAATCCCGCCGGCATAGCTGCCCTCGGCCTGGTGCACCTGGAAGAACTCCTTCACTTCGCCGAGGATCTGCGCAAAGTCGCGGGTCTTGTAGCCGCTGCTGGCCTTGATGGTGTTCCCGTGCATCGGGTCCGAGCTCCACAGTACCTGCTTGCCCTCGCGCTGCACGGCGCGGATCAGGTTGGGTAGATGGTCGCCGACCTTGCCTGCGCCCATGCGCGCGATCAGGTTCAGGCGGCCCGGATCGTTGTTCGGATTGAGGATGTCGATCAGGCGGATAAGATCCTCCGGGTTCATGCTCGGGCCGACCTTGACGCCGATCGGGTTGTTCACCCCGCGCAGGAATTCGACGTGAGCGCCATCCAACTGACGTGTGCGGTCGCCGATCCACAGCATGTGGGCCGAGCAGTCGTAATAGTCATTGGTCAGACTGTCGCGACGCACGAAGGCTTGTTCGTAGTTGAGCAGCAGCGCTTCATGGGCGGTGAAAAAACTCGTTTCGCGCAACTGCGGCGAGCTGTCCATGCCGCAGGCGCGCATAAAGGCCAGGGTCTCGTCGATGCGGTTTGCCAGTTGGCTGTACTTCTCTGCCAGGGCGGAGTTGGCGATAAAGTCCAGGTTCCACTGGTGCACCTGATGCAGGTCGGCGAAACCGCCCTGGGCGAAGGCGCGCAGCAGGTTGAGGGTAGCGGTGGATTGGTGATACGACTGCAGCAGGCGGTCCGGATCGGGTACACGGCTTTTTTCGTCGAAGCCGATGCCGTTGACGATATCGCCACGGTAGGCGGGCAGGGTGATGCCGTCGATGGTCTCATCGTTGGCCGAACGCGGCTTGGCGAACTGGCCGGCCATGCGCCCGACTTTCACCACTGGGCAGCCGGCGGCGAAGGTCATCACAATCGCCATCTGCAACAACACCTTGAAGGTGTCGCGGATTTTCGCGGCGGAAAACTCGACGAAACTCTCGGCGCAGTCGCCGCCTTGTAACAGGAAGGCGCGACCCTGGGTCACTTCGGCAAACTGGCGGCGCAACTCGCGGGCTTCCCCGGCAAACACCAGCGGCGGGTAGCTGGCCAGACTCTGCTCCACCCGCAACAGGTGTGCAGCGTCCGGGTACTGGGGTTGTTGCTGGATCGGCAGGGCGCGCCAGCTGTCGGGGCTCCAGGGTTGGCTCATCATGAACTCGATTGGCTGATTGACGGTCGGGCGCCAATGTTATCAGCAATTAGTGCGTGACCTGCTGCTGCCGGTTGGCCGACAATCGCGCCTTTGCCGTACAGCAAACCCGTTAGGAGTAGTGATGACAGAGGAGCGTGTCGAGCGCCTGCTCGCCGAAGTTCATGATGACTTCGGCATGATCCGTGTGCTCGAAGTGGCCGATTACCGGTTTCTCGAATTCGGCGACGCCATTGAGCAAAGCTGCGTGTTCACTGCAGATCCGAGCTGGCTGGAGTACGACTACACCCGCGCGATGCTGATCGGCGCGTTGTGCCATGAACAGCCGGAGAGCGCCTTGTTCCTCGGTCTGGGCGCCGGTACGTTGACCCAGGCGTGCCTCAAGTTCCTCCCGCTGGAAGACGTCGAAGCCATCGAGCTGCGCCCCGATGTGCCGCGCCTGGCCATTGAGTACCTGGGGCTGGACGATGATCCGCGCCTGTACATCCGCATCGGCGACGCCCTGGAGTTGCTGGAGACCGCTGAATCGGCGGACTTGATTTTCGTCGACCTCTATACCGATGTCGGCCCCGGCGTTGGGCACCTGGCGTGGACCTTCCTGGAAAACTGCCAGAAGAAACTCAACCCCGGCGGCTGGCTGGTGATCAATCAGTGGGCGACTGACGACGGCAAACCGCTGGGCGCGGCGTTGTTGCGTGGGTTGTATCACCGGCACTACTGGGAACTGCCGGTGAAGGAGGGCAATGTGATTTTGCTGGTACCTTCGGAGCTGGATCAGGAGCTGGATCTTGACGCCCTTTCTACTCGGGCTGAGTTGTTGGCGCCGCGTCTGGGGTATTCGTTGCAGCCCTTGATCAAGGCGATTCGGCCGGCTACGTAGTCGCCTGTACCGACGCCATCGGGGGCGAGTCGAATCGTCGCACCGCACGTCCCACACTTGGAACTCATTTCAAATGTGGGAGGGAGCTTGCCCCGATGGCGTCGGTATAGGCGACTCAAATGCCCTTGAATACCCCCGGCCGCTTCTCGACCATCGCGCGCAGGCCTTCCTTGGCATCCTCGCTGTTCAGCAATTTATCCACCATCGGCGGCAGCGCGGCGGCCGCAACGGTTTCGCCTTCCACACGTGCCAGGCGGGCCGACATCAAGGTGGCCTGGACGCCAAGCGGCGCCTGGCGCGCGATGCGACTGGCCAGTTCGATGGCGCGGGGCAGCAGGTCTTCACTGGCCATGACTTCCTGCACCAAACCCAGGCGCAGGGCTTCATGGGCGTCGAACTCGTCGCCGGTCAGCAGCCAGCGCATGGCGTTGCCCCAGCCTGCGATCTGATGAAAGCGCAATGTCGCACCGCCAAACGGAAAGATCCCACGCTGTACTTCCATCTGCGCAAAGCGGGTATTGCTCGCACACAGGTTGATATCCGCCGCGAGCATCAACTCGATACCAATGGTGAGGCAGTAGCCCTGGGCGGCGACGATCACCGGTTTACTGACCCTGGGGCCTGCGAAAACGCCCCAGGGATCACAGCCTCCCAGCGGCGGTTGCCAGCCGCCCGCCATTACCCCGCTGACATTGGCCAGGTCCAGGCCGGCGGTGAAGTGGTCGCCATGGGCAAATACTACGGCCACTCGTGCGTCATCGTTTCGATCAAATTCGCCATAAGCCAAGCTCAGCTCATTGAGCAAATCCAGGTCGAAGGCGTTGCGCTTGGCCACCCGGTTCAGGCCCAACAGCAGGACATGGCTCTGGAGTTCACGGCTGACGCGGCTGCTGCTGGCGTGATTCATTGGGTGTGCCCTCGGGTGGAGAGAAGGGTTTCAGACCAAAGGTCTTGGTCTAAGGGTGAATCGTTTAAGCCTTATGACCAACAGGGCCGGGCCTTTGAAAAATAGACCCTGGCAGGGTTATCTGCAAAGACTGTGACGCACCACGGTTTATCGGTGCTTTGCGATAAAAAAAGCTCCCTTTTTCAAGTATTTCCGGTATAGTGCGCGCCGGCCTTTAACCGGGCCGCGTTTAGGTAGCGCAATTCCCCGAAGTCAGCTTCGGCTGCATGTCCGCACAGCGGACTCTTCCTTAACGAATCTTTTTCATTCATTCGTTTTCGCAAATCCCCGCCGACAAAGCAGCCAGGGCGACTCTTGAGTCTCAACACGGCATGCGCAGCTTTGGAGCATGGGTCTTTGCGGATGCACTTAGAGGCAGACCCATGACCCAGGAAACCGGCGGCTTCGCCGCTTTTAATCTTAACCCGAACATTCTTGCTGCCGTCATTGCGACCGGCTACGAAGAACCTTCGGCGATTCAGCAGCAATCGATCCCGATCATCATGGCCGGCCAAGACATGATTGGCCAGGCGCAAACCGGTACCGGTAAAACCGCCGCGTTCGCCCTGCCTATCCTGCACTGCATCGATCCTGCCAAGCGCGAGCCGCAAGCCCTGATCCTGGCGCCAACCCGTGAGTTGGCGCTGCAAGTAGCAACCGCTTTTGAAACCTACGCCAAGCAAATGCCGGGCGTTACCGTTGTTGCCGTTTACGGCGGCGCGCCGATGGGCCCGCAACTGAAAGCCATCCGTAATGGCGCTCAGATCGTCGTGGCTACCCCAGGCCGTCTGTGCGACCACCTGCGTCGCGACGAAAAAGTACTGTCGACCGTGAACCACCTGGTTCTCGACGAAGCTGACGAAATGTTGAAGCTGGGCTTCATGGATGACCTGGAAGTCATCTTCAAGGCACTGCCACCGACCCGTCAGACCGTACTGTTCTCGGCCACCCTGCCACAGTCGATCCGTGCCATTGCCGAGCGCCATCTGCGCGATCCGCAACACGTGAAGATCCAGACCAAGACTCAGACCGTTACCGCGATCGAACAGGCTCACCTGTTGGTTCACGCTGACCAGAAGACCTCGGCTGTATTGAGCCTGCTGGAAGTCGAAGACTTCGACGCCTTGATCATGTTCGTGCGCACCAAGCAAGCGACCCTGGACTTGGCCAGTGCCCTGGAAGCCAAAGGCTATAAAGCCGCTGCGCTGAACGGTGACATTGCCCAGAACCAACGTGAGCGCGTGATCGACTCCCTCAAGGATGGCCGTCTGGACATCGTTGTTGCGACCGACGTAGCGGCTCGTGGTCTCGACGTTCCGCGTATCACCCACGTGTTCAACGTTGACATGCCTTACGATCCAGAATCCTACGTTCACCGTATCGGCCGTACAGGCCGTGCCGGTCGCGAAGGTCGTGCACTGCTGCTGGTGACTCCACGTGAGCGCCGCATGCTGCAAGTGATCGAGCGCGTAACCGGTCAGAAAGTTGCCGAAGTCCGCCTGCCGGATGCCCAGGCCGTTCTCGATGCCCGCATCAAGAAACTGACCAACAGCCTGTCGCCTCTGGTGGCTGACGCTGAATCGACTCACGGCGACCTGCTGGACCGCCTGACCGCCGATATCGGTTGCACTCCACGTGCCCTGGCTGCTGCCCTGCTGCGCAAGGCTACAAACGGTCAGGCCCTGACCCTGGCAGCTATCGAGAAAGAGCGCCCACTGGTACCGAACAACGCGCCACGCGGTGATCGTCCAGAGCGTACCGGCGACCGTCCAGACCGTGGTGATCGTGAGCGTCGTGCTCCGGTTCCATTGGCTGAAGGTCGTGCTCGTTGCCGTACCGCGCTGGGCGCGCGTGATGGTATCGCTGCCAAGAACCTGCTGGGCGCTATCCTGAATGAGGGTGGCCTGGCACGTGAAGCAATCGGCCGTATCCAGGTCCGTGACAGTTTCTCCCTGGTGGAGCTGCCGGAAGACGGTCTGGAGAAGCTGCTGACCAAGCTGAAAGACACTCGCGTTGCCGGTAAGCAGTTGAAGCTGCGTCGCTACCGCGAAGATTGATCCGCCCTTGGGCTGATTGATCACACATAAAAAATCCCCGACTGGTTCGGGGATTTTTTTTGCCTCGCCGTTTTAACAATAAAGAGTTAGCCGAAGCGGTAAATGTCCATGCCCAAGGCGCCCATGGTGAAGCCTTGGTGCGCGATGCTGAAGTCCCCCCCAGCCCCACGCGCAAAGTACAGCGGTAACAGATGTTCATCGCTTGGGTGGCTGCGCACGGCGTGGGGCGCTTGGCGCCGATAGTCGTGCAACGCGGCTTCATCGTTGGCAGCGAGCTTATCCACCACCCAATCCCGGAAGCCCCGCGCCCAAGGTTCGATGCTTTCAGGCCCTGCGTGCCAGTCCAGTTCGCCCAGATTATGCGTGATGCTGCCGGAACCGATCAGCAGTACGCCTTCCTCGCGCAAACTGGTCAATGCATGCCCGACTCGCGTCTGCAGGGCAGGGCCCATGCGGCTGGGCAAGGATACCTGCACGACTGGGATATCCGCCGCGGGGTACATCAGCGACAGAGGCACCCAGGTGCCATGGTCGAAGGGGCGCTGGTCGTCGATGCGTGCATTCAGTCCGTCGGCGCGCAGCAGCCCGACAATCTCTCCCGCCAACTGTGGGTTGCCCGGTGCGGGGTATTGCACGGCAAACAGCTCGCGGGGGAAGCCGCCGAAGTCGTGCCAGGTTTCGGGTGCGGCGCTGCCGCTGACCAGTAAATCGTGGCTTTCCCAATGTGCCGATACCACCACTATCGCCTTAGGGCGCGGCATTTCGGCAGCCAGGCGTTGCAAAGCCGGTCCGCTGGCGCCGGGTTGAAGGGCAAGCATGGGCGAACCGTGGGAGATAAACAGGCTGGGGAACATAAGAAGAGTCCTGAGCGTTAACATGTAGCCATCTTCAATCAGATCATTGATCTAAATCTAATATAAGTTTTAGCGCGTTTTGATCGAATTATCGGAGGTGATTCCATGGAGCCCAAGTTTTGGCAGGAGCGCTGGGCGAGAAACCAGCTCGGCTTTCATTTGCCTGAGGTTAATCCTTATTTGCAACGGCATTGGCCTTCGTTGGCGCTCGCGGAGGGCGCCAAGGTACTGGTGCCGCTGTGTGGCAAAAGCCTGGACCTGATGTGGCTGGCCACCCAGGGTCATCGGGTACTCGGCGTTGAGCTATCAGAACAGGCGGTTGAAGCCTTCTTCAGCGAGCAGAGCCTGACGCCGCGAATCACTCAGCGCGGTGTGTTCACGGTGTATCAGGCTGATTTGATCGAAGTGTGGTGCGGCGATTTCTTCGCTCTCGACGCTGAGGTTCTGGCTGATTGCACTGCGGTCTATGACCGTGCCGCTCTGATCGCCTTGCCGCCGTTGATGCGTTCGCAATACACCGAGCAGTTGAACAACATGGTACGTCCAGGCTGCCAGGGTTTGCTGATCACCCTCGACTACGACCAGACGCAAAAGGCAGGCCCACCGTTTGCGGTGACGGATGAAGAGGTAAAGGTGCTGTTGGGAGCACACTGGAGCCTGCAGGTGATCGAGAAGCAAGACATTCTGGGTGAGAGCTGGAAGTTCGTGCAGGACGGCGTCACGGGCTTGGACGAGCGGGTCTACAGAGTCGCGCGGGCATAAAACTGTGCCCACAAAAAAAGGGGCGATCAGATCGCCCCTTTTTTGCATTACCAGGTATCAGCCCCGACGACGAAGCGCGTCAATACGCTCTTCCAGTGGTGGGTGGCTCATGAACATACGAGCCAAACCCTGTTTGATGCCGCCGTTGATGCCAAAGGCGGTCAGGCTGTCAGGCATGTGCACTGGCAGGCCCTGTTCGGAACGCAAGCGTTGCAGCGCGCTGATCATTGCATTGGTGCCTGCAAGGCGCGCGCCGGCTTCGTCTGCGCGGAACTCTCGTTTGCGCGAGAACCACATCACGATCGCACTGGCCAGGAAGCCCAGCACCACTTCGGCAAAGATGGTCGCCACGAAGTAGGCGATACCGCGACCGCCTTCGTTCTTGAAGATTACTTTGTCCACAAAGTTACCGATAATCCGCGCAAAGAACATCACGAAGGTGTTGACCACACCCTGTACCAGCGCAAGGGTAATCATGTCGCCGTTGGCTACGTGACCAATTTCGTGCGCGAGTACTGCCTTTACTTCATCGGGTGAGAAGCGTTCGAGCAAGCCCTGACTGACGGCCACGAGCGCGTCGTTCTTGTTCCAGCCCGTCGCAAAGGCATTGGCCTCATAAGCAGGGAAAATCCCGACTTCGGGCATTTTGATACCTGCTTCTTGAGACAACTGCTCCACGGTTTGCATCAGCCATTGTTCATGGCGAGTGCGTGGTTGGGTGATGACTTGGGTGCTGGTGCTCATCTTCGCCATCCACTTGGAGATGAACAGCGAGAACAGCGAGCCTGCAAAACCAAAGACCGCACAGAAAATCAGCAGCTGATTGAGGTTCAGATCAACCCCGTTGGCCGCCATGAACCCGTTGAAGCCGAAAAGGCTCAGGGTGATGCTGGCAATCAGCACGACCGCCAGGTTAGTGGCCAAGAACAGCAGGATGCGCATCATGGTTGTAGAGTTCTCCTCATGCTTAATATGTCGCGTACTGCGGGGTATATAAGGTGCGGCATGGGGTGATTCAACCGAGCGACTATTTCAAACTGTGTCCTACAGCCTGAATGTAGAGCTTTGAAGGGATTTTCCGACTAGGAATGTCACCAGAGATGCCCCACTTTTTGCCTCACAACCCTGCAATTATAGGGGGCACGTGGCTTGAGAGAGGCAAGTGCCATACAGAAAAAGGGCGAGATCGGAGAAGTGTTGCCAGATAATCGCTGTACGACCGAATGTCGGTCGTACAGCGCCATGCTACTACTGGCGATAGGTCTTGAGGAAATTGCCAATACGGCCAATCGCCATGTCCAAGTCATCTACGCGCGGCAAGGTCACCACGCGGAAGTGATCCGGCCACGGCCAGTTGAACGCGGTGCCCTGAACCACCAACAGCTTTTCCGACAGCAACAAGTCGAGCACGAACTTTTCGTCGTTGAGGATCGGGCATACCTTCGGGTCTATCCGTGGAAAAGCGTACAGCGCACCCATGGGTTTCACGCAGCTCACACCGGGGATCGCATTGAGCAGCTCCCACGTGCGGTTGCGTTGTTCCAGCAGGCGGCCCTGGGGCAGTACCAGGTCATTGATGCTCTGGTAGCCGCCCAGAGCGGTCTGGATCGCATGCTGGCTCGGTACGTTGGCACACAGGCGCATGTTGGCCAGCATGTCGATGCCTTCGATGTAGCTCTGGGCGTTGTGCTTGGGACCGGAGATGGCGATCCAGCCGGAGCGGAAACCCGCCACGCGGTAGGACTTGGACAGGCCGTTGAAGGTCAGGCACAACAGGTCCGGTGCCAGGGAGGCGGTGCATACGTGCACGGCGTCGTCGTAGAGGATCTTGTCGTAGATCTCGTCGGAGAACACCACCAGGTTGTGCTGGCGTGCCAGTTCCAGCATGCCCAGCAGCACTTCCTTGGAATACACCGCGCCGGTGGGGTTGTTCGGGTTGATGATCACCAGTGCCTTTGTGTTCGGAGTGATCTTAGCCTTGATGTCAGCCAGGTCCGGGAACCAGTCGGCGCCTTCGTCGCACAGGTAGTGCACCGGGTGGCCGCCGGCCAGTGTCACGGCAGCGGTCCACAGTGGATAGTCCGGTGCCGGTACCAGCACTTCGTCGCCATTGTTCAGCAGGGCCTGCATGGACATCACGATCAGTTCGGACACGCCATTGCCCAGGTAGATGTCTTCAATGCCGACGCCTTCCACCTGCTTCTGCTGGTAGTACTGCATCACCGCTTTACGCGCGCTGAACAGGCCTTTGGAGTCGCTGTAGCCCTGAGCGGTAGGCAGGTTGCGGATAACGTCCTGGAGGATTTCGTCCGGTGCTTCGAAACCAAAAGGCGCCGGATTGCCAATGTTCAGCTTGAGGATGCGATGACCTTCCTCTTCCAGGCGTTTGGCGTGCTTGAGCACTGGGCCGCGAATGTCGTAGCAGACGTTGGCGAGCTTGTTCGATTTGCTGACCTGCATGGCGATGTGATCCTGAAAATGAACGATCCAGACGGTGTGTGCACTACCGTACTGCGAATCCTGCGAGGCCCGCACCCATAAATACGTTTGAATGCCGATAGCGCGGGTGCCAGACTGGCGTTTTGAAGAGGCGCAATCATACGTGCCGCCTGATCCATGGAAAAGACACAGATCAGGCTTTTTCAGTTGCCGAGGTGTACCGATGGAAAAGTTGCAGAAAACCGTTGAAGAGTGGAAGGCCATGCTCGATCCGGAGCAGTACAACGTGTGCCGGCTCAAAGGCACCGAACGGCCTTTCAGCGGCAAGTACAACGGCACCAAGACCGACGGCGTTTACCACTGCATCTGCTGCAATGAGCCGCTGTTCGATTCCACCACCAAATTCGACTCCGGCTGCGGCTGGCCCAGCTTTTACGCGCCGATTGCCGACAGCGCGATGATCGAGATTCGTGATGTCAGCCACGGCATGATCCGTACCGAGGTAACCTGCGCAAAGTGTGACGCGCACCTGGGCCATGTGTTCCCGGATGGGCCGCCGCCGACCGGCCTGCGTTATTGCATCAATTCGGTGTGCCTGGACCTGGTCCCGCGTTAAGCCTGCGTGGTGAGGGAGCATCCTCCCTCACCACGTGCGCCCATAACGGATCATCAGTTTGATCAATTCAATTGCACACAATTGAATTGCCTACTATGTTTCTACTTCTTTCCGCTTTTATCGAGGCACTGCCATGAGCAACGACCTGCTGAGCATCCCTTGCACCACCATCAAGGGTGAGCAAAAGACCTTGGCCGATTTCGCCGGCAAGGCCGTGCTGGTGGTCAACACTGCCAGCAAATGCGGCTTCACCCCTCAGTACAAGGGGCTGGAACAGCTCTGGCAGCAGTACAAAGACCAGGGCCTGGTGGTGCTGGGCTTTCCCTGCAATCAGTTCGGCAAGCAGGAGCCCGGTGACGAAGGCGCTATCTCAACGTTCTGTGAGCTGAATTTCGGTGTCAGCTTTCCGTTGTTCAAGAAGATCGACGTCAATGGCAGCGATGCCCATCCACTGTTCGTGCAATTGAAAAAACAGGCGCCGGGCCTGTTGGGGTCCAAGGGCATCAAGTGGAACTTCACCAAGTTCCTCATCGGCCGTGACGGCCAGGTGGTCAAGCGCTTCGGCCCTACCACCAAGCCAAAAGACCTTACCCAAGAGATCGAAGCCCTGCTCAAATGACCGACTTGCCCGCGGTGTCCCTGGCACTGGATAACCAGCTGTGTTTCAAACTCTACGCCGCCTCACGGGCCGTGACCCGCGCTTATAAGCCGATGCTCGACCAGTTGGGCCTGACTTATCCGCAATACCTGGCGATGCTGGTGTTATGGGAATGGCACGACGCAGCCCCTGAGCAGCCGACAGTCAAAGCTCTGGGCGAACGCCTGATGCTCGACTCGGGCACGCTGACACCCTTGCTCAAACGGCTGGAGCAGATTTCACTGGTGCGGCGCCGGCGCAGTGCCCAGGATGAACGGGAGGTGCATCTGAGCTTGAGTGACACCGGCGTGGAACTGCGTGATCAGGCCCTCGCTCTGAAGACTCGGCTGTTGTGCGACAGTGGGGTTGATCTGAATCAGGCCGACACCTTGCGCGATGGCCTGGATCAGTTATTGGCGCAGATCAGAGCGCTGTCGTCCGAGGCACCCACAGGTCCAGCAGCGCATTGAGCTCTTCGCGGCGGAACGGTTTAGCCAGATAGTCATTCATCCCCGCCGCACGGCAGCGCTCTCGTTCTTCGGGCATGGCGTTGGCAGTCAGCGCGACAATCGGCAGGTCTGGCCAGCGCCCGCTGCGGCGAATCTGCCGGCTGGCCTCGTAGCCATCCATCACCGGCATGTTGCAGTCCATCAGCACCATATCGAAGCGTTGTTCTTCAAGAAACTTTAGTGCTTCACCACCGTGGGCGGCCACTATCACTTCGCAGCCCAGCTTGCTGAGCATGCCCTTGGCCACCAGTTGGTTTACCGGATTGTCCTCCACCAGGAGTATGCAGCCGCGATGCGCGAGTGGGGCGGCATCCAGTTGGATGGGGTCAAGAACCAGGTGCATGTCGGTGCGTAAATTGCGCTGAAGAATCTGGTACAGCGCGTTGCGGCTCAAGGGGCGTGCTTGCTGGTGCAAAGGCGCCAACGCCGCGACCTCTTCGCTGGGCATGAAATTGCCATAGGCCGTCACCAGCAGGATGGGCGCGGTAATGCCCGGTCGTATACGGAACAGACATTCAGGGCAGTCGGTAATCAGCAAGTCAGGCGTTTGCCCGCTCAAGTCGTCATCCATGGTGAAACATTGGGGGGTAAGGCCCCAACTGGGCAGCAGGGTCGTGAGCAACTCGGTCAGGCCACCGCCGATGTTGGTGATGGCAACGACCTTGCCTGTGAGAGGCGGTGGCTGCACGGCGGGCAAGTGGGTAGGTAATGGCAGTTGCGCACAGAACTGGCTGCCAAAGCCTACCTCTGAACTGATACTCAACCGTCCCTTCATGGCTTCACACAGATTGTGAGTCAACGCCAGACCCAGCCCTGTCCCGCCAAACTGACGAGTGATCCCGGCGCCGGCCTGGGTGAACGGCTGGAATATTTTCACTTGCGCTTCCTGCGCAATGCCGATGCCGGTATCGCAGACCTCAATGCTCACGCCGCCGTCGTAAGTGCGCAGGCGCACATCAACTCGACCGAATCGCGTGAACTTCAGAGCGTTGGACAGTAAGTTGCTGACGATCTGACGTACACGGGTCGGGTCACCTAGCACTTGGGCCGGGAACTGCGGGTCGATCAAACACGTCAGTTCCACGCTCGGTGCGGCATTCTGCGACAAGAGGTTGGCGGTATCTTCAATCAGTGCACCAAGGTCGAACGGGATGCGCTCCAGCTCCAACTGACCAGCGTCGAATTTGGACAGGTCGAGAATGTCGTTGAGCAACTCCACCAGCACTTTGCCGGAGTCATGGGCGATAGACAGTTGCTGGCGCTGCTCAGCATTCAACGCGCTGTCCAGCGACAGCGCGATCATGCCTAGCAGGCCGTTGAGCGGGGTGCGGATTTCGTGGCTCATGTTCGCCAGGAAGGCTGCCCGAGCCTGAGCCATGCCTATTGCATTCATCTTCGCCGTTTCGAGCTCATCGTTGGACTGGGTCAGTCGCTGGTTGCTAGCCTTGAGTTCAAGTGTGCGGGCGGAGACGATATCTTCCAGTTGCCCCAGGTATTCCGTCAGTCGGTCTTCGGCGTGGCGGCGCTGCTGGATTTCGGTTTCCATATTTTCAAATTGCTGGTTGGCGACGTTCACCAGTACGCCGATTTCGTCATTTTCATGCCCGGGCGGACAGTCCAGGTGGGCCTGCTTGCGAGTGCTCAACTCACGAATGATGCGCACCAGCGGCTGGGTCAGCATCACGTAGAAAAGACCCAGCAAAATCCCGGTCAGTAATAGGCTGCGTACGAATCCGTTGAGCAGGGTGATCTCGGCGCGGTGTAGGAACCGGCTGCCGAAGGCGTAGGTGTCTACATCCAGACGCAGTACACCCAGTGGGTCGTTGGGCATATGGCTCAGGAACAGTTGGTCTTCGAACTGGCGGTTGGCGCCAAACATGAAGTCACTGATAGGCCGGTAGGTGCTTTCTCTACGAGGCCGGTCGACATCGGCGAGCACCACGCCATTGTTGTCGATCAACTGCGCACGAATGATGGCAGGGGAGTGCAACAGTCCGAGGGTCAGTTCCTGGGCCAATTCAGCATCAATGTTGTAAGCAATACGTGATGCTGGGTTATGGCTGATTTCGATCAGTGAGCGTATTTCACGGTTGATGGATGCGTCTTCGCTGGCATAATCAATGCCGATTTGGATCAGGCTGAGCAAGGTTCCCAAGACGAAACCGACCAGCACAGTCAATCTGGCTTGTTTATAAGACAAGCGGTGGGCGAACTTGATATCCATCGAGTGTTGAACCACTTCACGTTTCCCTTCGCCCGGCAAGCATAGCTGAACATCCACAGGCTGAGGCTTGCCCGGCATGAACCGTTTTTTACGCAGCCCCAAGCGGTCTGTCGCAGGGTTGCCAATACGCCATCTTTTACAAGAACTTGCCAGAGGAATAATCGTGGATTCTCGATTGAATGCCTTTCTGGAGCGAGCCGATGCAGTGCTCGCTCGCCTGGAGCCCTTGTTGCCCGCGCCACGCCAAGCCATCGACTGGAGCCACTGTCTGGCCGCCCGCTGGCAGCGCGAAGGCCGCAGCGGTTTTCTGTTGCCACTGGACGTAAGCCTGGACATGCGTCTTTCCGACCTGATCGGTGTAGACAAGCAGCGTGAAACATTGGCGCGTAACACCCAGCAGTTTCTTGATGGACTGCCTGCCAACCATGCGTTGCTGTGGGGCTCGCGCGGCACCGGTAAATCGTCCATGGTGCGCGCGTTGCTCGCTCATCACGCGAAGGCCGGTTTGCGCCTGATCGAAATCGAGCGTGACCACCTGGCGGATTTGCCCCGTGTGGTTGAGCAACTGCTCAAGCTGCCGCAGCGTTTCATCCTGTTTTGTGATGACCTTTCGTTCGAAGCCGGCGAGGGCGACTACCGTGTGCTCAAGAGCGTGCTGGATGGTTCCCTGGAACAGGCGCCTGAAAACGTGCTGCTGTACGCGACGTCCAACCGCCGTCACCTTGTGCCGGAAAATCAGAGTGACAACGACAACTGGAAGAGGGTGGATGGGGAACTGCACCCCAGCGAGGCCGTGGAAGACAAGATTGCCTTGTCAGACCGTTTTGGCTTGTGGCTGTCCTTCTACCCGTTCACCCAAGAGCATTTCCTGGATGTGGTCGAGCACTGGATCGGTGAGCTAGCGAGCAAGGCCGGTTTGCAATGGCAGCGCGACGAAGCCCTCGACATTCTCGCGGTGCGCTGGGCGACCGGGCGCGGTAACCGCAACGGCCGCTGCGCGTATCAATTTGCCCGTTACTGGGTGGGTCTCAAATTACTGGAGCGTCAACCATGATCGATTTACAACAAGCCGGCACTGGTCTCGGTGGCTACGCCCTACTGTGTGCCCAATTGGAGTCGCTGCTGGCTGATGAGCGCGATTTCATCGCCAACAGCGCGCAGTTTTCCGCTTTCCTCTTTAGCCAACTGGATGACTTGAATTGGGCCGGCTTTTACCTCAATCGCAATGAAGAGCTGGTGCTTGGCCCCTTCCAGGGGCAGATCGCTTGTGTGCGTATTCCGTTTGGCCGAGGGGTCTGCGGCGCTGCTGCAGCGTCGCAGCAGACCCAGCGAGTAGAGGATGTGCATGCATTCCCAGGACATATCGCCTGTGACAGCGCGTCTAACAGTGAGCTGGTCGTGCCACTGCTCAAGGACGGTAAGTTGATCGGCGTCCTCGACCTCGATAGCCCGTCGTTGGCCCGCTTTACCCCTCAGGATCAGGCCGGAATCGAACAGTTGGCGGCAATTTTCCTCCGCTTGACCGACTGCTGATCAAGTGAGGGGCGCAACCCGCCCCTTATTGGCCATCCAGTCTTTGAAGCCGCTCTTGCAGCATCCTTTCAAGTTCCAACATCAGCTTTTCCAATGACTTCACGCCTATTTCGATCAAGGGCCTGTCATCACCACGGGCACAGGCCTGTTCGAGGGCTTCGCACCGCGAGGCCAGCGTACTGGCCTGGACAATTCTAGCCGCGCCCTTGATCTTGTGAGCCTGTTCGATGATGTCCTGGGGCGATGCCTGCGCAACCATCAGTGCGACCAGTTCCTGGCGATCCTGACGACTGCTGCTCAGCAACTCCTCCAGCAGCAGACGACTCATCTGCGGATCGCCACCGGTAAGGGCCTCGAAGTTGCCAATGTCCTGGATCAGGCCGGTGGGTTGAGGACTGATTTTCGCCAGTTGCTGCTCCAGCGCCGTGAGATTGATAGGTTTGAACAGGCAGTCATTCATGCCCGCCTGTGCGCAGCGTTTTTTCTCTTCTGGCTGGGCATTGGCGGTAAAGCCCAGTACCACACAAGGGGTTAGATTCTCGCGTTGCTCGTATTCACGGATTGAGCAGCTCAGCTCGTAACCATTCATGATCGGCATATTGCAGTCGGCTATTACCAAGTCGAAGTGCTCCTGGCGCCAGGCCTGGAAGCCCGCTGCGCCGTTCTGGGCAGCGGTGAACTGGTGGCCCAGGTAGCCGAGTTGCTGGCACATCAACAGGCGATTCGCCGGGTGATCATCAACCACCAGTACATTGAGCACAGACACGCTGGCAGGTGTTGTTGGCTTGAGTTCGTCGACTACCGGCAGTGCCTGCAGGCGATTCATCTTCAGGCTCACATGCACCTGAGTGCCGACCATAGGCACGCTGCTCAGGCTTAGTTGCCCACCCATCATCGCGCACAGGCTGCGACAGATCACCAGCCCCAGGCCCGCACCGCTCCTGGCCAGATGTCCCGAATTGTCCGCCTGGGCAAAGGGTTCGAACAGACGCGTTTGATCGTCCCGGCTGATGCCGATGCCGGTATCTTCCACCACCAGCTTCATCTCGATCTGCTGCGCCAATTCAGTGTTGGATACATGCACCTTGATTTTTACTTGGCCACGTTCAGTGAATTTGATCGCATTGCTGATCAAGTTGGACAGCACCTGCTTGAAGCGCAGGGGGTCAATCAGGACTTCGGTATCTTCTAGGTCTGGCGTGAATTCGAGCAACAGGCTAAGGCTCTTCTGGCGTGCCAGGCCGTCGAATACACGCACTACCGATTCGATCACCTCCCTCAGGTTGACGCGTTCGGGCGCCAGGCTGAGGCGACCGGACTCAATACGTGCGATGTCCAGGATGTCGCCGATTAGCTCCAGCAGATCCTTGGCCGAGTTGTAGGCCACTTCGATGGCCGGCCGATCAAGGTGGCCCTGGTCTGCCCGCTTGAGGGTCAGCTCCAGCATGCCAATCACCGCGTTCATAGGCGTACGGATTTCATGGCTCATGGTGGCGAGGAACGTGCTTTTGGCGCGATTGGCTTCGTCGGCTCGCTCCTTGGCGGTGCGAAGTTCGTCGAACAGCTGACGTCGCTCGCTGATGTCGATCCAGCCACCGATGATGCCCTGAACTTCACCGACGGAATCGCGGTAGGGAAGGATCCAGTGGTAGATCGTCAGTTTCTGTCCACGAATATGCAGGGTGCGGTCCACGATCATTGGCCTGCCTTCGGCCACCACACGTTGATAGTCGGCATGATATTGCGCCGCTTCTGCCGCGAGAGCTGTACTGATCTGAACTGCGCTTTTACCGATCACGTCTTCGCGCTTGACGTCGAACACCTGCAGGTAACTATCGTTGCAGGTCTGCAACAGTCCCTTGTTATCACGCACGTAGATCGGATGCGGGGTTTCATTGACCAGTGCGCGCATGAACTCGAACTGGTCATTGAGGGCGCGCTCGGCCATTTTCCGGTGCCTGATTTGGCGGCGCATGTAAGCGTTCCAACTCAGTGAAATCAGCAACAACAACCCGGTGCCGATGATGATGCGCGCAATCAGTTGGTGATAGTCACGCCAGTAGCTGTCGGAGGCTGCGGAATAGCCGCGCCAACGGCTATTGATCACACCCAACTCGTCAGGGGCGACGCTGAGCAAGGCCTTGTCGAGGATCGAACTGAGTTCGGTGGCGCTGCGTGATGTTGCCAATCCAAAGGTGGCGGGCATTGTGCCAATGCTGAAGCTGATTTGAATCTTGTCTTGGAACATCTGCGAGGTCAGGAAGTAGTTGGCGACTACCAGAGTATTCACGGCCCCCTCAACATTGCCTTGTACGAGGAGTTCGGCTGATTTGAAGGTGTCACCCGTTTCTACTAATTGAATCTTTGGGAACTGCTCAATCAGGAGTTTCTTCAGTGGGCTGCCTTGAGTGATCGCCAGTCGTTTGCCCGACATTTCCTCCAGGCTTGTAGGTGCCTGGCCGTCCTTACGCGTCAACATTACGTAGGAGTTTTCCAGGTAGGGGCGACTGAAGTTCAGTTGGGCTTCCCGCTCGACGCTGGGGGCGATAGCGCCAATGATGTCTGCTTTGCCGGCCTCGACCTGTTCGATCATCGTGTCCACATCACGCGCGCGCTGGATGTCGAAGCGCAACCCGGTGCGCAGGCGAATCAGTTCCAGGAGGTCAGCGGTGATTCCGCGAAAGTTGCCATCGTTGTCGAAGAACGTCAGCGGCGCAAAGGTGGGGTTCACGATCACCTTGACCACCGGGTTATCCTTTAGCCAACGTTCTTCGCGCAGGGTCAATTGCAACTTTTGGTCGGTCAGCAGAATGTCACTGCCGGCACTCCAGCGCTTGGCGATCGCCTCCCGTTCGGTGGTCGGCACGGCCCTCAGTGCCGCGTCGACGATGCTCAACAGTGTTTGCTGGTCCTGGAGCATTGCGAAGCTGAACCCATAGGCTTCATGTTTGCCGAAGTTGGCCATGCGGATGTTTTTCAGGTAGCCCTTGTTGATCATGTAGTGGGTGGAAATGGTATCGCCGAGAAAGACGTCTGCCTGGTCGAAAGCCACTGCATTCAAAGCGTTTTGGTAAGAGGGGTAGGCGCGGATGACGGCTTTGGGGTACAGCTTTTCCACCTCGGCCAGTGGTAGATAGTGGTAGACCAGTGCCAGGCGCATCCCGGCCAACCCCTCGCTCAGACTGCGGGTTTCGCCTTCGCGGGTCACCAGGACGGGTCGATCCACGGCATAGGGCTCCGACAGGATCAGGTTAGGTTTTGCCGCTTCAAAGCTGTTGGAAGAGCCCAGTAAGTCGATATCCCCTGCTTCGAGGGCACGAATGGCGGCTTCTCGGGAGGGGTAGCGCATCACTTTCACCGGCAAGGCCAGTGCCATGGCCAGCAAGCCAGCGTAATCAGCGGTGAGTCCCTCATAGTCGCGCCCGCTGGAGGTGAGGTCAAAAGGTGGGTAGTCAGGGAACGCAGTGCCCAGCACCAGTTCGCGTTTGTTCTGGAGCCATTGGCGCTGGCCCTTGTCCAAGTGGGTTTCCAGCTGTACGGAGCTTGCTCGACTCAATAGGTTGAAATGTTCCGTGCTCGCTGGAGGTGTCGCAGGCACAGCGGTGCTGAAGCACAAGCCGGCACTCAATATAATCAAATAGTCCTTTATACGCCTGGGCATCCGGTTTCTCACACTAGCGCGTTTCGTTTTGCCAGCTCGATAAGTTCTACCAAGGACTTGGCTTGAAGTTTTTGCATCAGCCTCTTTTTATATGTGCTTACGGTTTTGTTACTCAGGAACATGCCTTTTGCGATTTCCTTGTTGGTTCGGCCTTGTGCAAAAAGTTGCAATACCATCAACTCTCTATCATTAACGGCCTTGAACAGTTCAAGTTCCTTGCAGCTCTCATCGTTGGCGTTCAAGGCCTGGCTGGGGAAATAGTTGTAGCCGGACAGTACGGCACGGATGGCGCTCATCAGTTCACTCAGATCGCCTTCCTTGCATACATAACCATCGGCCCCCGAACGCATGCAGCGTGTGGCAAAGAGAGTGGGGGATTGAGCCGTTAAAACCAGGGTTTTCATCGAAGCGCTCATGGCGTTGAACCGGCAAAGCACTTCGAGTCCATCGAGTTTAGGAATGCTGATGTCCAGGATGATCAGGTCCGGCATGCATTCGCGGACCATTTGTATCGCGTCGCATCCATTATCCGTTTCGCCGACTACTTTGAAGTTTTCCTCGTGCTCCAACAACATGCGTATGGCCAGTCTTATAACGGGGTGGTCATCAATAATAAAAACTGTGTTCATGATCATATTCCATGCAAGTGCAAATAAAGCGGGCACATTAGCTCAGAAGGTGAGGGGTAAGCATGAACTTGAGGGGGTGCAGGTATAAAACAGGAAAGTTCCTACATTAAAAAAGGTAAAGCCCTACCGGGCGTGAAGGCGTCGCGAGACGAGCGGCCAGGGTTTCCCAAGGGGATGGGTTAGCGTGTGATTGCAAGGAGTTTGCGACACTTATACGTAAACTTTTCGACGGCCTAGTTTGTTTAAGTTCCTACACTTATAGCGTGAGTAATATATGGATCAAGCCTGCAAGTTCATCTTTATTCAACGGCTTTTGCAAATAGCCGAGCAATGGCAGGTCACGTTCAAGGGCTTGGTTATGCAGCGCCGACAGTTCTGCCTCGGGAAGCCCGCTGAGCAAGATGGCGGCCTTTATAAAGCATTGGCGACTGGCGATTTCAATCAACTCGAGCCCGGGCAGATCGGGCAGACACTGGTCGCACAGGAGGATGTCGAAGGGCGCTTGGGCCTGCGTCATCAAACGGATTGCCTGTCCGGCGTTTTCCGCCGGGGTCAGTTGCTCAAAACCAAAGCTCTTGAGCAGGCACTGGGTGGCGAGCAGTTGAAAGGGATGGTCCTCCACCAACAGGATTCGAAGGGGGTAATTGGGCATAGAGGGCACACGGTGAGTGAAGCGTCGATGGAGGGCATGTAGGAACTGTTCGCCAGATTTGCCCGGAGCGTGAGCGATTATTCCTCGGGAGTTTGTGCGAATTCGATCAGGCCGCTCTGTTCCCGTCGTAGGGCGATTCTCTTCAGGGAACAGGCAACTTGATAAATGACGTTACTGAGGGCTCGAACGCCCGGTCATTTCCCGCGCCATCTCGGTGGCATAGCTGTCGGTCATGCCAGCGATAAAGTCGATCATGCGCAGGAACGAGGCGTGCAACGGCCAAGCCGGGTTCGGTGCATTGTTACCCAGCAGGTCGAGAATACGCCGGTTCTTGAAGGAGGGCGTTCGTCCGCCATGCTGCTCCAATGCCGCGCCGCAAAAAGCGTTCAGCAGTATTTCCAACGTGGTATAGGCGCCAATTTCATGCAAGGTCTTGCGTTTGTCCTGGAAGATTTTCTTGCGTGCCATGTCTTTGGCATCCAGCACGCAGCGTTTGGCCGGCCCGTGCATATGCTCCACCAAGTCGCCGGGCAGGGTGCCGGCCAGCAAGGCATCCTGCTGTTCGACGAAGGCTCGCGCCGCCGCGTTGGTCAAATGCTCGATGGCTTTGCCGCGCAGGATCGCCAGCTTGCGTCTGCGCGAGTCCTGAGATCCCAATTGCCGATAGGTCTGCGGCAGGTCGTCGCCTACCAGGTCGAGCAGCAGCGACTCGACTTCGGCGTATTCCAGCAACTCCATTTCCAGGCCGTCTTCCAGGTCGATCAGGGCATAGCAGATGTCATCTGCGGCTTCCATCAGATAGACCAATGGGTGACGGGCCCAGCGTTGTTCTTCCAGTTGCGGCAGACCGAGCTTGTGGGCGATCTGTTCGAGGATCGGCAGTTCGCTCTGGTAGCAGCCGAACTTGTGTTTCTTGTAGCCCAGGGCGTCGGCGTGGCGAGCGGTCCAGGGGTATTTCAGGTACGTGCCCAGGGTCGCGTAGGTCAGTCGTGTACCGCCGTCGAACTGATGGTATTCGAGCTGGGTCAGTACCCGAAAGCCTTGGGCATTGCCTTCGAAATTGAGGAAGTCGTTGCGCTCGGCGCTGCTCATGTCGTCCAGCCAGCCACGCCCGGCGGCCTGTTGGAACCAGTGCCGGATGGCGTCTTCGCCCGAATGCCCGAACGGCGGGTTGCCAATGTCATGGGCCAGGCAGGCTGATTGCACCACCATGCCCAGATCACTCGGTTCGCACCAGTCGGGCAGTGCACTGCGCAGGGTTTCACCGACGCGCATGCCGAGTGAGCGGCCCACGCAACTGACTTCCAGGGAGTGGGTCAGGCGGGTGTGGATATGGTCGTTGCTGGACACCGGGTGCACCTGGGTCTTGCGGCCCAGGCGGCGAAATGCGCCGGAGAAAATAATGCGGTCATGGTCTTTGTGAAAAGGGCTGCGGCCGAGTTCTTCCGGGCTGTGCAGGGGCTTTCCAAGCCGTTCGCGGGTAAGCAGGGTAGGCCAATCCAAGGCGGGTACTCTCCGTGCGGTGAATGACCCTCCCAGCTTCCCGGTTCCACCTTGGCGGGGCAAGCGAAAATCTACAACCCGGCGGCGTCGATATCAATTAACAGCAAGCGCTGACCGTTATCGAAGAATTGTCCGGCAGTGAGGCAATACTGGTTGGTGGTGGCGTCGCGATACGTCGACGACAAGGTCAGGCGCCGCTCGTCCCAACCTTCGGCCAGCAGGTGATAGAAATACGGGCGCCATGACCAGTTGTGGCCCAGGTAACGCGTGTCGGCCTGCCAGGCGTCCTGGCGCCATTCGAAGTTCGGCGTGAGTTGCGTGCCATGTCGGTCGCACTGATAAAAGCGCAGCAGCCATGGGAAATCCTGCAATTGTGGTAACTGGCTAAGCGGTGCCTGGCCCAGGGCCCAGCTTTGGAGGATTTTCATCAGCTCGGCCAACTGTTGGCGCAGGTCCATGATGCGTCCACGCTCTGCCAGCTTCTGCTGGACGTACGCTGCGCGCAGTTGGGCAAAGCGTGGCACGAAGGCGTCGGTGGCAAACCAATCCAGCTGTGCCTGCGCGAACAGATAGCCCTGTACATAGCGCGAGCCGCATTCCAGGGCAAAGCTCAGTTGCGCTTCAGTTTCCACGCCTTCGGCAATGATCCAACAGCCGGTTTTCTCCGCCATCTGCGCCAGCGCCCGCACGACGTCACTGCTTGGCCCGCCCTTGGCGGCTTCCTGGAAAAGGCGCATGTCCAACTTGAGGATATCCGGCTGCAACGCCAGCACCCGGTCAAGCTGGGAATAGCCGGCACCGAAGTCATCAATGGCAATACGCGCACCGGCCTCGCGATAACGCGCGACCACATCGGCCAAGCGCTGGATATCGCCACCCAGTTCGGTGATCTCGAACACAACGCGCTGCGGGTCAACGCCGTGGGTGTGGATTTGTTTCAAGCTCGGCAGGGCCTGGCCCGGACGCAACCGGTTGATCCAGCGGGGCGAGATGTTCAGGCTTAGAAACCAATCGTCGGGGGCTTCATGCAGGCGGCTCAAGGCATTGTCGCGGATCTGACGGTCGAGGCGTCGCAACGTCGTGCCTGGCGTGCGCGGGTCCGCGAACAACGGGCCCACAGACTGCAAGCTGCCGTCAGCCTGGCGCAGGCGACCCAAGGCCTCGACGCCGGCAATGCGTCCGGTGGCAGTGTCAATAAACGGCTGGAAGCAGGCGAGCGGTTGCCCGTCAATCACAGGACCTCCTTATGAGAGGTAGCGAAAAAAAGAGGCCCGGCCTTCAATGACGAAGGCCGGGCCGATTCTGTTTGCAAGAATGCAGCCAGCAGGGCTCATCCTTTTCGGGAAGTACCTGCCATCGCTAATTTGATCAGCGGGATCAAACCTGCGCCCAGCCGCACCAGCCGGGTCACGCTGCTGATACTGCCGCCCTTGGCACCCTTCCCGGTAAAGAAGCCCATCAGCGTCACTGCCGCCACGCCCCACAGCGGCGCGTGCTTGATGCCCAGGCTGTCCTGCCAGTTGTGGCGCATGTCGCGCACTTTGTGCAGCGGAGCCATCAATTGTTGGGACTCATGACGGATTTCCTGGCGGTGCATTTCCATGCGCAGGCGGATCAGTGCCTTGCGCATTTCTCGACGGGATGTGTTGTGCGGGATCTCAGTCATGCTCATGGCAGCAGGCGCTCCCGATCATTGGCCAGCTCTTCAAGCGTGGCGTGGAAGGGCGTGGACTCATCGAATACTGCTGCTTTCAAGCGCACCCCGCAGAACGCGGCGGCCAGGCTGTAGAACAAGCAGAGGCAGATGATCCCGGTGAGACGGTAGCCGGTGTCCCAGACCAGGATCATCACCAGCGTCGACAACCCGACCAGCAATAACAGGGCAAACACCAAGGCCAAGCCGGCAAACAGCAGCAGGCTGACGGTGCGTGCTTTCTGCTCCTGCAATTCGATGCCGAACAGTTCGACGTGGCTGTGCAGCAAGCCTAGAACGGCCGCGCCCAGGCGTCTTGAGGTAGAACTTGCGCCCGTGGCCGAGCCGCTTTCGCCGATAGACATAATGTTAGCGCCTTGTAGCCAATAGGCCGATCAGAAAGCCCACGCCAGCGGCAATACCCACCGACTGCCAGGGGTTGGCCTGTACGTAGTCTTCAGTAGCGGTGACCGCAGCTTGGCCGCGCTCGCGCAGGGAGTCTTCGGTCAGTTGCAGGGTTTCACGGGCCTTGAGCAAGCTTTCATGAATCTTGCTGCGCAGCTCGTCGGCCTGGTCACCCGCCAGGATCGCGGTGTCATCCAGTAGCTTTTCGGTATCACTGACCAGGGTTTGAAAATCCGCCATCAGTATCTCTTGGGCTGTCTGTGCTGTTTTTCTGGCCATGGTTATCTCCGTGATTGGCTGATCGGTACGTGTGGTTTCGAGTCACCGGCGTCGGTGAAGGTTCACTGCAATTGCGTGGTACAGCTTTTGCTTTGCCTTGGTGCGCATGCACGGGTGCCTGCGCTGAATCTGGGCGGTAAGGCCTCAAGCCATCAAAAACCTTACCTTAAATAACTGAAACTCGCGGAAAAACCCTGTCGGCAACAGCCTGTTGTGTTGATCGCTGCGCTAAAGCGGTTCACGCCCTGTGAAGAGGGGCGGTACCGGCGGTGCCAATTTAGTGCGCGCAACCGTGGCTTGAACCGCTTTGGTGCTTTTTGCCTTTAATGCAGGCCTGCCAACCTTCATGGAAAATTTGCAAAGTGCGGTGGACACTCTGGTCCACAGTTCAAACACCCTGTTTATCCTGATCGGCGCGGTCATGGTACTGGCGATGCACGCCGGCTTCGCATTCCTGGAAGTCGGCACCGTTCGCCAAAAAAATCAGGTCAACGCGCTGTCGAAGATCCTCAGCGACTTCGCCATCTCTACATTGGCCTATTTCTTTATAGGCTATTGGATCTCCTACGGCGTGAGCTTCATGCAACCGGCGGCAGTGATCAGCGCGGACCATGGCTATGGCTTGGTGAAATTCTTCTTCCTGCTGACGTTTGCGGCAGCGATCCCCGCGATCATCTCCGGCGGCATTGCCGAGCGCGCGAAGTTTGCTCCGCAGTTGTGCGCTACTGCGTTGATCGTGGCGTTTATCTACCCGTTTTTCGAAGGCATGGTCTGGAATGGCAATTTCGGCCTGCAAGCCTGGTTGCTCGCCACCTTTGGCGCCAGCTTTCATGACTTCGCCGGTTCTGTCGTGGTGCACGCCATGGGCGGCTGGCTGGCGCTGGCGGCGGTGTTGCTGTTGGGCCCGCGTAACGGACGTTATCGGGAAGGACGCTTGGTCGCCTTTGCGCCATCGAGCATTCCGTTTCTGGCGCTGGGTTCGTGGATTCTCATCGTCGGCTGGTTCGGCTTTAACGTGATGAGCGCGCAAACCCTCAACGGCGTCAGTGGCCTGGTGGCGGTCAACTCGTTGATGGCGATGGTCGGCGGCACCGTTGCTGCGCTGGTGATCGGCCGTAACGACCCAGGCTTTCTGCATAACGGCCCGCTCGCCGGGCTGGTGGCGATCTGCGCCGGTTCCGACCTGATGCATCCGGTAGGCGCGCTGGTCACCGGTGTAGTCGCCGGTGGGCTGTTTGTCTGGTGCTTTATCGCCGCCCAGGATCGCTGGAAAATCGATGACGTGCTGGGCGTGTGGCCATTGCATGGCCTGTGCGGTGTGTGGGGTGGGGTTGCCTGCGGCATCTTTGGCCAGACCGCGCTGGGCGGCCTGGGTGGCGTGAGCCTGGTCAGCCAGTTGATCGGCACCGGCCTCGGCGTGGCAGTCGCGTTCGGCGGCGGCCTGTTGGTGTATGGGGTGATCAAACGCGTCGGTGGCCTGCGCCTGAGTCAGGAGCAGGAGTATTACGGTGCGGACCTGTCGATCCACAAGATCGGCGCGGTCAGTCAGGATTGATCGTCGCTGTTCGGCGGCGTGAAAGAGCCGTGCAGCAGGCGATAGCGGTTGTGTCGCACTTCATCGACCCGCGCCTGTACCTGGTGGTCCGGAAGGCCCAGCAGGATCAAGGCGTGGGAGGCGAGCATCAGGCTCGACTCCAATAGTTCGGGCACCACTTCGCTGGCGCCCGCAGCTTTCAGTTCGGCCCACTGGCTGTCATCGCGAGTGCGCACCAGAATCGGCACCTCGGGGTTGATACGGCGCGCCTCTTTCAACACCACTAGGGCGACATCGCTGTTGTCCACGGCAATTACCACCAACCGCGCCCGTTCCAGGCCCACCGCACTGAGCAGGGCGCCGCGACGGCAGTCGCCGTAATGCACGCTGCTGTCCTCGGTGGCGGCTTCCTGTACCCGTTCCGGGTCGTCATCCAGGGCGATAAAGGCTTGTTGTTCCCGCCGCAAAAAGCGCCCGATGGACTGCCCCACACGGCCGTAGCCACAGATCACTGCATGGCCGCGTAACTCGGCATTGAGCGCGGTGATTTCCTCCAGCTGCACTTGCTGGTTGGGTTTGCGGTGCAGGCGCAGGGCAATCGCCGGGGCGGCGCGCAACAGCAGTGGCGTCAGCAACATCGAGCAGAACGTGGCGGCGAGCAGCAAGCCATTGAATTCATCCGGGATCAGCCGGCTTTGCTGCATTTGCGCCATCAACGCAAAACAGAACTCACCGCCCTGGGCGAGGGCCAAGCCGCTGCGCCAGGCGGTTTCGCTGTCGCTGCCCCGCAGCTTGACCAGCACCGCTACCACGCACCCCTTGATCAGCATCAGCGCGAGGGTCAGGCCGAGGATCAGCAGACTGTGGCTGATGAACAATTGCAGGTCGATCAACATGCCGATACTGACGAAAAACAGCCCCAGCAGGATGTCGCGAAACGGTCGGATATCCGCTTCGATCTGATGGCGGTAATGGCTTTCGCCCAGCAGCATGCCGGCCAGGAAGGCGCCGAGGGCCGGCGATAGACCCAGCAAATGGGTGAGCCAGGCGGTCAGCAACACGATCACCAGTGCAAGCAACACAAACAGCTCCGCCGAGTGGGACGCGGCGACTTCATGGAACAGGCGCGGCAACAACCAGCGACTGGCCAGCAGCAGGCCAACAAACAGCAACACGGTTTTACCCAGCGTCAGCGGCAGCGCCCAGTACCAGGCTTGATCGCTGCTGCCGGCAAACACGGGCACCAAGGTCAGTAGCAATACGGCTACCACGTCCTGGAACAGCAGCACGCCAATCGCGTTCTGGCCATGGCTGCTGAAGATTTCTCCGAGGCTGGTCAGCTCTTTGCTGACGATCGCCGTGGACGACAATGCCAAGCCCGCACCCAGCAGCAACGCGATGCCGGGGGCCACACCAAAGGCCATCAACAAGCCTCCAAGCAGCGCACTGCACCCCAGCACCTGCAAACTGCCCAGGCCAAACACCACGCGGCGCAGGGCGAGCATCTTTGTCAGGGAGAACTCCAGGCCCAGGGAAAACAACAGGAACACCACGCCAAGCTCGGCGAGGTCGGGCAGCTCTTCGCTGTCATTCACCCAGTCCAGCGCCGTAGGTCCCACGGCGAGGCCCACACACAGGTAGCCCAGCACGGGCGGCAGTTGCAGTCGGCGAAACAGCGCAATCACCACAAGGGATGAGGCCAAAATGATCAGCAGGTTGGCGAACACGAGCATCTCCGTTGCAGGGTGAGCGGGCAAAAAGCCGCGAGAATCGCTGAATCAGTTATACGTCATGCTGATCTGTGTCAGGGTTTATCGGCTCGCCACGGGTCTTACGCAAGCCTAGAATGTTGATCTGTTTTCTGATCAGGTCCTTTCGCCATGCTTCCTGAATGCCAGTTGTTCGGCACCCTGGGTTGCCATCTTTGTGAGATTGCCGAAGCCGAAATCATGCCGCTCGTCGAACACGGGCTGTTGGTGGAGCTGGTTGACATCACCGATCCCCAAGATCTCACCGACGTCTATGGGCTGCGGATTCCGGTGCTTCGACGGGTGGATACCGGCGCCGAATTGGACTGGCCCTTTGACGCTGAACAGGTCGTTGCCTTCCTGCGCTGACGTTTATGCGATGGCGGGTTTCCAATTATTACGTTACTGTATGTTTGTACAGCGATTGAATGGAGGGAACGCCCGTGGTGAATGTTGAACAACTGAAAAGCAGCGTCAATCGCATGTCCGCCGACGTCGTGCGCGACGCGGTGAACGAGCTGCGCCTCGATGGCTTGGTCACGGAAGGCAAGACGCCCTTTAACAAAGTGCATTTCAATACCTGCTTCGCGGAGATCGAAGCGTTGTTCCAGCGCGCCGGTTACCACAAGCAACTGGATGTGGTGGGTTATCAGGGCTTGCTCTACGCCTTGTACGATCCCGGTCGCTGGGAAGCGGTGGATGTGCTGCGTTGGCTCAAGGAATTCACCGAAGCGGCCAGTGCGTCGCCGATCCTGCGCACGCAATTAGCCAAAGCCTGAGATCCGCCCTAGGCTCAATCCCGCGTCGTGCGGGATAATGCCCATCGGTTTTTTCAAGGCTTCGAGCATCGGCATGTCCACTTCCGGTTTTTCCGCGTCCCAACACCAAGCCAGCACTCTCTACTTGCCGCCAGGCCCTTGGGCGACCGTGCTCGATTGCCTGTGCGAGCACTTCCCGGCGATAAGCCGTGAGCACTGGCTGGACCGCATCGCCCGCGGACGGGTATTGGATATCAACGGCAGCCCCATTCAGCTGGACCTCGCCTACAAGGAAGGTCTGTGCATTTACTACTTCCGTGAAGTGCCGAACGAAAAGGTGATTCCGGTGCAGGAAACTATCCTGTACGCCGACGAGCACTTGGTGGTGGCGGATAAACCGCATTTCCTGCCCGTGACCCCGGCCGGAGAGTACGTCGAGCAAACCCTGCTGCGCCGCCTGATTCGCCGCCTGGATAATCCGTCGCTGGTGCCGCTGCACCGTATCGACCGGCACACCGCCGGGCTGGTGCTGTTCTCCGCCAACCCCGCCAGCCGTTCGGCCTATCAGCAGCTGTTCCCCAAGCGCCAGATCGATAAATTCTACGAAGCCATTGCCCCGGCCTTACCTGGTTTGACGTTCCCGTTGGTGCACAAAAGTCGCCTTGTGGACGGCGAACCCTTCTTCCGCATGCAGGAAGGCGAGGGCGCCAGCAACACCGAAACGGCGGTGGAGGTGCGGGAAAAAAATGGTGATCTCTGGCGCTACGCCCTGTTTCCCGTGACCGGTAAGAAGCACCAACTGCGCGTGCACATGACCGCGCTGGGGGCGAGCATCTGCAATGACCCGTTCTACCCGGACGTGCTCAAGGATGCCGTCGACGATTACGCCAACCCGCTCAAGCTGCTGGCCCAGGGCGTACGGTTTATCGACCCGGTCACCGGCGAAGAGCGTCGTTTTCGCAGCCAGATCACCCTCGATTGGTAACCCCCGGAAACGACAAGGCCCGCGCGAGGCGGGCCTTGTAGGCAAACGCTAAGACTTACAGGTCTTTAACGGTGCGGACCTGATCTTTATTGATACGGGTCTGCTTGCCGTCCAGTTGTTCGAACTCGTAGAAGCCCGAATCCTTATCGAATTTAGGGGTGTCGACGGCCTGGATTTCGCGACCGTCATTCAGGGTGATCACTGTCGGCGAGGCGCAACCGGCGAGGGTGGCGATGCCCAGTGCAAGCATGAGAGCGGCGATGGTCCGTTGAGTCATGGGTTTGTCTCCGAGAGAATACTTTTTAATTGCTGACCTTGAGACGCGTAAGGCGTCGCCAAAGTTCCTTGTGCGAAAGTTCATTCTGACACGTCAGAGCTCGGCTGTAACAGCTCCGGCGTATTAAGGTTGGCCAGCCGTGGGTCATCCGCCGGGCACTCCAGCCCCACGCCGCCCAATTGCAGGAATATCTTGCGCGGGCTTCGCTCACCGGCTTGCCAGGCCTGTTCTACCTCGGTTTTGAGGTGTATAGGGATGATGCAGATCAAGGGGTCCCAGAATTCGCCGTGGCGCACCATCACGGGCACCAATGGGTTTTGCCGCGCGGTCTTAAGCAGGTCGGTCAGTAGGATCGCGTCGATAGCCGGCACGTCGCACGGCAATATCAGCAGGTGCTCATGGCGCGCTGCGGCCAGCCCGGCGCGGATACCGGCGAGCGGGCCCGGAAAGTCCGGGCTGTCGTCGCTCACCAGCGTGTCGGCATAGGGCGCGTAGAGGTCCTGGTTGCGATTGCACGAGATGATCAGGTCATCCGTCAACGCTCGTACCAAGCGCTGTAGATGGGCGATCAATGGCTGGCCGCGCCATGCCAACAGACCTTTGTCCTGGCCGCCCATGCGCTGGCCGCGCCCGCCGGATAACAGCAAAATCGAGCAGGGAAGGGGCGAAGAATCTAACGACATAAAGGTTCCGCTGCGGCAGGTAAATAGGGGCCTGTGATATAACACCGGGCTGTTCCTCCGACAACCGGACCGTGCCATGAAAGCCAAGGCTGATGCGCCCTTCGTACCCCTGAATATCGCTGTATTGACCGTCAGCGACACCCGCACCCTGGACACCGACACCTCGGGCCAGGTTTTCGTCGACCGCCTCACCGCCGCCGGGCACAACCTGGCCGAGCGCGTACTGCTCAAGGACGATCTCTACAAGATCCGCGCCCAGGTTGCCCATTGGATTGCCGAAGATGTGGTGCAAGTGGTGCTGATCACCGGCGGCACCGGTTTCACCGGCCGTGACAGCACTCCCGAAGCCGTGAGCTGCCTGCTCGACAAGCAGGTCGACGGCTTTGGCGAACTGTTCCGCCAGATATCCGTGGCCGACATCGGCACCTCCACCGTGCAATCCCGTGCCCTGGCCGGCTTGGCCAATGGCACCCTGGTGTGCTGCCTGCCGGGTTCCACCAATGCGGTGCGCACGGGTTGGGACGGCATTCTTGCCGAGCAGTTGGACAACCGCCATCGCCCCTGCAACTTCGTCCCGCACCTGAAACAGGCCGCGCCTTGTGAATCCCGTGGGTAAGCCTGGCAAGACCGGCGCGCTGATGCCCGTGGAAGAGGCGCTGCAGCACCTGTTGGCGCTGGCCGAAGCTACGCCGATCCGCGAGCCGCACGCCTTGCCCCTGGCCGAGTGTGATGGCCGGGTATTGGCGCAGGATCTGGTCTCCACCCTTGACCTGCCGCCGTGGCCGAACAGTGCCATGGACGGTTACGCGCTGCGCCTGGCGGACTGGACCGGTGAGCCGCTGGTGGTGAGCCAGCGCATCTTTGCCGGTCAGGCACCTGAACCTCTGGCCGCGGGCACTTGCGCGCGCATCTTCACCGGCGCACCGGTGCCGCAAGGCGCCGATTGCGTGGAGATGCAGGAAAATGCCGTGGTTCACGCCGATGAGCGCGTGAGCTTTACCGAGCCCCTGCACGCCGACCAGAACATCCGCCCTCAAGGCCAGGAAACCACGGTCGGTGAACTCGTTTTGTCAGCCGGGACGCGCTTGGGCCCGATTGAGCTGGGCCTGGCTGCGTCCCTCGGCTGTGATCGTCTGAATGTAGTGCGCTGCCCGCGCGTGGCCGTGCTGTCCACCGGCGACGAGTTGATCGAACCCGGCTTGCCGCTGGGGCCCGGCCAGATCTACAACAGCAATCGTCGCGTACTGTGCAGTTGGCTTTCACGCATGGGCTGTGAAGTGATCGACGCCGGGATCCTGCCGGATGACTTGGAACAGACTCGCACGCGATTGGCGGGCCTGGGCAGTGTCGACCTGATCCTGTCCACCGGTGGCGTGTCGGTAGGTGAAGCGGACTTCCTTGGCATCGCCCTGCGTGAAGAAGGCGAACTGGCCCTGTGGAAGCTCGCGATCAAACCTGGCAAGCCACTGACGGTCGGGCATTTCCGTGGCGTGCCGGTGATCGGCCTGCCGGGTAACCCGGCCTCGACCCTGGTGACTTTCGCACTGTTGGCGCGCCCCTACATTCTGCGTCGCCAAGGTGTGGCCGACGTGGAGCCGTTGCGGTTCGAAGTCCCGGTGGGATTCGTCTGGCCGAAACCGGGCAATCGTCGCGAGTATCTGCGCGGGCGCATCGAGCAGGGCAAGGCGATCATCTACCGTAACCAAAGCTCTGGCGTGCTGCGCAGCGCGGCGTGGGCGGAGGGGTTTGTGGAGGTGTTGGAAGGGACGACGCTGGCACTCGGTGATCGGGTTAATTTCATCCCGCTGAGCGAAGTCCTGAACTGAACACAAGTCCAAATGGGAGAGGGGGCTTGCCCCCGATAGCGGTGCTTCAGCCACACATCAGGTGACTGACACTCTGCCATCGGGGGCAAGCCCCCTCCCACATTTGGACCTTTGTGTGCCTGTGGCTATTCAGTAGTCGTCGCCACGCTCCGTGACGTCCCGCTCCACAGGCCGCGCATCCGGGTCATAGCCCACCGGGAACTTGCCCTTCAAGGTCCAGGCAAACGCAATGATCTCCGCGATGGTGCGGTACAACTCCTCCGGAATGCTGTCGCCCAGTTCCATGCGCGCCAGCAGCTTTACCAGCTCGGCGTTTTCATAGATCGGCACTTCATTTTCCCGCGCCAACTTGAGGATGGCTTCGGCCAGGGCATCGTCGCCCTTGGCGGTCAGGGTCGGCGCTTGCTGGCCGTCGTACTTGAGGGCAATCGCCTGGCGCGGTGGGTTGGAGTTCTTCATGCGGTTTCATCCACCCAGCGTTGCTCCAGTCCGGTTTTCGGCCCGCGTGGTGGCGTACCCAGATGGCAATCGAGGTCGCCGACGTTGATGCCCGAAGTCACCAGCCGCTCGCGCAAGTTGCCCAAATGGCTTTCGATCAGGCTGGCGGTGAACGGGCGTGTTGCCCACAGTTGGCTCGACAGTTTGCCCTGGGTCAGTTGTGCCTGGACCTGCAACGGCCCCAGCGGCTCCATATCGAATGCCAGCTCGACGCGCCATAGCATTTGCTTGGGGTCCTTGCGGTCTTTGCGTTCGGGCTGGTCTTTGTCTGGCGCCGGTTCTTCGCGCTGGAACTTGACCTGCAACGGCACGATGTCCTGCAGCGTGCGCATAGGGATTTCCAACTGCCAGGTGGTTTGCAGGCGGCCATCGGCGGTAGTGCCGGTCTGTTCCAGACTCGACAGTTGGTGGCTCTGTAACCTGGAAATGGCCCCGGCTGCCAGACGCAGCAGGTTTTCCAGGTCGCCTTCGCCTTCAAGCTTCGCCATCAGCCGCTCGGGCAGTGGAAAGCTGACCGGTGCCTGCCGCGCGCTGACTTGGCCCAGCGTGTTCAGTGGGCTGCGCACAAAATTGGGCAATACCTGGGCCAGCGTGTTGGCCGCAAGAATGGCGTTGAGGTTGGTACTGGCGGGCAGGGCGGGCAATAGGTCCGCGACAAGGCGCAGCAGTGCGCCCTTCATGTCCAGTGGTGGTATTTGGGGATTCTGTCCTGCGAGTAATTTGGCCTCCAGAAAGGCGCCGCTGTTCTGAATCACTTGGGCCAGGACTTTGGGGTTACTGACCTGTGCCAGATCGGGCAGCGCCGCGAGCAAACGGTCGGCGGCGGCGCGCAGGTCGGCGGAGGTGCTATCGCCACGGGGCAGGTTTTGCAGGGCAGTGAACACCGCATCCAGGGAGCCCTGGCGACTTTGCTGGGTCGACAGTTGCTGGGTGACCGCCAATTGATCCTTGAGCCCGCTCAGCGGCACAAAATTCAAGGTCTGCGCGTTCTGCACCACGGCGCTGAGCAGGCTGCCTAAGCGCAACGGCTGTGGGCTTTCCACCGTCAGTGTCGCGCCGGCCAGGGCGTTATTCAGCACCGTCACCAACGAACGATAGATCGCCGGTTGCGCCGTGCCCTGGGGCAGCATCTGAGTGGTCAATACCTTGGCTTGCAACAGCGTACCTTCCGGGACTTTGGCGGTATCGATGCGGGTGAGGGCGGCGACGTTGGCACTCAAAGCCTGTTGCAGGCTGAGGGTCAGATTGCCCGCTGGCGTCTGGCTCACCGCCACATTGCTGCCTAAGGGCAATGGCTGCGCGCTGCTGGCCTGCACCAGCGTCTGGCGGCCGCCGTCCAAGGTCAGCTTGAGCAGCAACTGAAAGGCTTCACCGCCTTGTTTAAGGGCGATGACTTCGGCATTCGCGGTTTTCCCAGGGTCGATCAGCCCAATCTGCGGCTCCAGCAGTTTCAGCAGTGCTCCAGGCGCAGGCGCGGAGCTTTGCCCGGCTGCCGGGGTGGGAGGAAGCGTAGGAAGGTTGATCTCGCCGGTCATCGTGCGCATCGTCTCTGGGGAAATTGCCCTCTTTAGCGTAGGGCATCGCATGTATAATGCCGCCCGTCTGCAAAGAGAGCGCTAAAAACCTCACAACTATTTGATCCAGCTCTCTAAAATCGGTCGCCAAAGCCGTTATGGTGCTTCTTTCTATAACGGCCGCTGCACCGCCGACTTGAACCGTAAAGGCCCGCGATCTCTTGACCAGCCCTCTTCTTGAAGCCGTAGCGCTCTCCTGTGAACGCGACTTGCGCCTGCTGTTCGAGCACCTCGACCTGCGTGTGGCGGGTGGCGATATGGTGCAGATCAGCGGTCCCAACGGCAGCGGCAAAACCAGTTTGCTGCGCCTGCTGGCCGGGTTGATGCAGCCCACGGCCGGTGAAGTGCGGCTTAACGGCAAGCCCCTCAACGAACAGCGCACCGAGCTTGCACGCAACTTGATCTGGATCGGCCACGCGGCCGGCATCAAGGACGTGCTCACTGCCGAAGAAAACCTCAGCTGGCTCAGCGCCCTGCACCATCCTGCTTCCCGCGATGCCATCTGGCAGGCCCTGGCCGCTGTGGGCCTCAAGGGTTTCGAAGACGTTCCCTGTCACACCCTGTCTGCCGGCCAACAGCGCCGCGTGGCCCTGGCGCGCCTGTACCTGCCGGGCCCGCCACTGTGGATTCTCGACGAACCCTTCACCGCCCTCGACAAACAAGGCGTCGCCCAGTTGGAAGAGCACTTGGCGCGGCATTGCGAGCAGGGCGGAACCGTCTTGCTCACCACCCACCACACCCTGGCGCGCATGCCCGCCGGTTACCGCGACCTTGATCTGGGCCGGTGGTCGGCATGAGTGTCTTCGCCCTGCTGGTCGCCCGCGAAGCACGGCTGTTGTGCCGTCGCCCGGCTGAATTGGCCAACCCGCTGGTGTTCTTTGCCATCGTGATTGCGCTGTTCCCGCTGGCGGTCGGCCCCGAGACTAAACTGTTGCAAACCTTGTCGCCGGGGCTGGTGTGGGTGGCGGCGCTTTTATCGGTTCTGCTCTCGCTGGACGGGCTGTTTCGCAGTGATTTCGAAGACGGTTCCCTGGAACAGTGGGTCCTTTCGTCGCACCCTCTGCCACTTCTGGTACTGGCCAAGGTGCTGGCACACTGGGCTTTTTCCGGCCTCGCGCTAGTCTTGCTCTCGCCGCTGTTGGCGATGATGCTGGGCTTGCCCGTTGAGTGCCTGCCGGTATTGCTTTTGTCCTTGTTACTCGGCACGCCAGTGCTCAGCCTGTTAGGGGCCGTGGGCGCAGCGTTGACCGTCGGTTTGAAGCGTGGTGGCCTGCTACTGGCCCTGTTGATTCTGCCGTTGTACATCCCGGTACTGATCCTTGGCAGCGGCGCTTTGCAGGCTGCGCTCATGGGCATGCCGGCGACCGGTTACCTCCTGTGGCTTGGTAGCCTGACCGCCCTGGCGGTAACCCTGACACCCTTTGCTATAGCCGCCGGCCTGAAGATCAGCGTCGGCGAATAATGAGGTCTGACCCAGCGACATTGTCAGCTCTTCAACATAAGAAAGACCCTACGTTTCTCGCAATGACGAGAAGCAACCGTGAGAAACAGCAATGAACTGGACCTGGTTTCACAAGCTCGGCTCGCCCAAATGGTTCTACGGCATCAGTGGCAAACTGCTGCCTTGGTTCAGCATCGCCGCCGTGTTGCTGATCGGCATCGGCCTGGTCTGGGGCCTGGCCTTCGCCCCGCCGGACTACCAGCAAGGCAACAGCTTTCGCATCATCTACATCCACGTGCCTGCCGCGATGCTGGCCCAGTCCTGCTACGTGATGCTGGCGGTATGCGGTGTCGTCGGCCTGGTCTGGAAGATGAAACTCGCGGACGTTGCCCTGCAATGCGCCGCGCCCATCGGCGCGTGGATGACCGCCGTGGCGCTGGTCACCGGCGCGATCTGGGGCAAACCCACCTGGGGCTCGTGGTGGGTGTGGGATGCGCGACTAACGTCCATGTTGATCCTGCTGTTCCTGTACTTCGGTCTGATTGCGTTGGGCAACGCGATCAGCAATCGTGACAGCGCCGCCAAGGCCTGCGCGGTGCTGGCGATTGTCGGCGTGATCAACATCCCGATCATCAAATACTCGGTGGAGTGGTGGAACACCCTGCACCAGGGCGCCACCTTCACCCTCACCGAAAAACCGGCGATGCCCGTGGAAATGTGGGCACCGCTGCTGTTGATGGTGCTGGGCTTCTACTGTTTCTTCGGTGCCGTGCTGCTGATGCGCATGCGCCTCGAAGTGCTCAAGCGTGAAGCCCGCGCCAGTTGGGTCAAGGCCGAAGTGCAAAGCAGCCTGGGAGCGCGCGGATGAGTTTTGCTTCTTTCAGTGATTTTCTCGCCATGGGCCACCACGGCCTCTATGTCTGGACGGCCTATGGCATCTGCCTGGCGGTGCTGGCCCTCAACGTCGCCGCGCCGATCCTGGCCCGCAAGCGTTACCTGCAACAAGAGGCGCGTCGTCTGCGCCGGGAGACCGAAAAGTGAATCCGCTGCGTAGAAAACGTCTGATGATCATCCTCGCCATCATGGCCGGCGTCGGCATTGCCGTGGCCCTGGCCTTGAGCGCGCTGCAACAGAACATCAACCTGTTCTACACCCCGACCCAGATCGCCAATGGCGAAGCACCGGTTGATACCCGCATCCGCGCCGGTGGCATGGTGGAGAAGGGCTCGTTGAAACGTTCCGGCGATTCCCTCGACGTGACCTTCGTGGTTACCGACTTCAATAAGGCCGTGACCATCACCTACCGTGGCATCCTCCCGGACCTGTTCCGCGAAGGCCAGGGCATCGTCGCCCTGGGCAAACTCAACGCTGACGGCGTGGTGGTGGCCGATGAAGTGCTGGCCAAGCACGACGAAAAATACATGCCGCCGGAAGTCACCAAGGCGTTGAAAGAAAGCGGCCAATCGGCACCAACCCCAGCGAAGGAGGGCTAAGTGATGACGTCCGCACTGTTTATTCCCGAGTTGGGCCAATTGGCGATGATCCTCGCCTTGTGCTTCGCCATCGTGCAGGCCGTGGTGCCGTTGCTCGGTGCCTGGCGCGGCGACCGCCTATGGATGAGCCTGGCGCAGCCGGCCGCCTGGGGTCAGTTTGCCTTTCTGCTGTTCGCGTTTGGCTGCCTGACCTACTCCTTTATGACCGACGACTTTTCCGTCGCCTATGTCGCCAATAACTCCAACACCGCGCTGCCTTGGTACTACAAGTTCAGCGCCGTGTGGGGCGCCCACGAAGGTTCGTTGCTGCTGTGGGCGTTGATCCTCGGCGGCTGGACCTTCGCTGTATCGGTGTTCTCGCGCCAATTGCCGCAAGTGATGCTGGCGCGGGTGCTGGCGGTGATGGGCATGATCAGCATTGGTTTTTTGCTGTTCCTGATCATGACCTCCAACCCTTTCAGCCGCATCCTGCCGCAGATTCCATCGGATGGGCATGACCTCAACCCCTTGCTGCAAGACATTGGCCTGATCGTGCACCCGCCGATGCTCTACATGGGTTACGTCGGTTTCTCCGTGGCCTTCGCCTTCGCCATCGCCGCCTTGCTTGGCGGGCGTCTGGATGCCGCGTGGGCGCGCTGGTCGCGGCCATGGACCATCGTCGCCTGGGCGTTCCTGGGTATCGGCATCACCCTCGGCTCGTGGTGGGCCTACTACGAACTCGGCTGGGGCGGGTGGTGGTTCTGGGACCCGGTGGAAAACGCCTCGTTCATGCCGTGGCTGGTGGGTACTGCACTGATTCACTCGTTGGCCGTCACCGAAAAGCGCGGCGTGTTCAAGAGCTGGACCGTGTTGCTGGCCATCGCGGCATTTTCCCTCAGCCTGCTGGGCACATTCCTCGTGCGTTCGGGTGTGTTGACCTCGGTGCACGCCTTTGCGTCCGACCCTGAGCGCGGCGTGTTCATCCTGATCTTCCTGCTGTTTGTGGTTGGCGGCTCCCTGACCCTGTTCGCCCTGCGCGCGCCGGTGGTCAAAAGCCAGGTCGGCTTCAATCTGTGGTCGCGGGAAACCCTGCTGCTGGGCAATAACCTGGTGCTGGTGGTGGCCGCGTCGATGATCCTGCTCGGCACTCTGTACCCGCTGGTGTTGGATGCCCTGAGCGGCGCCAAACTGTCCGTCGGCCCGCCGTACTTCAACGCGTTGTTCATCCCGTTGATGGGCCTGTTGATGGTGGTGATGGCGGTCGGCATGCTGGTGCGCTGGAAGGACACCCCGGCCAAATGGCTGGTCGGCATGTTGATGCCGGTGCTGCTCGGCAGCGTGGCCCTGGCCGTGGTCGCCGGGATTGCCTATGGCGACTTCAACTGGGCGGTGCTCGCCACCTTCCTGCTCGCCGCCTGGGTATTGCTGGCCGGTGTGCGCGACATCTTCGACAAGACCCGCCACAAAGGCCTGGTCAAAGGCCTTCCGACGCTGACCCGCAGCTACTGGGGCATGCAGATCGCCCACATCGGCATCGCCGTGTGTGCGCTGGGCGTGGTGCTTTCCAGCCAGAACAGCGCCGAGCGCGATCTGCGTCTGGCGCCGGGCGAGTCCATGGACCTTGCTGGGTACCAGTTCATCTTCGAGGGCGCCAAGCACTTTGAAGGGCCGAATTTCACGTCGGACAAAGGCACCGTGCGGGTAGTCCGCAACGGTAAGGAAATCGCCGTATTGCACCCCGAAAAACGCCTGTACACCGTGCAGAGCTCGATGATGACCGAAGCCGGTATCGACGCGGGTTTCACCCGTGACCTCTATGTGGCACTGGGCGAACCGTTGGGCGAGGGCGCCTGGGCAGTGCGCGTGCATGTGAAACCGTTTGTGCGCTGGATCTGGTTCGGCGGTTTGCTCACAGGGTTTGGTGGTTTGCTGGCCGCCCTGGACCGGCGTTATCGGGTCAAGGTCAAGAGCCGAGTGCGTGAAGCATTGGGTATGCAAGGAGCGGCGGTATGAAGCGTTGGTTGATGGTGTTGCCGCTGGCGTTGTTCCTGGTTGTGGCGGTGTTCCTGTATCGCGGCCTCTACCTGGATCCGGCAGAGTTGCCTTCGGCGATGATCGGCAAGCCTTTCCCCGAGTTCTCGCTGTCGAACGTGCAAGGAGACAAGACGCTGACCCGTGCCGACTTGCTGGGCAAACCGGCACTGGTCAACGTATGGGGCACATGGTGCATTTCCTGCCGCGTCGAACACCCGGTGCTGAACAAGTTGGCTGAGAAGGGCGTGGTGATCTACGGCATTAACTACAAGGACGACAATGCGGCGGCCTTGAAGTGGCTGGCCGAGTTCCACAACCCTTACCAACTGGATATCCGTGATGAAGACGGCAATCTCGGGCTCAACCTCGGCGTTTACGGCGCGCCGGAAACCTTCTTCATTGATGCCAAGGGTGTGATCCGGGACAAATACGTCGGTGTGATCGACGAGGTGGTCTGGCGCGAGCAACTGGCTGCCAAGTACCAGGCGCTGGTCGATGAGGCCAAGCCATGAAGCGTCTGTTAGTTGCTGCCGTGCTGGCACTGGGTTTGGCGGGTGTGGCCCACGCCGCCATCGACACGTACGAATTCGCCAAGGACGGTGACCGCGAGCGTTTCCGCGAACTGACCAAGGAACTGCGCTGCCCCAAGTGTCAGAACCAGGACATCGCCGACTCCAACGCTCCCATCGCCGCCGACCTGCGCAAAGAGATCTTCCGCATGCTGGGAGAGGGCAAGGACAACCAGCAGATCATCGACTTCATGGTCGATCGCTATGGTGATTTCGTGCGCTACAAACCGGCCCTCACCGGCAAGACCGCGCTGCTCTGGTTCGGCCCTGCAGGGCTGTTATTGGCCGGCGTGGTGGTGATGGCGGTGATCGTGCGCCGTCGCCGCGCAGCGCCGACCGATGGTTCCGACGCGCTGTCCCCCGAAGAGCGTAAACGCCTCGACCAATTGCTGGACACCAAGACTGATGATTGATTTCTGGCTCGCAGCCGGCTTGCTGCTTCTGATTGCCCTGAGTTTCCTGTTGATCCCTGTGTTGCGCGGCCGCCGTGCCCAGCGCGAAGAGGATCGCACCGCGCTGAACGTGGCGCTGTATCAAGAACGCGTCGCCGAGTTGCAAGTGCAGCAGGACGAAGGCGTGCTCAACGCCGCGCAACTCGACACCGGTCGCGCCGAAGCCGCCCGCGAACTGCTGGCGGATACCGAGGGTGTGGAAAAACCCCGCGAATCGCGCCTGGGCAAACCGCTGCCATTGCTCGCCGCCGTCCTCGTCCCCGTCCTTGGCTTGGGCCTGTACATGCACTTTGGTGCCAGCGACAAGGTCGAGCTGACCCGCGAATTCTCACAGCCACCGGTGTCCATGGAAGACATGACCCACCGCCTGGAACGCGCGGCTGCGGCCCAACCGGATTCGGCCGAAGGCCTGTACTTCCTCGGTCGCGCCTATATGGCCCAAGACCGCTCCGCAGACGCCGCGAAAGTGTTCGAGCGCACCGTGGCCCTGGCCGGGCGCCAGCCGGAGCTGCTGGGGCAGTGGGCCCAGGCGCAGTACTTTGCCGACAACAAACAGTGGTCGCCCAAGGTGCAGGCGCTCACTGATGAAGCCTTGAAGCTGGACCCGAAGGAAGTCACCAGCCTGGGCTTGCTGGGCATTGCGGCATTTGAAGGCAAGCGTTATCAAGAGGCCATCGACTACTGGACCCGTCTGTTGGCCCAACTGCCACCGGAAGATAATTCCCGTGCTGCCCTGCAAGGCGGCATCGACCGGGCTGCGCAAAGTCTGAAGGAGAGCGGGGGCAGCGTCGCCCAAAAGGCTGTGATGAAGGTACGTGTGGACCTGTCCGCCGACGTGAAGGCCAAGGCCTTGCCAACCGACAGCGTGTTCATCTTCGCCCGCGCCGTCAGTGGCCCGCCGGCACCTCTGGCGGTCAAACGCGTCACCGTCGCCGAATTGCCTGTTACCGTCGAACTGGGTGACGCCGATGCAATGATGCCGCAATTGAAACTGTCCAACTTCCCCGAAGTCCAACTGGTTGCGCGCATATCCCGGGCCGGTCAACCAACCACTGGCGAGTGGATCGGCCGCAGCCAACCCCTGGCCAGCAGCACCACTGCGCTGCAACAGCTGACCATCGACAGTCCGGACAAGTAATTTTGAGGAAACGCCTATGACGACCGCATTCGCACGCATCACCTTGCTCAGCCTGGTACTGGGCCTGAGCGCCTGTGCGGTCCATCGGCCACCACCTGGCCCGACCGGCCCGACTATCCCGCCGTCCGGCCCCTCGACTCAGCCGAGCACCAAGCCTTCCGGCCCGGTCACCCCGCCACCGAAGCCTGTGCCCACTAAATCGCCGACCTTCGCCCCACCACCGGGCGCCGCCAGCCATTGGGACGGCAAGATGCAGGTGTACGTGCTTGATGACCAACCGGACACGTTCTACCGCCAGCGCACCTACTACCGCTGGAGCAACGGCTGGAGCCGCTCCATCAGCCCCAATGGGCCGTGGGAAGACACCAACGTGCAAGGTGTGCCGCCGGGGTTGAGCAAGCAGTACGCGCAATGACAAAAGGCGACCTTCGGGTCGCCTTTTTCATGCCTGTGAAATCCATCTTTCCAGGCACTGAAGTTCAAATACGGGAGGGGGCTTGCTCCCGATAGCGCCAGGTCAGTCACTGATTAGCTGAATGTGGCATCGCCATCGGGAGCAAGCCCCGTCCCACAGTGGATCTCCTCAGCCCTCAGGCCACGGAGGCGCCGGTACGTTGCCGCTTCTCATATGTTCATCAGTTTCGCCGCAATGGCATTCCAGCCAGCCGGTTCATGGATCATGGTCAAGTAGTCATGGCCCGCGAAGAACTGCCCCTGAAACGTGTGCTTAGCCATGATCTCCTTGATGATCATCGTGGCAGGGCCCAAGCCGGTATTGCCGGTTCGGGCATCGAGTGCACGACCTCGCACTTGAGTGGTGATTGCGGCGCCGAGCATCATCTTTCTTTGTTCAAGCTGCTTGATCTGATCTGCTCGGGATAAGCCGGCGAGGCTGGCTTGCGGCATATCGCCGACGTTGGGGTTCTGTTCAAGAAAGGCCGCCCACTGCAACTCCATCGCCGCCACCTTGCACAGGGCGGCGTAACGGTCGCTGACCATCAGCCTGGCCAGTTCAAGTTGGAAGCTGACCATGATGAGCGGGATTTTCCCGACCAGGCCGATGCCGGTAAATGAAAGCAAGGTCGAGGTGGTCGAGATGGCCATTTCTGTGCCTCGAAATGCGAGCTTCTTGAACTTTACCTCGATGGCCAGTTGCAGCCATTTAATCGCATCACTGACTTGTTCATCACCAGCGGCGAAGGGTTGATAAGCCGCCAGCATTTTTGACAGCCGACGCAGATGTATCGCCGTAGAGGTCGTGGCAGACGCATGCCTGGCCGCATAGAAGGGCGCGGGAATAGGCGAGATCGCCGGGCTTATCGCCGCCACTCCCACCCCGGTTGCGCCAACACCCAAGCTTTTGTATTTGCGGTGTGAAAGCATCTTTTGGGTTTTGGGCGAGGGTCCGCAATTGCCGTTTTTGACAAAGTACGGGTTGAGTTTCAACCCGCTTTTTTCGCAGACCTTCATATAACTTCTGGCGGCGCCTATGGTTGTGATGATGGGGTGAAGGCCTGCCAGTCCGGAAAGAAGGCTAAAGAATATGTCTTCTTTTGACTGTTCTGTTTGAGCGGTTTCACGTACTTGCGCTGCGATTGAGTCGGGCACTGTTTCGTCTCCGTTGAGGGGAGAAGGGATAGGAGCCTGTACCGTAGATAAGCACCGTAGTGCTGGCTGTAGGATTGTTCGGGGAGGCATCACTCGTCTTGGTGGTCGTGCCGAACCTGATGCGCGGCGGGTCGCACTCGGGTAATGTGGCCGCCGCCGGCCTGGCTGCCGAAGGATTGCTGGATATACTTTTGAGTGATCGCTATCCGCCCAGCCTGTTGCAGGCGGCATTTGTACGGGCCAGCGGGCCGAGCTGATGCAAGCCAGGCGCCGCGAAGGGCTTCCTGTGGTGCATAAGTCTGGCGACAAGCGAAGAGGGTGTGTTGATGGCGGGCAGGTTGATCTATCTCATCGGGCCATCGGGTTCGGGCAAGGACAGCCTGCTGGATGCCGCCCGTCCGCAGTTGGCCGAGCGCGGCTGCCGCATCGTGCGGCGCGTCATCACCCGTTCGGCGGAGGCCGTGGGCGAGGCGGCGCACGGTGTGAGCGCGGAGCAGTTTGCGGTGATGCGTACCGAGGGGGCGTTTGCCCTCAGTTGGCAGGCCAACGGTTTGTCCTATGGCATTCCACGGGAAATCGACGATTGGCTGGCGGCGGGGGATGACGTTCTGGTCAACGGCTCGCGTGCACACCTGGCGCAGGCCCACGCGCGTTATCCGCAGATGCTGGTGCTATTGCTGACCGTGGATCAAGGCGTGTTACGCCAGCGCTTGATCGCGCGGGGACGAGAGTTGCCGGCCGACATCGAGGAGCGCTTGGCGCGCAATGCGCGGTTTACTCAAGAGCTGATCGCCGGCAGTGGTTCAGGGTTGTTTGTGCTGGATAACTCCGGCCCCTTGGAGCACACGGTCGAGCGCCTGCTGCACTGCCTGGATGCTGGGCATTCGGTATGCGCCTGATCCTGCTCCGCATCGGCGAGTTTGGCTGGTGATCTTCATGGCTCGCAGATCGTTGTTCCAAATCGGGCCTTGAGCGCTTTGCGGCCCTTTGGCGTCACACTCAGTGCGCGGCTATCCAGGTCCTGTGTTACCCATTCACGGCGAACAGCGTTTTGCAAAAGCGCCGCGCCCAAAGCACCCGCCAGGTGCGGGCGGCGCATGCTCCAGTCCAGGCAGGCGCAGGCGAATCGCCGTCGTTGCGTGCGCAGCGCCGTCACATCGATCCCAAGTTCAACCATCGCCTTGTCGCCGTGTGCGCTGAGTTGGTAGCTGTCGTTCCCGGTCAACCAGCCGGCCTCAATGAAATGGTCGTGCAGCGTGACCGCCAACGTACCCGCCATGTGGTCGTAGCAGGTGCGCGCAAACTGCAGACGCGTGGGCGTGCTCGGCACAAACGCCTTGGCGCTGTTGCGGCTGATCACCATCAACCCTTCAATCGCCTGGGCCACCGACGGACCGGCGAGGCTGTAGTACCGGTGACGCCCCTGCGTGTGCAACATGATCAAGCCGTCGTCCTTGAGCCGGGCCAAGTGCGCGCTGGCGGTTGAGGTGCTGACCTCGGCAATCACCGCCATTTCGGTGCTGGTACGCGCATGCCCATCCATCAGCGCGCAGAGCATTTTCGTGCGCGCAGGTTCTGCAATTGCGCCGGCGACCTGTGAGAGTGCGGCGTCGTCGTCCTGGCCATTCATATTTCGTTCCTGAGCGAATCGTTACCGGGTGAGGTGGCTGATAGTAGCGGTTCTTCGTGAACAGGACGTCCTGAATGACACCGCTTGAAGCCGCTACCCACGCTGACCCTTATGACTATTACTCACGCCTGAGACGTACTGGCGGGTTGCTGTTCGACGCTGAACTTGGGCTGTGGGTCGCCAGTACAGCCGAGGTGGTTGCGGCTGTTCTGGCTCACCCGGATTGTCGAGTACGCCCGCATCACGAGCCGGTGCCTGCTGCGATTGCGCAAGGCGCGGCAGGCCAGGTATTTGCCCGCTTGATGCGGATGAATGAAGGGACGGCCCATCGATGCCCGCGAACAGCAGTCGAACCGGCATTGGCTGGCGTAGGCGTCGGGACCGTCGCGGAGGTGGTCGGCAGCCTTATCGACCGCGTGGATAACCTGGAGGCGTTGATGTTCACCTTGCCGGTCTCGGCGGTTGCGGCGTTGCTGGGTTTTCCAACTGGGCAGACAGCAGCGGTTGCCGAGCTGACACGGGATTTCGTCGCCTGCCTCTCGCCGCTGAGCAACGAGGCCCAACGGCGTCACGCCGACATCGGAGCGTCGCAGTTGACGCAAATGTTCGGCGACGTACTTGAAGCTTCGGCGTTGATGACGCACATCCGCACAGGCGACTGGATGGACACTGACGTGTTGACCGCGAACCTGATCGGGCTGCTGTCACAGACCTGCGAAGCCACGGCCGGCCTGATAGGTAATACATTGGTGATGCTCGCCCGGCAGCCTGATCTGCTGGAGCAGGTTCAGCACGCGCCCGCCCAGGTCATGGCGCTGGTTGAAGAAGTGGCGCGCTTCGATTCCCCAGTGCAGAACACTCGGCGGTTTGTTGCCGACCGGTGTGTCATCGGTGACCGCGTGCTGGAGGCCGGGGATACCCTTCTGGTGGTGCTGGCGTCCGCCAATCGTGACCCTGCGGCAAACCCGATGCCCGATAGTTTTGTGCTTGAACGCCCGCAGCGGCGCAGCTTCAGCTTTGGTTTCGGCGCTCATCAATGTCCTGGCCAGCGGCTGGCGTTGATCATTGCGTCCCAAACCATCCTTGCGCTGCTCCGTCGCCAGCCTGCCTTGCTGGCGGGCGCGGGGTCATTCGGTTACTGGCCGTCGCTCAACGGGCGGATTCCGAGGTTTCACTCGGCAGCGCTCAACATTCGGTAAAACCACCGCCAGTCAGGCTGAGAGGTTCTGTGCTTGAGCAAAGAAAACTCTAGGGTTGTTTTTGTTCAGGCCAAGCCAAGGAGGCTGGGGTGCAAAGCAGGTGATTGATCAAGGAGCTGCAAGAGGCTGGATGGGTACTGGATCGTGTGACGGGCAGTCATCATATTTTTATCGAATGGAGCGATGACTTTACCGCCACTGGCATTCAAATCCCCGATATTCCAGGCGCTGTCATCGCCGGGGACAGCTTTGAAGAGGCTTGCAACGCTGCCGTGTAAGTCGCGTACATCCTGCTGCAGGAGATCGTTGCAGAGGGCGGGACGATTCCGATGCCAACGTCAGTCGCGAACCATCGCGCTCATGAGGACTATGCGGGGATGGGCTGGGGGATGCTTGCGTTGGACATCTCGCCTTATCTGAGCAAGACCGAGAAGGTCAATGCGACCTTGCCCGGTTATGTCATCCAGCGAGTCGACCGTTATGTGCGTGAGCACAAGGTCAAAAGCCGCTCGTCATTTCTGGCGGACGCGGCTCTGAAGAAGTTGGTGCGCTCTTAAGCGGTTGCGACAGCCACCCGCCGGGACGCACTCAGGAACCGCAACAACGCCACCAGCGGGAATGCGCTGCCGACCAGCATCACCCCGAGCCAGCCGCCGTGTTCATACACGCTGCTGGCAATCGCTGAGCCAAAGGCGCCGCCGATGAAGATGCTGGTCATGTACAGCGCGTTCAAACGGCTGCGGCTGTTGGCGTCGAGGGCGTAGATGGCGCGTTGGCCCAGGACCATGTTCATCTGCACGCAGAAGTCCAGGACCACACCGGTTACCGCCAGGCCGATCACGCTGTACAGCGGATGTACGAAAGCCGGCAGGAAGCTCAGCGCGGCGAACAGCATCGCCAGCAACGAAGCGCGGTGAGTGTGACCGGCGTCCGCCAGGCGCCCGGCGATGGGCGCGGCGATGGCGCCCAAGGCACCGACCAGGGCGAACAGGGCGATTTCGCTCTGGCTCAGGCCGTGATTACGCGCCAGCTCCAGTGGCGCGGCGGTCCAGAACAGGCTGAAGGTGGCAAACATGCAGCCCTGGTAAAACGCGCGCTGGCGCAACACTGGCTGGCGACGCAACAAGGTGCCCAGCGAACCCAGCAATTGGCCATATGTGGCGCTGTGGTCGGGTTGGCGCTTGGGGATGGTCAGCATCAGCACCACGCTGATAAACGCCATCAACCCCGCCGCCGCCATGAACATCGCACGCCAGCCGAAGTGGTCCGCCACCACGCTGGAGACCGGCCGTGCCAGCAGGATACCCAGCAACAGACCGCCCATGATGCTACCGACCACACGGCCACGGGACTCGGCAGGCGCCAGGTGCGCGGCCAGCGGGATCAGGATCTGCACCGATACTGAACTGAATCCGATCAGCAGCGACACCAGCAGGAACAGGTTCGGCTGTGCGGTGAACGCTGCGCCCAGCAGGCTGGCGATGGCCACCACGGTGGTGAGGATCATCAGCTTGCGGTTTTCCAGCAGGTCGCCCAACGGCACCAGGAAGAAGAGTCCCAGGGCATAACCGATTTGCGTCAGGGACACGATCAGGCTGGCCATGGCCGGCGTAAGGCCGATGTCCGGGGCGATCAGTTCAATGATCGGTTGCGCGTAATAAATGTTGGCCACGATGGCGCCGCAGCAGAACGCAAACAGCATCACCATCCCGCGGGTCATGGTGCTTGTAGTGTGGGGAGTAGCGTTCATGGTGTTCTCATAAAAGCGGAGGAAGATGGCGAGCGAGAGTAAAGCCAAGGCGTACGCACGAGTAGGGCGCTCGTGGTGATATCACTTATGCTGGCTGATGATACATTCAGAAACAACTAAGGTGGTGTGACACTACCGATGCAACGGCCATACAGACAGCCAAATGTGGGAGGGGGCTTGCCCCCGATGGCGGAGTGTCAGTCACTGGGTGTAGTGGCTGACACACTGCTATCGGGAGCGAGCCCCCTCCCACATTTTTTACCGCGTTTCTTAGTTATTGACCGGAGTAGATCTGGTCGAAGATGCCACCGTCATTGAAGTGGGTCTTCTGTACGGTGCGCCAGTCACCAAAGGTCTTCTCCACCGACAGGAAGTCGACTTTCGGGAAGCGGTCGGTGTACTTGGCCAGGACTTTTGGATCACGCGGGCGCAGGTAGTTGTTGGCGGCGATTTCCTGGCCTTCCGGCGACCACAGGTACTTCAGGTAGTCTTCGGCGGCCACGCGGGTGCCTTTCTTCTCGACCACTTTGTCGACCACCGACACCGGCGGCTCGGCTTCAGCGGAAACGCTTGGGTAGATCACTTCGAACTGATCACGGCCGAATTCACGGGCGATCATTTCGGCTTCGTTCTCAAAGGTCACCAGCACGTCGCCGATTTGGTTGGTCATGAACGTGGTGGTCGCTGCACGGCCACCGGTGTCGAGCACAGGCGCTTGCTTGAACAGCTTGCCGACGAAGGTCTTGGCCTTTTCTTCATCGCCGCCGTTCTTGAGCACATAACCCCAGGCCGACAGGTAGGTGTAGCGGCCGTTACCCGAGGTTTTCGGGTTAGGCACGATCACTTGCACGCCATCCTTGAGCAGGTCCGGCCAGTCTTTCAGCGCCTTGGGGTTGCCCTTGCGCACGATGAACACGGTGGCGGAGGTGAACGGCGCGCTGTTGTTGGGCAGGCGCGTGACCCAGTTGTCTGGCACCAGTTTGCCGTTGTCGGCAAGGGCGTTGATGTCGGTGGCCATGTTCATGGTGATCACGTCAGCTGGCAGACCGTCGATCACCGAACGCGCTTGTTTGCTGGAACCGCCGAAGGACATTTGCAGGGTCAGCTTGTCGTTCGGGTGCTCGGCTTCCCAATGCTTCTGGAAGGCGGCGTTGTAGTCCTTGTAGAAATCGCGCATTACGTCATAGGAGACGTTGAGCAGTGTGACCGGTGCGGCGTGCACGGCGCCTGCCAGGGCAAGACCGGCGGCCAGGAGAGAGGCGCTAACGAGTTTTTTCACTGCTCATTCCTTGTTGTTCGGGAGAAGGGGTAAGGCCATTTGCCAGCGACTATAGCCGGGGCGCCATAGTCGCTTAAAGATTAAAAAGAACTTTGCTTATTCCACTTTCTTGAAAAGATTACTGCCGCAGCGCGAGCAGAACGCCGCATTGGGCTCGTGGCTGTTTTTCTTGCACACCGGGCAGTCGGTTTGCAGCTGTTCACCGCGCATGGCACTGGCCAACTCGGCGGTGAAAATGCCCGTGGGCACGGCGATGATCGAGTAACCGGTGATCATCACCAGTGACGAAATCACTTGGCCCAGCGGCGTCTTCGGCACGATATCGCCAAAGCCCACGGTGGTCAGGGTGACGATGGCCCAATAGATGCCTTTGGGAATGCTGGTAAACCCGTGTTCCGGGCCTTCGATCACGTACATCAAGGTGCCGAACACCGTCACCAGGGTGCATACGCTCACCAGGAACACCACGATTTTCTGCTTGCTGCCGCGCAACGCCGCCATCAGGTAGTTGGCTTGCTTGAGGTACGGGCTGAGCTTGAGCACGCGGAAAATCCGCAGCATGCGGATGATGCGGATGATCAGCAGGTACTGCGCATCGCTGTAATACAGCGCAAGGATGCCGGGCACGATGGCGAGCAAATCCACCAGCCCGTAAAAACTGAAGGCATAGCGCAACGGCTTGGGCGAGCAGTACAGGCGCAGCCCGTACTCGATCAGGAAGATGACGGTGAAGCCCCACTCGATATACGCCAGCACATTGGCGTAGTTCTGGTGGATCTGGTCGATGCTGTCGAGCATCACGATCACCAGGCTGGCGAGGATGATCAGCAACAAGATGCCGTCAAAGCGCCGCCCGGCGACGGTGTCGCTCTGAAAAACCATGACGTAGAGCCGCTGGCGCCAGTCGTTGTTGCTGTCCATAAATCCCGCCCGAATCGAAGATCGAGCAAGCCTAGGGGGATTCGAAGGGGCTGTCCATGCGCGGTTTCTGCACGATTCGGCGACCGGCGCGTACCAGCCAGCAAGCGAGGATAAACGGCGCGGTGAGCGCGGGCAGGTGCAGGGCGGCAAAGCCCGGTGTCAGAAGGATCGCCAGCAGGATGCCGAGCAGCGGCAGCCAGGCTTGGCGACGCGCTTGGCTCAGGGCCAGGGCCGCGAGGGCCGGGTTGTAGCTGTGCAGGCCGAGGAGGGCGCCGGTGCTGTCCTCCAGCATGACGCCGATCAGCACGCCGGCGCTGGCGCCGATCAAGGCCCAGATGGCCGCGCGTCGGTTGGCGAGCCACAGGCCAAGTGCAATCAAGGCGCCGGCCATGGGCTGATCCAGCAGCATGATTTGCGCCAGGCCAGTGAAGGGCGCGCTGAACAAAGCCAGGGCGTCCGGTGCGCCCAGGGCGAAGGTGTTTGGCGCCGCAGTGCCCAGCAGCAGCCAACCCAGCATGACAAACGGCGCGGTGTAGGCAGGCAAGTCATCCGGTTGCGTCGCGTGCTTGAGCCATTGCCGCGTGAGAATCGCACTCAAGCCGCCACACGCCAGGATCAGCGGCGGCAACAAGGCAGACCACGCGAAATGCTCGCTGATCAACAAGCCCAGCAACACGCCGTTGTAGCTATATAAGCCAGCTTGGCGTTCAGCTTTGGGATAACCCCGGCGCTGGGCCGTGAGCAACCCGGCCACGCCACCCAGCAGTGCACCGCCGAGCAAGGCCGGAGCGCCGATCAGGATGGCCAGTAGGCACAGCAAGCCGCACAGCGGCTGGCGTTGCAGGAAGATTTGGCTGAAGCCGTTGAGCAGCGCTTCGGCCCAGTCGGGGCAGGTCTGGTTGTGCATGATGGGGATTCAGTGAGACTGAGTTGTCCCCATTGAGGGCCAGCCCCCTCCCACATTGGACTGCATTCACACATCTAACGATGTGAATCCAATCAAGTGTGGGAGGGGGCTTGCCCCCGATGGGGCCTCTACAGGCGCTAGATCAGCGTCTCTATACGCAAAGAGTTGGTCGACCCCAGCTGCCCGAACGGCACCCCCGCCGTAATCACCAACGTATCCCCGCGCTGCGCCATACCCTGAGCCTGGGCAATCTCCAGTGCCGTGGAACACACCTCATCCACCTGGCGCAGCCGATCATTGACCACCGAGTGCACGCCCCACGCCACGCTCAGCCGTCGCGCCGTGGACAGGTTCGGCGTGAGGTTAAGAATCGGCGCCACGGGCCGTTCCCGTGCAGCGCGCAGGCTGGAGCTGCCGGATTCGCTGTAGTTCACCAGCACCGCCACCGGCAGGATGCTGCTGATACGACGGATCGCGCAGCTGATGGCGTCCGACACGGTGGCATCGGCTTTGGGCCGGCTGACGTCCAGTTGCGCCTGGTAATCCGGACCGTTTTCCACTTGGCGGATGATCTTGCTCATCATCTGCACGGCTTCCAGCGGGTACTCACCCGATGCGGTTTCTGCCGACAGCATCACCGCATCCGCGCCCTCGGCCACGGCGTTGGCCACATCGGTGACTTCGGCACGGGTGGGCGCCGGTGAGAAACGCATGGATTCGAGCATCTGCGTGGCGACCACCACCGGTTTACCCAACTGACGGCAGGTGCTGATGATGTCCTTCTGGATCTGCGGCACGCTCTCGGCCGGTACTTCCACACCCAGGTCGCCTCTGGCCACCATGATCGCGTCGCTCAGTTCGGCGATTTCCCGCAGGCGCTGCACGGCCGACGGCTTCTCGATCTTGGCCATCAGGAAAGCTTTGTCACCGATCAGCTCGCGGGCTTCGCGGATGTCTTCCGGGCGTTGCACGAACGACAACGCTACCCAGTCCACGCCCAGCTCCAGGCCGAAGCTCAGGTCGCGGCGGTCCTTGGCGGTCAGAGGGCTCAGTTCCAACAGCGCTTGTGGCACGTTCACGCCCTTGCGGTCGGAAAGCTCACCGCCATTGAGCACGGTGGTATCAATGGCATCGGTGTGCTTGGTGATCACCCGCAGGCGCAGCTTGCCGTCGTCCAGCAGCAGGTCCATGCCCGGCTCCAGCGCTGCAATGATTTCCGGGTGGGGCAGGTTGACCCGGCGTTGGTCGCCCGGGGTCTCATCCAGGTCCAGGCGCAGGGCCTGGCCGCGCACTAATTGCACCTTGCCTTCGGCGAAACGCCCGACTCGCAGCTTCGGCCCTTGCAGGTCCATCAGGATGCCCAGCGGGTAGTTGAGCTGGCGCTCCACCTGGCGAATCCATTGGTAGCGCTGGGCGTGATCGGCGTGGTCACCGTGGCTGAAGTTGAGGCGGAAGATATTCACCCCGGCTTCTACCAGTTCGAGGATGTCATCGATCCCGTCGGTGGCCGGGCCCAGGGTGGCGAGGATCTTGACCTTCTTGTCAGGCGTCATGGGCAGTGCTCTCAAGGATCAGAATGGCGCGGAAGTCGTTGACGTTCGTGCGGGTTGGCTCGGTGACGATCAAGTCGTCGAGCGCCGCGAAATAGCCGTAGCCGTTGTTGTTATCCAACTCATCGCTGGCGCTCAGGCCCAAGGCTTCGGCGCGGCGGTAGCTGCAGGGCGTCATGATTGCGCCGGCGTTGTCTTCCGAACCGTCGATGCCGTCGGTGTCGCCGGCCAGTGCGTACACGCCGGGCAGGCCTTTGAGGCTGTCGGTCAGGCTCAGCAGAAATTCCGCATTGCGCCCGCCCCGGCCATTGCCGCGCACCGTGACGGTGGTTTCACCGCCGGACAGGATCACGCACGGCGCTGCCAACGGTTGGCCGTGCTGCACGATCTGCCGGGCAATGCCCGCATGCACTTTGGCCACGTCTCGCGCTTCACCTTCCAGATCGCCGAGGATCAGCGGGCTGAAACCGGCCTGGCGTACTTTTACGGCCACGGCTTCCAGGGATTGCTGGGGGCGGGCGATCAATTGGAAGTGGCTGCGGGCGAGGATCGGATCGCCGGGTTTGACGGTTTCCGAGGCCGGGTTTTGCAGCCAGCTGCGCACGGAGGCGGGTGCGTCGATCCCGTAACGCTTGAGAATCGCCAGGGCTTGTTGCGAGGTGCTCGGGTCGCCGACGGTAGGGCCGGAGGCAATCACCGTGGCCTGGTCGCCCGGCACGTCGGAGATGGCGTAGGTGTACACCGTTGCCGGCCATGCGGCCTTGGCCAACCGACCGCCTTTGATTGCTGAGAGGTGCTTGCGCACGCAGTTCATCTCGCCAATGGTCGCGCCGGATTTAAGCAACGCCTTGTTGATGGTTTGTTTGTCCGCCAGGGTGATGCCTTCGGCGGGCAGGGCCAGCAATGCAGAGCCGCCGCCGGAGAGCAGGAAAATCACACGGTCGTCTTCGCCGAGATTGCTGATCAACTCCAGCACGCGCTTGGCCACGGCCAGGCCGGCAGCATCGGGGACGGGGTGGGCGGCTTCAACCACTTCGATTTTTTTGCACGGTGCGCCATGGCCGTAGCGGGTGACCACCAGGCCAGTGACCTCGCCGTGCCAGCAGTTCTCGACGACGAGTGCCATGGCGGCGGCGGCCTTGCCGGCGCCGATCACGATCACGCGGCCGGTGCGGTCGGCGGGCAGAAAGGGTTCAAGGACTTGCCGGGGGTGGGCGGCGTCGATGGCTGTGGCAAACAGCTCGCGAAGCAGGTGTTGCGGATCGACCGACATAAGCGGGCTCCCGGGGATTTTTGTTATTAGAGGTGCAGCAATTTCAGATTTGGAATGCGATCAAGTGTGGGAGGGGGCTTGCCCCCGATAGCGGTGTGTCAGGCGTAGATGATTGGGCTGAAACACTGTCCTCAGGGGCAAGCCCCTCCCACATTCAAGGTGTATCCACTGGCGGGTTACTTATCGCGAATCGAGAAATTCGCCATATGCTCCAGCCCCTTGATCAGCGCCGAGTGATCCCAGTTGCCGCCACCAATTGCCGTGCACGTACTGAACACCTGCTGGGTACCGGCAGTGTTCGGCAGGTTGATCCCCAACTCCTTGGCTCCGGCCAGGGCCAGGTTCAGGTCTTTCTGGTGCAGGTTGATGCGGAAGCCAGGATCGAAGGTGCCCTTGATCATGCGTTCGCCGTGCACTTCCAGAATCTTCGACGAGGCAAACCCACCCATCAGCGCTTCACGCACCTTGGCCGGGTCGGCGCCGTTTTTCGAGGCGAACAGCAGCGCTTCGGCCACCGCCTGGATGTTCAGCGCAACGATGATCTGATTGGCCACTTTGGCCGTCTGGCCATCGCCATTGCCGCCGACCAGCGTGATGTTCTTGCCCATGCTCTGGAACAGCGGCAGGGCACGTTCGAAGGTCTGGGGCTCGCCGCCGACCATGATGCTCAGGGTGCCGGCCTTGGCGCCGACCTCACCGCCGGACACCGGTGCATCGAGGTACTGTGCACCGGTCTCGTTGATTTTCGCTGCGAATGCCTTGGTGGCAGTGGGCGAGATCGAACTCATGTCGATCACAACCTTGTTCGGCGACAAGCCAGCGGCGACGCCGTCGGCGCGGAACAGCACGTCATCGACCTGCGGGGTGTCGGGCACCATGACGATGATGAATTCGGCTTCCTGGGCGACTTGCTGCGGATTGGCCAGGGCCACTGCGCCAGCGTTGATCAGCTCGGCCGGCGCCTTGCCGTGGTGCTCGGAAAGAAACAGTTGGTGACCTGCTTTCTGCAGGTTCGCAGCCATGGGTTGGCCCATGATGCCGGTGCCGATAAATCCGATTTTAGCCATGGTGAAATCCTCTTCTTATGTGGGAGGGGGGCTTGCCCCCGATGGCGGTGTGTCAGGCAAAACATTGCTGACTGACCCGCCGCTATCGGGGGCAAGCTCCCTCCCACAGGGTTTTGTGTGGTGTCTGTCAGATGGCGTTATGGGTTTTAAGCCAACCCAGGCCCGCTTCGGTGGTGGTCAACGGCTTGTACTCACAGCCGACCCAACCCGAGTAGCCAATCCGATCCAGATGCTCGAACAGGAAGCGATAGTTGATCTCGCCCGTGCCCGGCTCATTGCGCCCAGGGTTGTCCGCCAGCTGGATGTGGTTGATCTCATCCAGGTGTGTGGCCATGGTCCGGGCAAGGTCGCCTTCCATGATTTGCATGTGGTAGATGTCGTACTGCAAAAACAGGTTGGCACTTCCCACCTGCTCGCGGATCGACAGGGCTTGCGCTGTGGTGTTCAGGTAGAAGCCGGGGATGTCGCGGGTATTGATCATCTCCATCACCAGCTTGATGCCCGCTGCTTGCAGCTTGTCGGCGGCGTACTTGAGGTTGGCGACGAAGGTTTTTTCCAGGGTGTCGTCGTCAACGCCTTGTGGCCGAATGCCCGCCAGGCAGTTGATCTGGGTATTGCCCAGCACTTGGGCGTAAGCGATGGCCAGCTTGACCCCGGCGCGGAATTCCTCGACCCGGTCCGGGTGGCACGCCAGGCCGCGTTCGCCTTTGGCCCAGTCACCGGCTGGCAGGTTGAACAGCACCTGGGTCAGGCCGTTGGCGTCGAGGTGTGCCTTGATGTCAGCCGAGCTGAATTCATACGGGAACAGGTACTCGACACCTTCGAAACCGGCATCGGCGGCCGCTTTGAAACGGGCAAGGAAATCCTGTTCGGTAAACAGCATGGACAGGTTGGCGGCGAAACGCGGCATAAGGTTCTCCTTAATCGAGCAGGGAAATGGCAGTCGGTGCATCGTTGCCGACCAGGGCCAAGTCTTCGAATTCGTTGACGGCGTTGATCTCGGTGCCCATGGAAATATTGGTCACGCGCTCCAGAATGATTTCGACGATCACTGGCACCTTGAACTCTTCGATCATCTCCTGGGCCTTGCGCAGCGCCGGCTGGATCTGGCCTGGCTCGAATACACGCAGGGCCTTGCAACCCAGGCCTTCGGCGACGGCGACGTGGTCCACGCCATATCCATTGAGTTCCGGGGCGTTGAGGTTGTCGAAAGACAGCTGCACGCAGTAGTCCATTTCAAAGCCACGTTGTGCCTGACGGATCAAACCCAGGTAGGAATTGTTCACCACTACATGGATGTACGGCAGCTTGAACTGCGCGCCCACGGCCAGTTCTTCGATCATGAACTGGAAGTCATAGTCGCCGGACAACGCCACCACCTTGCGGCTCGGGTCGGCCTTGACCACGCCGAGTGCGGCGGGAATGGTCCAGCCCAGCGGCCCGGCCTGGCCGCAGTTGATCCAGTGGCGTGGCTTGTAGACGTGCAGGAACTGCGCGCCGGCAATCTGCGAAAGGCCGATGGTGCTGACGTAGCAGGTGTCTTTGCCAAACACCTGGTTCATCTCTTCGTACACGCGCTGCGGCTTGACCGGCACGTTGTCGAAGTGAGTCTTGCGGTGCAGGGTGGCTTTGCGCTGCTGGCAGTCATGCAGCCAGGCACTGCGGTCCTTGAGCTTGCCGGCGGCTTTCCACTCGCGGGCCACTTCGATAAACATTGTCAGCGCCGCACCGGCGTCGGAAACGATACCCAGGTCCGGGGTGAAAACACGACCAATCTGGGTCGGCTCAATATCGACGTGGATGAACTTGCGGCCCTCGGTGTAGACCTCTACCGAACCGGTGTGGCGGTTGGCCCAGCGGTTGCCGATGCCCAGCACCACGTCCGACTTGAGCATGGTCGCGTTGCCATAACGGTGGGAGGTTTGCAGGCCGACCATACCCACCATCAGCGGGTGATCATCGGCGATGGTGCCCCAGCCCATCAGGGTCGGAATCACCGGGATACCGGTGAGTTCAGCGAATTCCACCAGCAGCTCGCTGGCATCGGCGTTGATCACGCCCCCCCCGCTGACCAGCAACGGACGTTCGGCCGCGTCGAGCAGGGCCAGGGCTTTTTCGACCTGGATGCGTGTCGCCAGTGGTTTGGCCAGGGGCAGTGGCTGATAGGCGTCGATGTCGAATTCGATTTCGGCCATCTGCACGTCGAACGGCAGGTCGATCAGCACTGGGCCTGGTCGGCCGGAGCGCATTTCATAGAAAGCTTTCTGGAACGCGTAGGGCACCTGACCCGGTTCCAGGACGGTGGTCGCCCACTTGGTCACCGGCTTGACGATGCTGGTGATGTCCACGGCCTGGAAGTCTTCCTTGTGCATCCGTGCACGAGGGGCTTGGCCGGTGATGCACAGGATCGGGATCGAGTCGGCCGAGGCGCTGTAGAGGCCGGTGACCATGTCGGTGCCCGCTGGGCCCGAGGTGCCGATGCACACGCCGATATTCCCGGCCTTGGTGCGGGTGTAACCCTCGGCCATGTGCGAGGCGCCTTCAACGTGGCGAGCAAGGACGTGATCGATGCCACCCACCTTCTGCAAGGCTGAGTACAGCGGGTTGATCGCGGCGCCTGGGATGCCGAAGGCGGTGTCCACGCCTTCACGGCGCATGACGAGGACGGCGGCTTCGATTGCTCTCATTTTGCTCATGTTTTGGTGCCTCTTGCGTTTTGTAATTGTATACAAGTGGTGTCTGTTCAAAGTGTATTCACGGCGGGATGCGCAGGTCAATCCATTTTATTGATTGGTCTTTGCGTTCGTCGGAACGGCTTTTTTCGACGTATGGAGCCTTTGTGCGAAAATATTGTATACAAAAACAAATGTCATTGTGTTCTATTTGTTTGATCGAGCATCTGATCAAACAGACCTCCACCGCTTTCCCAATAACAAAAGAAGGACGGCACCATGAGCGCTTTAACCTTGAAGATTGCCACCCAACTGGCCACCCAGGCCCTCACCGCAGGCCGCACGATTTCAGCGGCACCGCTGACCATCGCGGTCCTCGACAGCGGCGGCCACTTGATCACCCTGCAGCGCGAAGACGGCGCGAGCCTGCTGCGCCCGCAAATCGCCATCGGCAAGGCCTGGGGTGCGATTGCGTTGGGCAAGGGCTCGCGCTTGCTGGCACTGGATGCGCAGCAACGGCCTGCGTTTATTGCGGCGTTGAATAGCCTGGGGCAGGGCAGCGTCGTGCCGGCACCGGGAGGCGTGTTGATTCGGGATCAGGATGGGGCGGTACTGGGAGCAATTGGTATCAGTGGGGATACGTCGGATATTGATGAGCAGTGTGCGATCACGGCGATCGAGGGGGTGGGGTTGTGGGCGGATGCTGGGGTGTCAGCCTAATCGTCGGTGACTGTCAGGGCCTCATCGGGAGCAAGCCCCCTCGCACAATTTTGACCGCGTTCGCAGTTCAACATGTGGGAGGGGGCTTGCCCCCGATTGGCACCCACACCTCGGTGTATCAGTCGGGTTCACAGCCCTTGAGCACCAACCGAATAATGGTCTGCGCCGCCGCTTCGTAATCCGCTTCATCGAGCTTGGCCTTGCCGGTCACCGCCGAAATCTGCCAGTCGAAATCCGCATAGGTCTGCGTCGCCGCCCATATGCTGAACATCAGGTGATTTGGGTCGATCGCCGCAATCAACCCACGATCCACCCAGCTCTGGATGCATTGGATATTGTGCTTGGCCTGGGCGTTGAGCTGTTCGACCTGATCGCTGCTCAGGTGCGGGGCGCCGTGCATGATCTCGCTGGCGAACACCTTGGAGGCAAACGGCAAGTCGCGGGAGATGCGGATTTTCGAGCGGATGTAGTTGCTCAACACTTCTTTGGGGTCGCCGTCCGGATTGAACGGCGTGGAAGCCGCCAGGATCGGCTCAATAATGCTTTCGAGTACCTCGCGGTAGAGGTTGTCCTTGGACTTGAAGTAGTAATAGACGTTGGGCTTGGGCAGGCCGGCCTTGGCGGCAATGTCGCTGGTTTTGGTCGCGGCGAAGCCCTTGTCGGCAAACTCCTCGCTTGCCGCCCGCAGGATTTTTTCTTTGTTGCGCTCGCGAATGGTGCTCATAAACCAGGAGTTTCCTTGCCAATACCGGCGGTTGCGCATGGTAGCACCGGCTATCCGCGGGCCTCAACAATGTGCCCGCAACGCCTTGCGCCGCGTTATGCTCGCGCCATCCCCCCTTATGGAAGTGCGATTCATGGCAGGAAGCAGCTTGTTGGTGTTGATCGATGACATCGCCGCGGTACTCGATGACGTTGCCTTGATGACAAAAATGGCAGCGAAGAAGACTTCCGGCGTGCTGGGTGACGACCTGGCGCTCAACGCCCAGCAGGTTTCCGGTGTGCGCGCCGAGCGTGAAATTCCCGTGGTGTGGGCGGTGGCCAAGGGCTCGTTCGTCAATAAACTGATCCTGGTGCCCACCGCACTGTTGATCAGCGCCTTTGCGCCGTGGGCGGTGACGCCGCTGTTGATGCTCGGCGGCGCCTACCTGTGTTTTGAAGGCTTCGAGAAAGTCGCGCACAAATTCCTTCACAGCAAAGCTGAAGACCAGGCCGAGCACGCGCAGTTGGCCGACGCCGTAGCGGACCCGGCGACCGACCTGGTGGCGTTCGAAAAAGACAAGATCAAAGGCGCGATCCGCACCGACTTCATCCTCTCCGCCGAAATCATCGCCATTACCCTCGGTATTGTGGCCGACGCGCAGTTGACCCAGCAGGTGATCGTGCTGTCGGGCATCGCCATTGTCATGACCATCGGCGTCTATGGGCTGGTGGCCGGTATCGTCAAGCTGGACGACTTGGGTCTGTGGCTCACCCAGAAGCCCGGTCAGGTAGCGCGCAGCATCGGTGGTGGGATCCTGAGTGCGGCGCCATACATGATGAAAAGCCTGTCGGTGATCGGCACGGCTGCGATGTTTATGGTCGGTGGCGGCATCCTCACCCACGGCGTACCGGTGGTGCATCACTGGATTGAATCGGTGAGTCAGAGCGCCGGCGCAATCGCTTGGTTGATGCCGACCTTGCTGAATGCGGTGGCGGGGATTATCGCCGGTGCGCTGGTATTGATGATGGTGTCGCTGGTTCGCAAGGTATGGCAGCGCACTAAACGTCAGGCGTGACGTTCGCAGTCACGCATCTGTGTTCAGGGCGCTATAAGGGCGTTCGGTCTGATCGTGGTGCCGCTTATCTCGGACCGGGTTGCAGCCCTGGATAGCCTTCTTCCGTGAAGCGTACAAGCATGCTCGCTTCGGAGTTCCAAAGGTGCATCTTGCCGTTGTTCGGAGTTGAAGCGTTGTGCGCTGATGGGCTCTTAAAGCCAGTGTCTATGCGGTCGTTGTTGGGCGTCGAAAAGGCATGTGGGGTGCTATCAATGTATTTAAGTACCCGAAGAGCATTGGCTGCGATGTTCGCGCGGTCGTAGGGCGTTAGTTTATGCAACTCATGCTGGGGAACGCCGCCGACTTTGAGGAAAAAGGCTTGGAGTTGAGTTTTAGTGAGCACAGAAGGCTTGGTGCTAGTGCCGAAAACCGAAGCAAAAAGCGGATCCTCGTAGAAGTCGTGATGGCTACGATAGTCACCCTCGTCCCGGCCGGTATTTTGGGTCGGCGGCGCGTGCTTTACTTCGTTCTGGTGTGTGGAGGTAGTCGTCAGAACCTTGTCCACGTTTGAGTGTGTTACTGAAGCGCTGGATAACAGCATCTGTGTCGGCCTTTAAAATAAAGCGTCTGATGGGATGTTCTTTGGTTGGGGGCGTCTGCTGCTTCAGGCGTTAACTGAACCTGAGAGGCACACTCTTAGTATTGAGTTTTTCCCCAGGGATAGTTCCCGGGCAAAGTGTGCGTGCTCTGTGGGAGGTTGCTTGAGTCTGTTGTGCGAAAAAAAAGGCCATCCAGATTGCCTGGATGGCCTTTTAATTAAGCTAGACGTGATTACTCGGCAATCTGCAACTTGCGCGATTCCGTGTAGATATACCGTACCTTCTCATACTCGAACGGCGAGTTCATCTGACCATAACGGAAGCTGGTCTGATAACGCTTGTCCACCGCGCGCAGGGCCCAGATTTCCGGGTGGTTGGAGCTGACTTCCGAGACGTTCAGGAAGTTGATCTGCGATTCCGCGGTGTAGTCCACCAGCAAGCCGCCGGTGTCGCGCAAGTTCGATGGGCCGAAGATCGGCAGTACCAAATACGCCCCGCCGGGGACGCCGTAGAAGCCCAGGGTCTGGCCGAAGTCTTCGCTCTGGCGCGGTAGGCCCATGGCGGTGGCCGGGTCCCACAGGCCGGCGATGCCGACGGTGGTGTTGAGCAGCAGGCGGCCAGTGGTCTCCAGGGAGCGGTGCCCCTTGAGTTGGAGCAAGCTGTTCAACAGGTTGGGCACGTCGCCCAGGTTGTTGAAGAAGTTGCTCACGCCGGTGCGCAGGAAGCTCGGGGTCACGTATTTGTAGCCGTCGACCACGGGCAGGAACACCCATTGGTCGAAGCGGTAGTTGAAGTGGTACACGCGGCGGTTCCACGATTCGAGCGGGTCATACACGTTGAGGGCGTTGACGGACGAGCGTTCAAACTCGCGCTGGTCCAGACCCGGGTTGAATTTAAGTTTGCTTAACGGCTCTTTGAAACCGTCGGAATCCACCACGACCGGCGCGTGAGCCTTGCTGTTGTCGGCATTGGCTACGCCCGCGCACATCAGGGCGGCGAGCAGCAGAAGATATTTAGCCACGGAAGAACTCCAGCATGGCGTCGGCGTTGACGCGGTAATTGAGGTTGCCGCAGTGGCCGCCCAGTGGGTAGACGGTCAAGCGATCGCCGAAGGTTTTACGCAGGAAGCCAAGGTCGCCTGGGCCGAGGATTACGTCGTCGGCGTTGTGCATGACGGCGATTTTCGGGCTGGCGTGCAGGTAGTCCTTGAGGGCGTACAGGCTGACCTGGTCAACCAGTTGCAACAGGCTGCCGCCATCGGAACGGGCGCGCCACATCGGGATTACCTGTTCGGTGAGGTAGCAGTCGAAATCGCATTGCAGTGCACGCTTGAGGAACGGCGTGAGGCTGGTGCCTTCGGTGATCGGGTACTTCGGTGGGATGATCAGGCCGCGGCGGTTAATCAGGTCCGAGGTAAAGGCAATGTCGGCCGCCGAAAAGCGGAACGACGTGCCAATCAGCATGGCCATCTGTTCGTTGGTCAAGTGCTGCTTGGATTGCTGGAAGTCGTAGAGCAGGGCGTCGTTGAGGTCGATATAGCCCTTTTGCTGGAAGTAGCGAGTCAGCTTGTTCAGCACCAGTTCATAGAAGGTGGTGGTGTTGTTGATGCCCTTGACCTCGGTCTGTACCAGCTTGTCGAGGTTAGTGATCGAGGTATAGAGGTTGACCGGCGGGTTGAGCAGCAGCACTTTCTTGAAGTTGAAGCTGCGGCGGGTCTCGTCCAGTTTGCTGACAAACGCCGCATCCAGTGCGCCGAGGCTGTAGCCGGTGAGGTAAAAGTCGGTCACTGGCAGCGAGGCGTTTTGCGCACGCACGGCTTGCATCACGCGGTACATGTCTTCGGCGTCTTCCTGGGTGATCCCCGGGGTGGCGAAGCGCGAGGCGGCACTGATGAAGTCAAAGCTGGTAGGCGACGACAGTTGCACTACGTGATAGCCGGCTTGGTAATACAGTTTTTTCAGGTATTCGTTGATGCTGCTATCGAACCGCGCACCGGTGCCCGCGATCAGGAAGATCAGCGGCGCGGCGCGGTCTTGCTTGGCGATGCGGTAGGTGAGCTTCTTCACCGCCCAGAAGTTATCCGGCAGGCTGAACTCGCGCTCTGGGCGCATGTTCAGGGTGTAGTCGGACTGGTTAATTTCGCTATCACTCGGCAATGTCGGCCGAAGGTCAGGCGGAGTGGTGGCGATGGTCGCTTCGAACGGGTTGGTCAAAGGGTAGCCATAGCTGGCTTGGTCGATATCGACCGCCAGTGCTGACGCACTCAAAAAAAGGCTGCCCAGTAAGGCAGCACAGCGCAAGGAACGGAGCATGACTTAATCCCTAAGAGGAAACGTGCTTAATGAAGTTCGCAGGCTATGACCACCGCGTTGCCACCGAAGTGCCAGCTCTCGGCACGAAAAGTCGGAAAATAACGTCGGAATCGGGGTAATAGTAGCGAGACGATACACTTTGCCATGCATTAGTGAACACTAATTGTGTGTATGCACCTTGCTAACGACCGCTGGCGCATTAAGCTGAGCGCCGTTTTTGCCTATCGGAGTGCTCCATGTCCCGCCGCTTGCCCTTGATTCTGCTGCTTATTGCCCTGCCGTTATGGCTGGCTGCCAGTTATGGCGCACGTTACGGCTTTATGGAAGATGGCCAGTGGGTCGGCATCTGTGCCGACGAGGCCAGCCGCTGGGAATGCCAGGTGCGTTCGAACCTGGGCTTGATGATTCACTTTAAGGTGCTGGGCTGGGCCGCACTGGTGACCTCGGTGCTGGCGTTTTTCGTGCCGGGTCGCGTGGGCTGGGGATTGGCAGTGCTGGGGCTGGTGTTCGGGTTCCCGGCCCTGGCGTTGTACAACACCACGTTTGCGGTGTTTGCACTGGTGATTGCGGGGTTGCGGTTGGTCAGGCAGCCGCGGGGCGCCTGATAAGGCCAATCGGGGGCAAGCCCCCTCCCACCTTTGGAACGCGTTCTCATGTGGGAGGGGGCTTGCCCCCGATAGCGGTGTTACGCCTTGCGCATCCGCAAGCACCGCCACAAAGCCACAACCATCAACCCACTGACCACCGCCCAACCCCACGCCTGCTGGTTCAGCAATCCTTCACGGTACAACTGCGGCGCAATGCCGGCACCGATGATAAAGGTCAGCAAGGCAATCTCACGACGCGGCCCGGTTACCGGGCGAACCAGATATACCAACGCCGGCAGCAGGAGTGCCGCACTCGGGAAACTGCGGTAGCGTGGGTCAAACACCAGTGCCAGCATCATCACCGCACCGGCAAAGCCGGCGATTGCCACCAGCCAGCCCGCACGCTGTTCCAGCCAATTGAAGGCCCGCTCGCGCCAACCTTCCCGAGTGCTCAATGCCAGTGCTGCATGAGCCAATACCAGCAAGTTGAGCGTCATCAACAACGCCGCCCACACCCACTCATCATTAAATCGCGCAGTCACGCGGGTCAGTTCGGCCCAGGTTCCGATAGAGCAGGCCGCCACTGCGCCGAGCAGCGGCAGGGCCATGGCGGCGCGACTGCTGCGAACGCGACCACCGAGCACCAACGTCCCGAGCAGGATGACACCACCCACCCCCAACCACAGCGGCCAGTACGGCACGTTAGTCACCGGCCCGGCGAGGATGCCCTTTTCCTGGCGATCAGCATCGAACAAGCCCCAGTAGCCGCCTACCGCACCTTCGCTGGCACGTTTCCACGGCTGGTCAAACGCTTCGATCAGGTTGTAGCGCCAGCCATTGGCTTCGGCCATCGCCACAAAACCACGCATGAACTTGGCTTCATTGACTCGGCTCGGCACGGCTGTTTCACGCTGGCGACCCTCGCTGGGCCAGCCGGTTTCGCCGATCAGCACGTCCTTGGGCGCGAACTTGTTGCCGAAGGTCTGACGCACATCGCCCACGTGCTTGAGGGCCTGGTCGATGCTCGAAGGATCATCTTCCCAGTAGGGCAGTAGGTGAATGGTCAGGAAATCCACCGCCGGGGCGATTTCCGGGTGTTGCAGCCAGAACTCCCAGACATCGGCGTAAGTCACCGGTTGTTTGATCTGGCTTTTGACTGTCTGGATCAGCTTCACCAACTGCGCGGCGGTGACTTCCTTGCGCAACAGCGCTTCGTTGCCGACGATTACCGAGGTCACCACGTCCGGGTTGGCGTTTGCCGCTGCGATCAACTCGTCGATTTCTTTTTCGGTGGCCACCGGATCACTGCTGACCCAAGCGCCGGCCATCACCTTGAGGCCATGTTTGCGCGCCATGCCTGGCAGGGCTTCCAGGCCGGTCATGGAGTAAGTGCGGATGCATTCGAATCGGGTGGCCAGTAGGGCCAGGTCAGCGTCCATCCGCTCGGGGCGTAGTTTGAACGGCTGGTCGAACGGGGATTGGTCTTTGTCGAACGGCGTGTAGGACGCGCATTGCAGTTTATGGCTGGCACTGGCGACATCCGGCAACACCACCGGACGGCCGAGGCCATACCAATAGCCTACCAGGGCCAGCAGGCCGAGGATCAGGGCGAATAAATAGGGCAGGGCAGGGAAGCGGGCGGTCGCGGGCATGGTCGGCTTATCTGGGGGAGCAAAGGCGCGCATCTTACCCGGATTTGCCCTCTCCCAGTGGGGCTGCATAATTTTGACATGCAAAGTTCGGGCGGAATATTGACGCCATGTTCCAGGAAACGTCCTGCTGGCGATGTGATGTCGTTTCTTGCTTGCATAAGGTCGCTGACAGAGCAGGTCGACGGCTTCTGCGGGTTGATGATCAGGGTGTCAGTACTCAACTGATGTCGCAGCCACCGGATCGATGCGCGTGAACGGGGCGCGGTGCACTACATAACAACAGGTTGACGTCGCTCGGCATCCGTCGGGCGCAGCACTTTCGGGGAAGTACGATGAAGATGCGACGACTCTTGGGCGCAGCTGCCACTCTGGTAGTTGCGATGAGCTCCACACTGGCCAGCGCCGACAGCAAAACCCTGAGCATCGGCTACGTTGATGGTTGGTCGGACAGCGTTGCCACCACCCACGTGGCGGCAGAAGTGATCAAACAAAAGCTCGGTTATGACGTGAAACTGCAGGCGGTTGCCACCGGCATCATGTGGCAGGGCGTGGCGACCGGCAAACTCGATGCCATGCTTTCCGCCTGGCTGCCCGTGACTCACGGTGAATACTGGACCAAGAACAAGGACAAGGTGGTCGATTACGGCCCCAACTTCAAGGATGCGAAAATCGGCCTGATCGTGCCGGAGTACGTCAAGGCCAAGTCCATCGAAGACCTCAAGACCGACACCACCTTCAAGAACAAAATCGTTGGTATCGACGCCGGTTCAGGCGTGATGCTCAAGACCGACGAAGCGATCAAGGCCTACGGTCTGGACTACAAACTGCAGGCCAGCTCGGGCGCAGCAATGATCGCCGAACTGACCCGTGCCGAAGACAAACAGGAATCCATTGCGGTCACCGGTTGGGTGCCACACTGGATGTTCGCCAAGTGGAAACTGCGTTTCCTGGAAGATCCAAAAGGGATTTATGGTGCTGCTGAAACCGTCAACAGCATCGGCAGCAAGGGCCTGGAGAAGAAAGCGCCGGAAGTCGCGGCCTTCCTGAAGAAATTCCAGTGGGCCTCCAAGGACGAAATCGGCGAAGTCATGTTAGCTATCCAAGAAGGTGCCAAGCCTGATGCAGCGGCCAAGGACTGGGTCGCCAAGCACCCTGAGCGTGTAGCCGAGTGGACCGGTAAATAACCCCCCCCCCAATGCCTTGATACAACCCCTGTGGGAGGGGGCTTGCTCCCGATTGCGGTGTGTCAGTCGTCAATGATCTGACTGGCTCACCGCGATCGGGAGCGAGCCCTCTCCCACATTATTTTCGTCATCCGCAAATGTTTCTTTGCCCTCCCAATCCCTCGCTACACTTCCTCTAATACTAAGGTCGTCTGGAACCTGTTCCGCAGCCGCATACAGTGGCTATGTTCCAATAATAAAAAAGCTGTGCTGCGAGGATAAAAACAATGAACGACAGCATTTACCTCTCGATTCAAAACAGCCCTCGTTTCAAGGAGCTGGTGAGAAAAAGGGAAAGGTTCGCCTGGATTCTCTCGGCGATCATGCTAGGGCTTTACTCCGGATTCATCCTGTTGATCGCCTACGGGCCACAAGTGCTAGGGGCCAAACTGAGCCCTGGTTCATCTATTACGTGGGGTATCCCCATTGGGGTCGGGCTGATTGTCTCGGCCTTTGTCCTCACCGGCATCTACGTACGACGCGCCAACGGCGAATTCGACGACCTGAACAATGCGATTCTCAAGGAGGCTGCGCAATGATCCGTCGTCTATTGGCTGTATTCGGCGCTTCGGTCTTCGCGCCCGCTGTGTGGGCGGCGGATGCATTGACTGGTGAAGTGCACAAACAACCGCTGAATATCGCAGCGATCCTGATGTTCGTGGCCTTTGTCGGCGCGACGTTGTGCATCACCTACTGGGCGTCCAAGCGTAACAACTCGGCGGCCGACTATTACGCGGCCGGCGGCAAGATCACCGGTTTCCAGAATGGCTTGGCGATTGCCGGCGACTATATGTCGGCCGCGTCCTTCCTGGGTATTTCCGCGCTGGTGTTCACCTCTGGCTACGATGGCCTGATCTACTCGATCGGCTTCCTGGTGGGCTGGCCGATCATTCTGTTCCTGATCGCCGAGCGCCTGCGTAACCTGGGCAAGTACACCTTTGCTGACGTAGCGTCCTACCGCCTCGGCCAAACCCAGATCCGCAGCCTGTCGGCCTGTGGCTCCCTGGTGGTGGTGGCGTTTTACCTGATCGCTCAGATGGTGGGTGCGGGCAAGCTGATCCAACTGCTGTTCGGTCTGGACTACCACGTCGCGGTGATCCTGGTCGGCATCCTGATGTGCATGTACGTACTGTTCGGCGGTATGTTGGCGACGACTTGGGTACAGATCATCAAGGCAGTGCTGCTGCTGTCCGGTGCCTCGTTCATGGCGCTGATGGTGATGAAGCACGTCAACTTCGACTTCAACATGCTGTTCTCCGAGGCAATCAAGGTTCACCCTAAAGGTGAAGCGATCATGAGCCCCGGCGGCCTAGTGAAGGACCCGATCTCCGCGTTCTCCCTTGGCTTGGCACTGATGTTCGGTACCGCCGGCCTGCCACACATCCTGATGCGCTTCTTCACCGTAAGCGACGCCAAGGAAGCGCGTAAGAGCGTGCTGTATGCCACTGGCTTCATCGGCTACTTCTATATCCTGACCTTTATCATCGGCTTCGGCGCGATCCTGCTGGTCAGCACTAACCCGGCATTCAAGGATGCTGCAGGCGCTCTGTTGGGCGGTAACAACATGGCGGCGGTGCACCTGGCTAACGCGGTGGGCGGCAGTATCTTCCTGGGCTTTATCTCGGCCGTGGCCTTCGCCACCATCCTCGCGGTAGTGGCCGGCTTGACCCTGGCCGGTGCTTCGGCGGTTTCCCATGACCTGTACGCCAGCGTGATCAAGAAAGGCAAGGCCAACGAAAAGGATGAGATTCGCGTGTCGAAGATCACCACCATCGCCCTCGCAGTGTTGGCGATCGGCCTGGGCATCCTGTTCGAAAGCCAGAACATTGCGTTCATGGTCGGCCTGGCGTTCTCGATTGCGGCCAGCTGTAACTTCCCGGTGTTGCTGCTTTCCATGTACTGGAAAAACCTCACCACCCGTGGCGCCATGATCGGTGGCTGGTTGGGCTTGGTCAGCGCCGTTGGCCTGATGGTGCTGGGTCCGACCATCTGGGTCTCGATCCTGCATCATGAAAAAGCCATCTTCCCGTACGAATACCCAGCGCTGTTCTCGATGATCATCGCGTTTGTGGGTATCTGGTTCTTCTCCATCACCGACAAGTCGGCGGCGGCAGAGAAAGAGCGTGCGCTGTACTTCCCGCAGTTTGTGCGTTCGCAGACTGGCCTGGGGGCGAGTGGGGCGGTTAACCACTAAGGTTGAAGCTGGATAAGGAAATGCCCCGGTCGAAAGGCCGGGGCATTTTTTTTGCCTGAAGCTTATGAGGGGCTTGTGCCAATGCCATCGGGGGCAAGTCCCCTCCTGCAGTTAACCGAGTGCATCATTTGGAATGCACTTCAATGTGGGAGGTGGCTTGCCCCTGATGGTGGTAGATCAGTCGACACAAATAAAAACGGCCTCCACTGAGGGAGGCCGTTTTCGGTGCTGCTAAAAGGTGCTTACTTGCGATCTTCCAGCTTGGAGATGTCACGCGACTCGTAGCCGGTGTACAGCTGGCGCGGACGGCCAATCTTGTACGGGCTGGAGAGCATTTCTTTCCAGTGGGAGATCCAGCCCACGGTGCGGGCCAGGGCGAAGATTACGGTGAACATGCTGGTTGGAATGCCGATCGCCTTGAGGATGATCCCCGAGTAGAAGTCGACGTTCGGGTACAGCGAGCGTTCGATGAAGTATGGGTCGGTCAGGGCGATCTCTTCCAGGCGCATGGCCAGTTCGAGTTGCGGATCGTTCTTGATGCCCAGTTCCTTCAATACTTCGTCGCAGGTCTGCTTCATCACGGTCGCGCGCGGGTCGCGGTTCTTGTAGACCCGGTGACCGAAGCCCATCAACTTGAACGGATCGTTCTTGTCTTTGGCCTTGGCGATGAACTTGTCGATGTTGGACACATCGCCGATTTCATCGAGCATGGTCAATACGGCTTCGTTCGCACCGCCGTGGGCAGGGCCCCACAGTGCGGCGATACCGGCGGCGATACAGGCGAACGGGTTGGCACCCGAAGAGCCTGCCAGGCGTACGGTGGACGTCGAGGCGTTTTGCTCGTGGTCGGCGTGGAGGATGAAGATCCGGTCCATGGCCTTGGCGAGTACCGGGCTGATCGGTTTGATCTCGCACGGGGTGTTGAACATCATGTGCAGGAAGTTTTCCGCGTACGTCAGGTCGTTGCGCGGGTACATCATGGGTTGACCCATGGAGTACTTGTAAACCATTGCGGCCAGAGTCGGCATCTTGGCAACCAGGCGGATCGCGGAGATTTCGCGATGCTGCGGGTTATTGATGTCGAGGGAGTCGTGATAGAAGGCTGACAGGGCGCCAACCACACCGCACATGACGGCCATCGGATGGGCGTCGCGACGGAAGCCGTTGAAGAAGGTCTTCAACTGCTCGTGAACCATGGTGTGGTTCTTTACAGTGCTGACGAACTGGGCTTTTTGCTCGGCTGTTGGCAGTTCGCCATTTAGCAGCAGGTAGCAGGTTTCCAGGTAGTCCGACTTTTCAGCCAGTTGCTCGATCGGGTAGCCCCGATGCAGCAGAATGCCATTGTCGCCGTCGATATAGGTGATCTTCGACTCGCAAGAGGCGGTCGACATGAAGCCTGGGTCGAAAGTGAAACGGCCCGTGGCCGTCAGGCCCCGTACGTCGATAACATCGGGACCAACGGTGCCGGTTAAAATGGGCAGCTCGACGGGGGCTGCGCCCTCGATGATCAACTGCGCTTTTTTGTCAGCCATGTGGCCTCCTATTTATGCTTCAAATCATCAGACAGACCCCCCACGCAGGGCCCGCACCACTATAGTGAGATAAATTCAGATGTCAATTTGCCTAAAGTCTTGCTCCAGAAGGCTTTAACCGTACTTTTTCCTCGAAATTGACTGCCATTTACGCCTTTTATCTCGCCAGCGCAATCCGCTATTAGGGTGAGGAGCGCGCGTTGTCATTAGTAACCTAACTGTCTATACTCGGCCACCGACCGCCAAGGGCTTTTGGGCTTGCTTTCATTGGGGGTCGCACTCCCTGGGTGGTGCTTACCTGACCAGTGCACTCCCCAACAACTTTGCCCTGATTGTTAGGGGCTCTTCAGTGTGAAAAAAAGCCGTGAATAGCCAACGACCTGTAAACCTAGACCTAAGGACCATCAAACTCCCCATCACCGGCGTTACGTCGTTCCTGCACCGTGTTTCCGGCATCATCCTGTTCCTGGGCTTGGGCATCATGCTTTATGCATTGAGCAAATCCCTGGGTTCCGAGGAAGGTTACGCCGAGGTGAAGGCATGCTTGACCAGCCCGCTGGCCAAGTTCGTAGCATGGGGCCTCCTGTCCGCTCTGCTTTATCACCTGGTAGCCGGTGTGCGCCACTTGATCATGGATGCGGGTATCGGTGAGACGCTGGAAGGCGGCCGCCTGGGCTCGAAAATCATCATCGCCATTTCCGTGGTGCTGATCGTTCTGGCAGGAGTTTGGATATGGTAACCAGCGTTACGAACCTTTCGCGTTCAGGCCTCTATGACTGGATGGCACAGCGTGTGTCTGCGGTCGTTCTCGCGGCTTATTTCATTTTCCTGATCGGATACCTCGTCGCAAATCCGGGCATCGGCTATGAGCAATGGCACGGCCTGTTTTCCCACAATGCGATGCGAATCTTCAGCCTGCTGGCCCTTGTAGCCCTGGGCGCTCACGCCTGGGTTGGCATGTGGACCATTGCGACTGACTACTTGACGCCTATGGCGCTGGGCAAGTCCGCAACCGCAGTCCGTTTCCTCTTCCAGGCAGTATGCGGCATTGCGATGTTCGCTTACTTCGTCTGGGGTGTGCAGATTCTTTGGGGTATCTGATTCATGGCTAACATTCCAACTATTTCCTTCGACGCCATCATTATTGGTGGCGGCGGTGCTGGCATGCGCGCAGCGCTGCAGCTGGCCCAGGGTGGTCACAAGACTGCCGTGATCACCAAGGTGTTCCCGACCCGCTCCCACACCGTATCGGCCCAGGGTGGCATCACCTGCGCCATCGCTTCCGCCGATCCAAACGATGACTGGCGCTGGCACATGTACGATACCGTCAAGGGTTCCGACTACATCGGTGACCAGGACGCTATCGAATACATGTGTCAGGAAGGTCCGGCTGCGGTGTTCGAGCTGGACCACATGGGCCTGCCGTTCTCCCGTACCGAGCAAGGTCGTATCTACCAACGTCCATTCGGCGGTCAGTCGAAGGATTACGGTAAAGGTGGCCAAGCTGCCCGTACCTGCGCTGCGTCCGACCGTACCGGTCATGCGCTGCTGCACACCCTTTATCAGGGCAACCTGAAAGCTGGCACCACGTTCCTGAACGAGTACTACGCGGTTGATCTGGTGAAGAACGCCGACGGTGCATTTGTTGGTGTTATCGCCATCTGCATCGAGACCGGTGAAACCACCTACATCCGTGCCAAGGCTACTGTTCTGGCAACTGGCGGTGCAGGCCGTATCTACGCGTCGACCACTAATGCCCTGATCAACACCGGTGACGGCGTTGGCATGGCACTGCGTGCTGGCGTGCCGGTGCAAGACATCGAAATGTGGCAGTTCCACCCGACCGGCATCGCCGGCGCCGGTGTACTGGTGACTGAAGGTTGCCGTGGTGAAGGTGGTTACCTGATCAACAAGCACGGCGAGCGTTTCATGGAGCGTTATGCTCCGAACGCGAAAGACCTCGCGGGTCGTGACGTTGTAGCTCGCTCCATGGTTAAAGAGATCATCGCCGGTAACGGCTGTGGTCCGAATGGCGACCACGTTCTGCTGAAGCTCGATCACCTGGGTGAAGAAGTACTGCACAGCCGCCTGCCAGGTATCTGTGAACTGTCCAAGACCTTTGCCCACGTTGACCCAGTGGTTGCTCCGGTTCCGGTTGTTCCAACCTGCCACTACATGATGGGCGGTGTTCCGACCAACATTCATGGCCAGGCGATCACCCAGAACGCCGACGGCGTTGACGAGATCATCCACGGTCTGTTCGCAGTAGGCGAAGTGGCTTGCGTATCGGTACACGGTGCCAACCGTCTGGGCGGCAACTCGCTGCTCGACCTGGTGGTATTCGGTCGCGCGGCCGGCCTGCACCTGGAAAAAGCGCTGACCGACGGCATCGAATACGATGACGCTACCGACGCTAACATCGAGGCTGCCTTGGCCCGCCTGAACGCTCTGAACGAGCGCACTGATGGCGAAGACGTGGCAACTCTGCGTCGTGAGCTGCAAAGCTGCATGCAGAACTACTTCGGCGTATTCCGTACCGGCGAATACATGCAGAAGGGTATTGCCCAGCTGGCCGATCTGCGCAAGCGCATCGCCAACGTCAAGATCAACGATAAGAGCCAGGCGTTCAACACCGCTCGTATCGAAGCCCTTGAACTGCAAAACCTGCTGGAAGTGGCTGAAGCGACTGCGATCGCCGCCGAGGTTCGTAAAGAATCCCGTGGTGCTCACGCTCGTGAAGACTTTGAAGACCGCGATGACGAAAACTGGTTGTGCCACACCCTGTACTTCCCGGGTGACAAGCGCGTAACCAAGCGTGCCGTGAACTTCTCGCCGAAGACGGTTCCGACGTTTGAACCGAAGATTCGGACTTACTAAGGGTGGCTGCCATGTTGAAAGTCAGTGTTTATCGCTACAACCCTGATCAGGACGCTGCGCCGTTCATGCAGGAGTTCCAGGTCGATACCGGTGGTAAAGACCTGATGGTGCTGGATGTATTGGCACTGATCAAAGAGCAGGACGAGGGTTTCTCCTATCGTCGCTCTTGCCGTGAAGGTGTTTGCGGTTCCGACGGCATGAACATCAACGGCAAAAATGGCCTAGCGTGCATCACGCCGCTGTCCGCCGTTGTTAAAGGCAACAAGCTGATCGTTCGTCCTCTACCAGGTTTGCCGGTTATCCGTGACCTGGTCGTCGATATGAGCATCTTCTACAAGCAATACGAGAAAGTTAAGCCGTTCCTGCAGAACGACACGCCGGCTCCGGCCATCGAGCGTCTGCAGTCCCCTGAAGAGCGTGAAAAGCTCGACGGTCTGTACGAGTGCATCCTGTGCGCTTGCTGCTCGACCTCGTGCCCGTCCTTCTGGTGGAACCCGGACAAGTTCCTGGGTCCAGCTGCCCTGCTGCAAGCGTATCGCTTCCTGGCAGACAGCCGTGACACCAAGACATCCGAGCGTCTGGCTTCGCTGGATGACCCGTTCAGCGTATTCCGCTGCCGCGGGATCATGAACTGCGTCAACGTATGTCCCAAAGGCCTGAACCCGACTAAGGCCATTGGTCACATCCGTAACATGCTGCTCCAAAGCGGCGTGTAACTGACGTTGTAACAAAGCAGGACCGTTGTGCCCGTAAATGCTGCGGCGCAGGCTTCAACCGGCGCCGTAGTTTTAACTTGAGCAGCGACTTACAAAGCCGCGGCTCTTATTTTGAAGAAATGAGACAAGCAGGGGCATTCGGGTTGGTACCCGAACTATCAGCGTGATCCTAAGTGGCTTGTTTTGGTCGCTGCACTTGGCCTTTTGCAAGCAAACTCGGTGTTTCCGCCGGTGGTGTCCCCAAATCGAGGGTGACCAAGCATGCAAGAAAGCGTGATGCAGCGCATGTGGAACAGCGGCTATCTTTCAGGTGGTAACGCTGCCTATGTGGAAGAGCTTTATGAGCTCTACCTGCACGACCCTAACGCTGTGCCAGAAGAATGGCGCACCAAATTTCAGACGTTGTCTTCAGACGGCAACGCTGCCACCGATGTATCGCACGCAACGATTCGCGATCAGTTTGTGCTGCTGGCAAAGAACCAGCGCCGCGCCCAACCGGTTTCCGCCGGTAGCGTGAGCAGTGAGCATGAGAAGAAGCAAGTTGAAGTACTGCGACTGATCCAGGCCTACCGGATGCGTGGCCACCAGGCGGCCCAGCTTGACCCGCTGGGGCTCTGGCAGCGTCCTGCACCTGCTGACCTGTCGATCAATCATTACGGCTTGACCAATGCCGATCTTGATACGACCTTCCGTGCCGGCGACCTGTTCATCGGCAAAGAGGAAGCGAGCCTACGCGAAATTCACGAAGCGTTGCAGCAGACATATTGCCGCACCATCGGCGCTGAGTTCACGCACATCACTGATTCCGAGCAACGTCACTGGTTCCAGCATCGCCTGGAAGGTGTGCGTGGCCGTCCGGTGCTGTCCGCCGACGTTCGCAGCCACCTGCTTGAGCGCGTGACCGCAGCTGAAGGTTTGGAAAAATACCTGGGCACCAAATACCCAGGCACCAAGCGTTTTGGCCTGGAAGGCGGCGAAAGCCTGATCCCGATGCTCGACGAGCTGATCCAGCGTTCCGGTTCCTACGGTACCAAGGAAATCGTGATCGGCATGGCTCACCGTGGTCGCCTGAACGTGTTGGTCAACACCTTCGGCAAGAACCCGCGTGAACTGTTCGACGAGTTCGAAGGCAAGAAGAAGGTCGAGCTGGGTTCCGGTGACGTTAAATATCACCAGGGCTTCTCGTCCAACGTCATGACCACAGGCGGCGAAGTTCACCTGGCCATGGCCTTCAACCCATCCCACCTGGAAATCGTTTCTCCAGTGGTCGAGGGTTCGGTCCGTGCTCGTCAGGATCGTCGTAACGACACCACCGGTGAAAAGGTTCTGCCGATTTCCATCCACGGTGACGCGGCGTTCGCTGGTCAAGGCGTGGTACTGGAAACGTTCCAGATGTCGCAGACTCGCGGCTTCAAGACCGGCGGTACCGTTCACATCGTCATCAACAACCAGGTTGGCTTCACCATCAGCAACCCACTGGATGCGCGCTCCACCGAGTACGCCACCGACGTTGCCAAGATGATTCAGGCGCCGATCCTCCATGTGAATGGTGATGATCCGGAAGCTGTGCTGTTCGTGACCCAACTGGCCGTCGACTATCGCATGCAGTTCAAGCGTGACGTGGTGATCGACCTGGTTTGCTACCGCCGTCGCGGTCACAACGAAGCTGACGAACCAAGCGGCACCCAGCCGTTGATGTACCAGCAGATCACCAAGCAGCGCACCACACGTGAGCTGTATGCCGAAAGCCTGACGAAGGCCGGTATTGTTGATGATGCGCGTGTTCAGGCGAAGATCGATGAATACCGCAACGCGCTGGACAATGGTCTGCACGTTGTAAAAAGCCTGGTCAAAGAGCCGAACAAAGAGCTGTTCGTTGACTGGCGTCCGTACCTGGGTCACACCTGGACGGCGCGTCACGACACCTCGTTCGATCTGAAGACCCTGCAGGAACTGTCCGCCAAGCTGCTGGAAATCCCGGATGGCTTCGTGGTGCAGCGCCAGGTTGCGAAGATCTACGAAGACCGTCAGAAGATGCAAGCCGGCGGCCTGCCGATCAACTGGGGCTATGCCGAAACCATGGCGTACGCGACCCTGGCGTTTGAAGGTCACCCGATCCGCATGACCGGCCAGGACATCGGCCGTGGTACGTTCTCGCACCGTCACGCGGTATTGCACAACCAGAAAGACGCGGGCACCTACATCCCGTTGCAGAACCTGTACGAAGGCCAGCCGCGTTTCGACCTGTACGATTCGTTCCTGTCCGAAGAAGCCGTACTGGCGTTCGAATACGGTTACTCGACCACCACGCCGCAGGCGCTGGTGATCTGGGAAGCCCAGTTCGGCGACTTCGCCAACGGTGCTCAGGTGGTTATCGACCAGTTCATCACCAGCGGCGAGCACAAGTGGGGCCGTCTGTGCGGTCTGACCATGCTGCTGCCACACGGTTATGAAGGTCAGGGTCCGGAGCACTCCTCGGCCCGTCTGGAGCGTTACCTGCAGCTGTGCGCCGAGCACAACATCCAGGTGTGCGTGCCGACTACTCCGGCGCAGATCTACCACTTGCTGCGTCGTCAGGTGATCCGTCCGCTGCGCAAGCCCCTGGTAGTGCTGACCCCGAAATCGCTGCTGCGTCACAAATTGGCCATCTCTACCCTGGAAGATCTGGCGGATGGTTCGTTCCAGACCGTGATTCCAGAGATCGATACGCTGGACGCGGCCAAGGTCACTCGCCTGATCCTGTGCAGCGGCAAGGTCTACTACGACCTGCTGGAAAAACGTCGTGCCGAGGGCCGCGAAGACATCGCCATCGTACGTATCGAACAGCTTTACCCGTTCCCGGAAGATGACCTCATGGAGATCATCGCGCCTTACACCAACCTCACTAATGTTGTGTGGTGTCAGGAAGAACCGATGAACCAAGGCGCTTGGTACAGCAGCCAGCATCACCTGCGTCGCAGTATCGGCAACCACAACAAGGCCTTGGGCTTGGAGTACGCCGGTCGTGATGCTTCTGCTGCACCTGCTTGTGGTTATGCGTCGATGCACGCCGAGCAGCAGGAAAAACTGCTGCAAGATGCTTTCACTGTTTAACGCCTTCGCGCTGACTGAAACCGAATTTTAAGGACCCACAGATAATGGCTATCGAAATCAAAGCCCCGTCATTCCCGGAATCGGTTGCCGATGGCACCGTTGCCACTTGGCACAAGAAACCAGGCGACGCTGTAAAGCGTGACGACCTGATCGTCGACATCGAGACCGACAAAGTCGTTCTGGAAGTGTTGGCCGAAGCTGACGGCGTACTGGGCGCAATCGTTGCCGAAGAGGGCGCTACCGTTCTGTCGAACCAGGTACTGGGCTCGATCGAAGAAGGCAGCGCTGCCGCTGCTCCTGCTGCCGCTGCTGCACCGGCCGCTGCCTCGGCACCTGCTGCCGCTCCGGCTGCGGGTGGTGAAGATCCAATCGCTGCACCGGCTGCGCGTCAGCTGGCTGAAGAGAACGGTATCAACCTGGCTTCCATCAAAGGCACCGGTAAAGACGGCCGTGTGACCAAGGAAGATGTGGTTGCTGCTGTTGAAGCCAAGAAAAACGCTCCTGCTGCTGCGCCTGCCAAGGCTGCTGCCCCGGCTGCCGCTGCTCCTGTGTTCGCTGCTGGCGACCGCACCGAGAAGCGTGTTCCGATGACCCGCGTTCGTGCCACCGTGGCCAAGCGCCTGGTTGAAGCACAGTCGAACATGGCGATGCTGACTACTTTCAACGAAGTCGACATGACCGAAGTCATGGCCCTGCGTTCGAAGTACAAGGATCTGTTCGAGAAGTCCCACAACGGCGTGCGCCTGGGCTTCATGTCGTTCTTCGTGAAAGCGGCCACCGAAGCGCTGAAACGCTTCCCGGCAGTCAACGCTTCCATCGACGGCGGCGACATCGTTTACCACGGCTATGCAGACGTCGGCGTTGCCGTGTCCAGCGACCGTGGCCTGGTGGTTCCGGTCCTGCGTAACGCCGAGCTGATGAGCCTGGCCGAAATCGAAGGCGGCATCGCCGGCTTCGGCAAGAAAGCCCGTGACGGCAAGCTGACCATCGACGAGATGACCGGTGGTACCTTCACCATCACCAACGGTGGTACCTTCGGTTCGATGATGTCGACCCCGATCGTCAACCCGCCACAAGCCGCGATCCTGGGCATGCACAACATCATCCAGCGTCCGATGGCGATCAACGGCCAAGTCGTGATCCGCCCAATGATGTACCTGGCACTGTCTTACGATCACCGCCTGATCGATGGTAAAGAAGCCGTGACTTTCCTGGTGACCATCAAGAACCTGCTGGAAGACCCGGCTCGTCTGCTGCTGGATATCTGATAGAAGCAGCTGCAGGCTCCGGGCAAGCCGCCAAATAGGGCGGCTTGACCTGGAGCGTGTGGCTTGAAAGCTTGCTGCTAAATAGAGGAACTATTTTCATGTCGCAGAAATTTGACGTTGTAGTGATTGGTGCAGGTCCTGGAGGCTATGTTGCCGCCATCAAGGCCGCACAACTGGGCCTCTCGACTGCTTGCATCGAAAAATACACCGACAAGGAAGGCAAACTGGCACTGGGCGGTACTTGCCTGAACGTTGGTTGCATTCCTTCCAAGGCGCTGCTGGACAGCTCCTGGAAATTCCACGAAGCCCAAGACGGCTTCGCGATCCACGGCATCAACCATGCTGGCGTGACCATGGACGTGCCAGCAATGGTCGGCCGTAAAGCCAACATTGTTAAAGGCCTGACTTCCGGCGTTGCAACCCTGTTCAAGGCTAACGGCGTCACTTCCCTGCAAGGCCACGGCAAACTGTTGGCCGGCAAGAAAGTTGAAATCACCAAACCAGACGGCTCGGTTGAAGTCATCGAAGCCGAGAACGTGATTCTGGCTCCGGGTTCGCGTCCTATCGACATTCCACCAGCTCCAGTTGACCAGAACGTAATCGTTGATTCGACCGGCGCCCTGGAATTCCAAGCAGTTCCAAAACGTCTGGGCGTGATCGGCGCTGGCGTGATCGGCCTGGAACTGGGTTCGGTCTGGTCCCGCCTGGGTTCTGAAGTGACTGTACTGGAAGCCCTGGACACGTTCCTACTGGCTGCCGACACCGCTGTGTCCAAAGAAGCGCTGAAAACCCTGACCAAACAAGGTCTGGATATCAAGCTGGGCGCACGTGTTACCGGTTCGAAGGTCAACGGCGAAGAAGTCGTTGTGACCTACACCGACAAAGACGGCGAGCAGACCATCACTTTCGACAAGCTGATCGTAGCCGTAGGTCGCCGTCCAGTGACCACCGACCTGCTGGCTTCCGACAGTGGCGTGAACATCGATGAGCGTGGCTTCATCCACGTTGACGATCACTGCGCTACCACCGTTCCTGGCGTCTACGCCATTGGCGACGTGGTTCGCGGCATGATGCTCGCGCACAAAGCTTCCGAAGAAGGCATCATGGTTGTAGAGCGCATCAAGGGCCACAAAACCCAGATGAACTACGACCTGATCCCATCGGTTATCTACACCCACCCGGAAATTGCATGGGTCGGCAAAAACGAACAGCAGTTGAAAGCTGAAGGCGTTGAAGTTAACGTCGGCACCTTCCCGTTTGCTGCTTCTGGCCGTGCCATGGCAGCCAACGACACCGGTGGTTTTGTCAAAGTCATCGCTGATGCCAAGACTGACCGCGTATTGGGCGTCCACGTGATTGGCCCGAGCGCTGCAGAACTGGTTCAGCAAGGTGCAATCGGTATGGAATTCGGCACCAGTGCCGAGGACCTGGGCATGATGGTTTTCTCCCATCCAACCCTGTCCGAAGCGTTGCACGAAGCAGCGTTGGCTGTGAATGGCGGCGCCATCCACATCGCCAACCGCAAGAAGCGCTAAGCGAGATAATAAGAAACCACGGCGGAGTTGCCCGTCGTGAGCCTTGCGCGCAAGACTCACCGCGGAATATCCGCTGGACGCAGTCTTGCGCAGCTTTACGGGCCTTAAAGCCCAGCAAGTTGCGCAAGCAGCAGTCACAGGTGGCGCGGCACTCATAATGAGCGCAGCGCCGAATGCGCAGTACCTAACGAAGACGGTAAAAAGCATGAATCTTCACGAGTATCAGGGTAAGCAGCTGTTCGCTGAATACGGCCTGCCAGTATCCAAGGGCTACGCAGTAGACACCCCGGAAGCAGCAGCAGAAGCCTGCGACAAAATCGGCGGCACCGAGTGGGTTGTCAAAGCCCAGGTCCACGCTGGTGGTCGCGGTAAAGCGGGCGGCGTTAAGCTGGTTCGCAGCAAAGAAGACGCCAAGGCCTTCGCACAGCAATGGCTGGGCAAGCGTCTGGTGACTTACCAGACTGATGCCAATGGCCAGCCAGTCACCAAGATCCTGGTTGAATCGTGCACTGATATCGCTAAAGAGCTGTACCTGGGCGCTGTCGTTGACCGTTCGAGCCGTCGCATCGTGTTCATGGCTTCCACCGAAGGTGGCGTGGACATTGAGAAGATCGCCGAAGAAACCCCAGAAAAAATTCTGAAAGCCACTATCGATCCACTGGTTGGCGCTCAGCCGTTCCAGGGTCGTGAGCTGGCTTTCCAGTTGGGTCTGGAAGGCAAGCAAGTTGCCCAGTTCGCCAAGATCTTCGTAGGTCTGGCCAAACTGTTCCAGGATCACGATCTGGCTCTGCTGGAAGTGAACCCGCTGGTGATCAAGGCTGATGGCGATCTGCACTGCCTCGATGCCAAGATCAACATCGACGCCAACGCCATGTACCGTCAGCCTAAGCTGAAGACTTTCCACGATCCGTCGCAAGACGATCCGCGCGAAGCGCACGCTGCCAAGTTCGAACTGAACTACGTAGCCCTGGAAGGTAACATCGGTTGCATGGTCAACGGTGCTGGCCTGGCCATGGGTACCATGGACATCGTCAACCTGCATGGCGGCAAACCAGCCAACTTCCTCGACGTAGGCGGCGGTGCTACCAAAGAACGCGTTACCGAAGCCTTCAAGATCATCCTGTCCGACTCCAACGTCGCAGCAGTGCTGGTTAACATCTTCGGCGGCATCGTTCGTTGCGACATGATTGCCGAAGGCATCATCGGTGCAGTGAAAGAAGTTGGCGTTAAAATCCCGGTTGTTGTTCGCCTTGAAGGTAACAACGCTGAACTGGGCGCTAAAGTACTGGCAGAAAGCGGTTTGAACATCATCGCGGCTACCAGCCTGACCGACGCTGCTCAACAAGTTGTTAAAGCTGCGGAGGGCAAATAATGAGCGTCCTGATCAATAAAGACACCAAAGTTATCTGCCAGGGTATTACCGGTTCGCAAGGTAGTTTCCACACCCAGCAAGCCATCGAATACGGCACCAAGATGGTTGGCGGCGTAACTCCTGGTAAAGGCGGCACTGAGCACCTGGGTCTGCCAGTGTTCAACACCGTGAAAGATGCTGTAGCTGCCACTGGCGCCACCGCCAGCGTGATCTACGTTCCAGCTCCTTTCTGCAAGGACTCCATCCTGGAAGCAGCATTCGGCGGCATCAAGCTGATCGTCTGCATCACCGAAGGCATTCCTACCCTGGACATGCTGGACGCTAAAGTTAAGTGCGACGAACTGGGCGTTGTCCTGATCGGCCCTAACTGCCCAGGCGTGATCACCCCAGGCGAATGCAAGATCGGCATCATGCCAGGTCACATTCACTTGCCAGGTAAAGTCGGTATCGTTTCCCGTTCCGGCACCCTGACCTACGAAGCTGTCAAGCAAACTACTGACGCCGGTTTCGGTCAGTCGACTTGCGTCGGCATCGGCGGTGACCCGATCCCAGGTTCGAACTTCATCGACATCCTGAAGCTGTTCCAGGAAGATCCAAAGACCGAAGCGATCGTGATGATCGGTGAGATCGGCGGTTCGGCTGAAGAAGAAGCGGCTGCCTACATCAAGGCACACGTGACCAAGCCGGTTGTTTCCTACATCGCTGGTGTGACTGCCCCTGCGGGCAAGCGCATGGGCCATGCTGGCGCAATCATCTCTGGCGGCAAAGGCACTGCAGACGAGAAGTTTGCGGCTCTGGAAGACGCAGGCGTTAAAACTGTGCGTTCGCTGGCAGACATCGGCAAGGCTTTGTCCGAGCTGACCGGTTGGGCTGTCAAGTAAGCTTCGCGCTTAGCTGACGCTTTACCAGCAAAGGCCACCTTCGGGTGGCCTTTGTGCGTTTGGATGTACTCGATCCTATGTAAGGGGCCGTGCGACGATTCAACTAGCCCTCACACATTTGTTTGTATTGCCAACATAAGTATGAAAACGCGACATCAAGATGTCGCTTATCGGACAGTTCGCCCCGCAACAGTGCGTTTGTCAGCCTGATTCTGTAACCTACCCGCCTCTTTATGCGCTGGCCCCCAAAAGGAAGCCGCGCGCTAGACCGGTCGGCCCCATCAGGGCCGGCAGTATTTCCCTCATCCACAGGGAATCCCTCTCTAAATTCCGATTCAGTAGTGTGGTATTTCCCGAAATGAAAGTGTTGAAAAGCCAGGATATCCTGGCGTTGGGCTTCATGACCTTTGCCCTGTTCGTGGGCGCCGGTAACATCATCTTCCCGCCTATCGTTGGCTTGCAGTCCGGACCTCACGTCTGGATGGCGGCGTTGGGCTTCCTGATCACCGCAGTGGGTTTGCCAGTGGTCACCGTGATTGCCCTCGCCAAGGTCGGCGGTGGTATGGATGCGTTGAGCAGCCCGATCGGCAAGATCGCCGGTGGCCTGCTTGCGGCGGCTGCGTATCTGGCGGTAGGGCCGCTGTTCGCTACCCCGCGTACCGCGACGGTGTCCTTTGAAGTCGGCTTGGCGCCGCTCACCGGTGAAAGCCCGTTGGCGCTGTTCCTCTATAGCTCCGTTTACTTCCTAGTGGTGTTCTTTGTGTCCCTGTACCCAGGGCGCCTGCTGGACACTGTCGGTCGTTTCCTTGCGCCGTTGAAGATCATCGCGTTAGCCATCCTCGGCATCGCTGCGTTTGCCTTGCCGGCCGGTGAGGTGGGTGTCGCCACTCCGGAATACGTCGCTGCACCGTTCTCCCAAGGTTTTATCAATGGTTATCTGACCATGGACACCCTTGGTGCTCTGGTATTCGGAATTGTGATCGTCAACGCTATCCGCTCCCGTGGTGTTGATTCGCCCAAGCTGATCACCCGCTACGCGATCATCGCTGGCCTGATTGCTGGCGTTGGTCTTGCGCTGGTGTACGTCAGCCTGTTCCGCCTTGGTGCGGGAAGTCATGAAGTGGCCGCTGGTGCGGCTAATGGCGCAGCCGTACTGCACGCGTACGTGCAACACACCTTCGGCTCCCTGGGCAGTGGTTTCCTGGCGGTATTGATTTCCTTGGCATGCCTGGTTACCGCGGTTGGCCTGACCTGCGCTTGCGCCGAGTACTTCAGCAAAATACTGCCGCTGTCCTACAAGACCCTGGTAGTGATCCTGGCGCTGTTCTCGTTGTTCGTGTCCAACCTGGGCCTGACTAAGCTGATTGCCTTTTCGATACCGGTGCTTACCGCGATCTACCCGCCGTGCATCGTGCTGGTGGCCCTGAGCTTCTGCAAAGACTTCTGGCAGGAACAGGGCCGGATCGTTGGCCCGGTGATGCTGGTGTCGTTCATATTTGGCTGCATTGATGCGCTGAAGGGCGCGGGCTTTGCCGACTGGCTGCCGTCGCAACTGGCGCATCTGCCGCTGAGCGAGCAGGGCCTTGCGTGGTTGGTGCCGTCGGTAATGACCTTGGTCGTGGCTGTGGTGGTTGATCGTATGCTTGGCAAGCGTAGCGAAGCGATCGCGTAACACCGCTTCAAGGCTGCACAGAAATGCCCCGTATCAATCAATACGGGGCATTTTTTATGCTTGGTAGACTACGACCTTCTAAAGTTGGAGCGCGGTCGATGTAGGAGGGGGCTTGCCTCAGACGGCACTGTGCCATTCAACAGATGCAGTGACTGTCATCAAGCATTCGGGATCAAAGCCTCTCCCCCAATGTTGACCACGTTTGCAAAAACTTTCTTGATATAGGACCCGCATGTCGTTCGTCGAAACCAATCAAATCCACCTGCTTGCCGCCCTCTGGTTCGTTCTGTGTTGGGGCGGCTACACCCGTTATGCGACCTGGAAAGCTCGGGACACTGCGTGCCTGGCCAGTGTGCTGCATTTGTATCGTGAGGACTGGATGCGTCGCATGCTGCTGCGCGACAACCGCATTGCCGACGCCAGCGTGATCGGCAACCTGGAGCGCAATGCTTCGTTCTTTGCCTCCAGTACCCTCATTATCCTCGCTGGTATTCTCACCGTGCTTGGCGCCTCTGAGCGGGCCGTGTCCTTGCTAGCGGACATTCCTATGGTGCAGCAGGCGTCCCAGGGCATGTCGGAAATTAAGTTGTTGTGCCTGGCATTGGTGTTCGTCTACGCCTTCTTCACGTTCAGCTGGTGTATGCGCCAGTACAACTTTGCGGCGGTGTTGGTGGGGTCTGCGCCGATGATCGGTGAGCGGCATGTGTCCGAGCAAGAGCGCAAGGCGTTTGCCTTGCGGGCGGCAAGGGTAATCTCCATGGCCGCCAACCAGTTTAACTTTGGTCTGCGCGCTTATTACTTCGGCATGACCATGTTGGCGTGGTTTGTCAGCCCATGGTTATTCATGTTGATGAGCGCGGGAGTGGTAGTCGTGCTTTACCGTCGAGAGTTTCATTCCGACGTGCTGCAAGTGATGGTGTATACGCAGACTGATACGCCAGTGCCCGAGGCGATCAAAGAGTCGGCTTAGTCCACATCAGCGAGTTAACGCTTCAAATTAAAAACCACAGGCAAAGAAAAGCCCGCTATTTGAGCGGGCTTTCTTTATCGCAGCGAAGCTATTTCAAACCGCGGTCTCAAGAACCGGTGGCTGGAGTAGCAGGTGCTGCTTCTTTTGCGGCGGCTTCGTTCGATTCAGCCTGAGCTTTGGCAGCATCGGCGTTTTCTTTCGCAGCGTCGTTCACTTTATCCTGAGCCTTCGCCATATCTTTCTGAGCTTGCTCAGAGTGCGCGGCAGCGTCTTGGGCTTTGTCTTCGGATTTTTTGTCGCAGGCAGCGAGACCGAGGGCAGCGGCGAGCATCATGGAAATAGCTAAAGTCTTGCGCATTGGGTGTTTCTCCTTATTGAAGATATCTACTGGCCTTTCGAGCCTGAGGGTTCAGCATTAGTTCCTTTTATTGCGCAGATATATAAACAGCGCACCCCAAGGAACTTTCAACCGCACTGCCTACTCCGCGGATTAACGCTAATAAGAGTCTAGACCGAATGACCGAAAACCCACTGTTAGAGCGTGCGACGCGCTTTGTTTCGGCCCTGCGCCATTGCCAGGTGCTGGGGATTACCGTGCATGCCGCCAACCTGGAAGGTATGACCTTGGTCCTGCCCTACGGCCCCTCCATCGTCGGCGACCCTCGCACCGGGGTGATCCATGGCGGTGCGCTGACTTCGCTGATGGACACCGCCTGTGGCATGGCCACCTTGTGTGTATTGCCAGAGTTCGAGGTGTGCCCGACCCTCGACCTGCGCGTCGACTACATGCACACCGCCGAACCCCACAAGCCGGTTTATGGCTTCGCCCAATGTTACCGGGTGACGACTGACGTGATCTTTACCCGTGGCGTTGCCTATCAGGATGACCCGCAGCAGCCCATTGCCCATGTGGTTGGCACGTTCATGCGCATGGGCAAGCGGCTCAAGGGCGCCCAAGGACTTGGCAGCACAATCAAGGGAGAACAGGCATGACGCATCGATTCAAGACGCGCCTGGAACAGGCCCACGAACTCGGCAACTATGAGGCGCTGCTGGAGTTGATTCCTTACGCCAAGCTGATCGGCATCGAATGCACACGCCTGGGCGATGAATTGCTGTTTCGCCTGCCCGCCAACAAAGACAACATTGGTAACCCCATATTGCCGGCGCTGCACGGCGGGGTGATTGCCGGCTTTATGGAGCTGTCGGCGGCGTTGCACCTGCTGGTATTTACCGGTGCGCCGGGCTTGCCGAAAATCATCGATTTCTCCCTGGATTACCTGCGTGCAGGCCAGTTCCGCGACACTTATGCCAAATGCCAGGTCTGGCGCCAGGGCCGACGGGTCGCGAACGTGGCAATTACCGCCTGGCAGAGCACCCCGGCAGAACCTATTGCCACCGCCCGTGCGCATTTCAAAATTGAGGAAACGACTCGCCCTTGAAATCCTGGCCTTAGCCCCCAACTTTGATGACAACCCGCCGCCAACCCTCAAGGGTACGGCCACTGCCATCCAATTGGAGTTTGATGACCATGAGTGTGGAAACTCAAAAGGAAACCCTGGGCTTCCAGACCGAGGTGAAGCAACTGCTGCACCTCATGATCCATTCGCTGTATTCCAACAAGGAAATTTTCCTTCGCGAATTGATCTCGAACGCCTCTGACGCTGTCGACAAATTACGTTTCGAAGCCCTGTCCAAGCCTGAGTTGCTGGAAGGTGGCGCCGAACTGAAAATCCGTGTGAGCTTCGATAAAGACGCCAAGACCGTCACCCTCGAAGACAACGGTATCGGCATGAGCCGTGACGATGCGATCACCCACCTGGGTACCATCGCCAAATCCGGCACCGCTGATTTCATGAAGAACCTGTCCGGTGACCAGAAGAAAGATTCGCACCTGATCGGCCAATTCGGTGTGGGCTTCTACTCGGCCTTCATCGTTGCCGACAAGGTTGAAGTGTTCAGCCGCCGCGCCGGCCTTGACGCCAGCCAAGGCGTGCATTGGTCCTCCAAAGGTGAGGGCGAGTTTGAAATCGCCACCATCGATAAAGCCGACCGTGGCACCCGCATCGTGCTGCACCTGAAATCCGCTGAAGATGAGTTCGCTGACGGCTACCGCCTGCGCAATATTATCAAGAAATACTCCGACCACATCGCTCTGCCAATCGAGTTGCCGAAAGAGCAGGCTGCCGCCGAAGGCGAAGAAGCGCCTGCCCAGGAATGGGAAGTGGTCAACCGTGCCAGCGCCCTGTGGACCCGTCCTCGCACTGAAGTGAAGGACGAGGAATACCAGGAGTTCTACAAGCACATCGCCCACGACTACGAAAACCCACTGAGCTGGAGCCACAATAAGGTCGAAGGCAAGCTGGAATACAGCTCGCTGCTCTACGTACCGGCCCGTGCTCCGTTCGACCTGTACCAGCGTGAAGCGCCGAAAGGCCTGAAGCTCTACGTGCAGCGCGTGTTCGTGATGGACCAGGCGGAATCGTTCCTGCCGCTGTACCTGCGCTTCATCAAAGGCGTGGTCGACTCCAATGACCTGTCGCTGAACGTGTCGCGGGAAATCCTGCAGAAAGACCCGATCATCGACTCCATGAAGTCGGCGTTGACCAAGCGCGTCCTCGACATGCTGGAAAAACTGGCGAAGAACGAGCCTGAGCAATACAAAGGCTTCTGGAAAAACTTCGGTCAGGTCATGAAAGAAGGCCCGGCGGAAGATTTCGCCAACAAGGAAAAAATCGCCGGCCTGCTGCGTTTTGCCTCGACTCAGGGCGAAGATGGCGAGCAGGTGGTGTCCCTGGCCGAGTACCTGGCACGCGCCAAGGAAGGTCAGGACAAGATCTACTACCTGACCGGCGAAACCTACGCTCAGGTCAAGAACAGCCCGCACCTGGAAGTCTTCCGTAAGAAAGGCATCGAAGTGCTGCTGCTGACCGACCGTATCGATGAGTGGCTGATGAGCTACCTCAGCGAATTCGACGGAAAGACCTTTGTCGACGTTGCCCGTGGTGACCTGGACCTGGGTAACCTGGACTCCGAAGAAGAGAAGAAGGAAGCCGAAGAAGTCGCCAAGGCCAAAGAAGGCCTGGTTGAGCGGATCAAGACGGCCCTCGGCGATGCGGTCAGCGAAGTGCGGGTTTCCCACCGCCTGACCGACTCCCCGGCGATCCTGGCCATCGGCGAGCAGGACCTGGGCATGCAGATGCGCCAGATTCTCGAAGCCAGCGGCCAGAAGGTTCCGGATTCCAAGCCGATCTTCGAATTCAACCCGGCTCACCCGCTGATCGAGAAACTCGACGGCGAGCAGAGCGAAGAGCGGTTTGGCGACCTGTCGCACATCCTCTTCGATCAGGCGGCCCTGGCCGCTGGCGACAGCCTCAAGGATCCGGCCGCGTATGTGCGCCGCCTGAACAAGCTGTTGGTTGAACTGTCGGTTTGACCCCGTTGTAGAAAAACCCGCTTCGGCGGGTTTTTTCGTTCTACTGCACCTCAACTGGAGTAAATGATGAGCCAAGTCACTGTGCGTTCCGTGGTCTATCAGATTGATGGCCAGCCTTATGAGAGCCGCCTGGCATTCGATGCCAGCCACCAGGGTCCGTTGCCGGGCTTGTTGATGGCGCCGAACTGGATGGGTGTGAGTGCGGGTGCCGAAGAAATCGCCAAGGCCGTTGCCGGCAAAGGTTATGTGGTGCTGATTGCCGACTTGTACGGGCAAAGTGTGCGCCCGTCGAATGGCGACGAAGCCGGTGCCGCGATGATGCCGTTGAAGTATGATCGCCCGTTGCTGAACAAGCGCATGCAGGCGGCCTTTGAACAGTTGCAAGGTCAGACTGAAGCCGCAGTGGATACCTCGAAGCTGGCGACCTTTGGTTTCTGCTTTGGCGGTTGCTGCTCCCTGGAGCTGGCACGTACCGGCGCGCCGTTGAAGGCTGCGGTGTCCTTCCACGGCACCCTCGACACGCCGAATCCGGCGGACGCGAAGAACATCAAGGGCTCGGTGCTGGTGCTGCACGGTGCTTCCGACCCGTTGGTGCCAAAAGAGCAACTGCCGGCGTTCGAAGATGAAATGAACGCGGCCGGCGTGGACTGGCAATTGCTGAGCTACGGCGGTGCGGTGCATTCCTTCACTGACCCGGAGGCCAATGTGCCGGGCAAGATGATGTACGACGCGAAGACCGCAGCACGGGCCTTCCAGTCGATGCATAACTTGTTGGATGAAGTGTTCAAGGGCTAACGCTTAAGCGTTTGTTCCGGCCTCACCGAGGGCAAGTCCCTCCCACATGTTGACCGTGTGAATCCGATCAAGTGTGGGAGGGGCGGTGCGAAGATTCGACTTGCCCCCGTTTGCTATCTCAGGGGCAACTCAATTCTTTCAGTTTCACCTGGCACCGTCGGCCAATCCCCAGCGGCCCAGCGCTGCCTGGCCTGCTCGATCTTCAACGGATCGCTCGCGACAAAATTCCAATTGATCCGCCGTGGCCCATCCAGCGGTGCACCGCCAAACACCACCAGGTGGCAATCGCTCCCGGCGCACAGCGTCATCTCCTGTCCGGCCGGCAAGACCACCAGACTCTGCACCTCAAGCGCCTCGCCCTCCAACTGTGCTTCACCCTCCAGCACGTACACCGCCCGTTGCTCATGCTCGTCAGGGATCAGCAGGGTAGTGGCCGTCTGCATCCGCACCTCGGCATACAGCGTGGGCGACAGCACTGGCACTGGCGATTTCAGGCAAAACCCATTGCCGGCGATCATGCGAATCTGCACGCCCAAGTTGTCGCTGATCGGCAGGCTCGCCGCCGGGTGGTGGCTGTAATGGCCGGGCCCGGTTTCATGATCCTTGGGTGACGCAAGCCACACTTGCAACCCATGCAGGCTGAAGCCACTGGCCTTGAGTGCCTCGGGTGTGCGCTCCACATGGGCAATCGCGCTGCCGGCAGTCATCCAGCTGACATCACCCGCTTGCACCTCCTGGTCAGAACCCAAGCTGTCCTTATGCTGCAGTGCACCGTCGAACAGATAGGTGAGAGTGGATAGGCCGATATGCGGATGCTGACGGATATTCATGCCGCTGCCCGCTGGGTACTGGGTGGGCAACATGTGATCAAAGAACACAAAGGGCCCGACGCTACGGCATTCCCGTGAGGGCAAGGGGCGCAGGATCGGCTGGCCTTCGACGTCTTCGGGGCGAGGGCGGATCACGGTGAGGGTGGTCATGGTGCGTCCCAGTCTGAGCGGGTTAGGTGTAATTAAGCATAACCCGCTCGACGAGAGGTTGCCGCTATTGGCTGAATGCGCCTTCGGACAGCTGGGTCTCGATATTGATTTCGGCAGTGGTCATCAGCTTGTGCACCGGGCACTTGTCCGCCACGCGATGCAGTTCATCGCGCTGCGCGTCCGTGAGTACGCCCTTGAGGGTCAATTTGACGTTGAGTGTGTATTTGCCTTTTGGCTCTTCGGCGGCGTCGTGGGTGACTTCCACGGTCACGCCGGTCAGCGGGATATCTTTCTTCTGGGCATAGAGCCTGACGGTCAAGGCCTTGCACGACGCCAGCGCGGCATCGAAGTAATCGTGGGGGGAGGGCGCCGAGTCGTCGCCACCCAGGCTCTTGGGCAGGTCGGTGAACAGCTCGTGGTTGTTGATGTTGACGCTGTGGCGGAAGTTTTCAGCGTTCAATGTGTTCACGGTAACAGGCATGGCAAACCTCACAGGGTGGCAGGATGAAGGTCATGCAGTTATAGAGCATGCTGGCACTTCAGTGTTCCGCGTTTTTCCACGATGAACCTCGGCACAGGGCACAAGGTCTACCCGTATTGGCCCCCATTGAGGTTGTACCGTGCCCTGGATCCGCCTGAGTCTTGCCCTGTTGCTCGCCGCCGGTAGTCTCGCTGTGCAGGCGCGTGAGTATGCCTACAGCGACGCCCACCTGCATTACGTGGATTTTTTCCAGGAAACTGCCGGCATGGATAAATTGCTCAAGGCCATGGCCGAGAATCGCATCGAGCATGTGATGATTTCCGGCATTCCCGTTGCGAAGAAATGGCACGAAGACGAGCCCAAACGCCCGCGCTACTACGCCGGTGATGACGCCGATGCCTATTGGTACAGCGCCACTGACGTCATCGTCGCTGCGGCCGTGAACAAGCTCACCCCAGAACAGCGCCAGCATTTTCATCCGTTTCTAAGCGGCTTCAATCCCAACGACAAGAACTCTGCCGCCCATATCCAACGCATGCTCGACCTTAATCCAGGGCTCTGGCAGGGCATTGGAGAGGTGTTCACCCGTCACGATGACCTCACCGCGCTCACCTCAGGCGATACCCCGCGTGCCAATAACGAGGCAATGACGCGGATATACCACCTGGCCGCCGAAAACGACCTGCCGGTAATGCTGCACTCGAACATCACCTCCAAGCGCGAGCGTAACCCGCTGTATTTGGCTGAGATCGAAGAGCCGTTGCGCAACCACCCGCACACCCGTTTTATCTGGGCCCATGCCGGTACCAGCAAGGAAATTCACCGTCATCAGGTCCAGATGGACTTCCTGCTGCCCACGTTAAGCCGGATGCTGGAGGCCTATCCCAATCTGTATATCGACCTGTCCTGGAGCATGCTCACGCCGTATTTGCTGGACGATGCGGGTCAGCCTCGGCCGGAGTGGGTAAAGCTGGTGGAGCGCTTCCCGGAGCGTTTTATGCTGGGCTCGGACGTCGTAGGGCGTTTCAATAAGCTGGGTAAGGAAATGCGCCGCTTTGATCCCTTCCTCGATGCATTGCCCGAAGACGTCGCCCACAAGGTTGCACGGGATAACTTCCTGGCCATTCTGCCTAAACCACCTCGCGATGGTGGCGCACGTTGATATCGCGTTTTCGTCTTACGCAAATACAGTAGAGCGCCGATAACTTCCAGGAGACCGGCTGCAGGTGAATGCAGCGCTTTTGGAAGGATCCAGGCAATGAATATCCGTAGTTTGAATATTGCCCCGCGCGCCGGTTTGGGCTTTGGCGTGCTGGCGGTGATGGTGTTTGCTCTGGGCGGCTTTGCGCTGCTGCAGATGGCCAACATGCGCCAGCAGTCGGATCAGGTGGAAAACAACTGGCTGCCCAGCGTGATGGCAGTGGGGGAGATGAGCCAGGACGTGTTGCGTATTCGCGCGCTGACCTTGCGCTTGCTGGTCACCCGCGATCCCCAGGCCGTGGCGCAGAACGAGCAGAAAATCACCGAGATCAAAGCCGCGCTGCATAACGCCGAAGGGCTGTACGAAGCGTTGATCGTATTGCCCGAGGAGCGTGTGTTGTTTGATCGACTCAAGGTCGAGGAGCAGCGCTACCTGCAGCGCCAGGAGCAGGTGGTGGCGCTGTCCAAGGCTAACCGGCTGGAGGAAGCGATTCAGGTGGTCAACGGTGAGATGAATCAGTTGGCTGACGAAATGGCACTGACCTTGCGATCCCTGGTTAATCTAAACAAGGTCAGTGCCAACGAAGCGGCAAAGCAGGCACAGCATGTATTCAGCCAGTCGCGAACTTGGGTGATCGCCATGGTTGCCCTGGCCGCGCTGGTCACCATCGGCCTGGCGGTCTGGCTGACCCGCAGTATCGTGTTGCCACTGGCTCAGTCGCTCAAAGTTGCCCAGAACGTTGCCAGCGGCGATCTGACTGGGGAAATCATACTGAGTGGCAAGGATGAACCCGCGCGCTTGCAGCGGGCGCTCAAGGGGATGCAGGACACCTTGCGTGACACCATCCGGCGTATCTCGGAGTCTTCGAGCCAACTTGCGTCGGCGTCCGAGGAGCTCAGCTGCGTCACCGAGGATGCCACCCGTGGTTTGCACCAGCAAAGCCAGGAAATCGAACAGGCCGCAACGGCGGTCAACCAGATGACGGCCGCGGTGGAGGAGGTGGCAAGCAATGCGGTGGCCACGTCACAGGCATCTCGCGAGTCTGACCGTATCGCCCAGCAAGGGCGTGAGCAGGTGCATCAAACGGTAGTGTCGATTGAGGCGCTGGCCTCGGATGTGACCGCCAATGCGACCCAGGTCGAGGACTTGGCTCAGAAGGTCTATGGCATTAGCAAGGTGCTGGATGTGATTCGTTCGATTGCCGAGCAGACCAATCTGTTGGCGCTGAATGCTGCCATTGAGGCTGCGCGGGCAGGTGATGCGGGGCGCGGCTTTGCGGTGGTCGCCGACGAGGTGCGCGCGTTGGCTCATCGCACTCAGCAGTCGACGCAGGAAATCGAGCAGATGATCGGTGGGATTCAGCAAGGCACGGAGCAAGCCGTCAGTTCAATGCAGCAGAGCAACATCCGGGCGCGTTCCACCTTGGACATCGCCAAGTCGGCGGGGACGGCGCTGGAGGCAATTGCATCGGCGTTCACGCTGATCAATGAGCGCAACCTGGTGATTGCCAGTGCGTCTGAACAGCAGGCGGCGGTGGCGAGGGAGGTGGATCGCAACTTGATGAATATCCGCGACCTGGCGCATCAGACGTCCGCCGGAGCTAATCAGACCAGTGCGGCGAGTCAGGAGTTGTCGCGGTTGGCGGTGGATTTGAATTCGATGGTGGCGCGGTTTTCGGTGTAGTGCGCAGGTTGGGTGTATGTCCGTTGTTCAAGTAACGGATGTATACCCGGTCAACTCCAGTCTTCCATAAAAAAGCCCCGAACCAGTCGGGGCTTTTTCAGTGGATCAAGCTACAGGTCTTACTTACCCTGCCAGCGCTTCAGTACCAAGGTGGCGTTAGTGCCACCGAAGCCGAAGCTGTTGCTCATCACTGTGTCGATCTTGGCGTTTTCAACGGTCTTGGTCAGGATCGGCATATCGGCGACGACCGGGTCGATCTCGTCGATGTTGGCCGAACCGGCCATGAAGTTGCCTTCCATCATCAGCAGGCAGTAGATCGCTTCGTGAACGCCAGCGGCGCCCAAGGAGTGACCCGACAGGCTCTTGGTGGAGCTGATGGCCGGAGCCTTGTCGCCGAATACCGCACGTACACCTTCCATTTCCTTGGCGTCGCCGACCGGAGTCGAGGTGCCGTGGGTGTTCAGGTAGTCGATTGGGGTATCTACAGTGGACATGGCCATCTGCATGCAGCGGATAGCGCCTTCACCGCTCGGGGCAACCATGTCGTAGCCGTCGGACGTCGCGCCGTAGCCAACGATTTCCGCGTAGATCTTGGCACCACGGGCCAGAGCGTGTTCCAGCTCCTCGACCACCACCATGCCGCCACCGCCGGCGATGACGAAGCCGTCACGCTTGGCGTCGTAGGCGCGGGAGGCCTTTTCCGGGGTTTCGTTGTACTGGGTGGACAGCGCGCCCATGGCGTCGAACAGGAACGACTGGCTCCAATGTTCTTCTTCACCGCCGCCGGCGAACACGATGTCCTGCTTGCCCAGCTGGATCTGCTCTACCGCAGTACCGATGCAGTGAGCACTGGTGGCGCAGGCGGAGGAGATCGAGTAGTTCACGCCCTTGATGGCGAACGGTGTGGCCAGGCAGGCCGAAACGGTGCTGCCCATGGTCCGCGTTACACGGTACGGGCCAACGCGCTTCACGCCTTTCTCGCGCAGGATGTCCAGCGCTTCCATCTGGTTCAGGGTGGATGCGCCGCCCGAACCGGCGATCAGGCCGGTGCGTACGTTCGATACCTGGTCTTCGCTCAGGCCGGAGTCGGCGATGGCATCTTTCATGGCCAGATAGGCGTAGGCGGCAGCGTGGCCAACGAAGCGATAGATCTTGCGATCGATCAGTTCTTCGAGGGGCAGGTCGATGGAGCCGGAAACCTGGCTACGCAGACCCATTTCGGCATATTCCGGGTTGAAGCGGATGCCAGGGCGACTTGCACGCAGGTTAGCGGTGACGGTCTCTTTGTCATTGCCCAGGCAAGAAACGATGCCCAGACCAGTGATAACGACGCGGCGCATGCGGATAACCCTTAAAAGTTGTCAGTGGAAGTGAATACGCCGACCCGAAGGCCTTCGGCAGTATAGATCTCGCGACCGTCGACGCTCACCGAACCATCGGCGATGGCCAGGTTCAGCTTACCCTTGAGGACGCGCTTGATCTGAATGTTGTAGGTGACTTTCTTGGCGGTCGGCAGGACCTGGCCAAAGAACTTCACTTCGCCCGAACCCAGGGCGCGGCCGCGGCCTGGCAAACCCTGCCAGCCCAGGAAGAAGCCGACCAGTTGCCACATGGCGTCGAGGCCCAGGCAACCTGGCATCACAGGGTCGCCTTCGAAATGGCAGGCGAAGAACCACAGGTCCGGGGTGATATCCAGCTCGGCGACCAATTCACCTTTGCCGTACTTGCCACCCTCTTCACTGATATGGGTGATGCGATCCACCATCAGCATGTTCGGGGCGGGCAGTTGCGCGTTACCTGGGCCGAACAGCTCACCGCGACTGCAGCGCAGCAGGTCTTCCCGAGTAAAGGCGTTTTGTTTGGTCATGCGAGCTCCTCAATAATCCCATGCGGCAGGGTAGGGCAAATCTTCCCGAACCGAATGAAGCGTTCATGCCTCATGTCGGCAGCCTACACATAGACTATTGCGTTGTAGTGAAAGTCACAGCGTTAGGCACTGAATGTACACTTGTTCACTGAAATTTTAAACCGGGCCCGTTTGAGGGGCCCGTTCGGGTGCCTAAGACTGCCGCACTTTCGTCTTTCACGCCAGTCGGACTTGGTTGATGGCGCACCGCTATTGCACCCAACGCTGCAGGATTTGCTGTAAATCCGTACGTTTGAACGGCTTGGCCAGGTAATCGTTCATGCCCGCCGCCAGGCAGGCTTCGCGGTCGCCCTGTAAGGCGTTGGCGGTGAGAGCGATGATTGGCAGGTCGGCACACCCTGGCAACTGGCGAATCTGCCGGGTGGCTTCGTAGCCATCAATCAGCGGCAGTCGGCAATCCATCAGGATCGCCGTGAAAATTAGGCTCTCGGCACTGCGGATCGCCTCGGCACCGTCAGTGGCCAGGCTCACTTCGAACCCCAGGCTGCGCAGCATCGCTTCCACCACGGTGCGGTTGACCGGATTGTCCTCCACCAGCAACACATGGCGGCCATCACCAGCGCTGTGCTTGCCCTCAGCATTCTGGGCCACCGCGGGCAGGCTTTGTTGATCCAGCGCCAGTGGAATTTCCAGGGTAAACACCGAGCCACGGCCTTCTTCGCTCTGAGCGCGGAGGGTGCCGCCCATGCGCTCGGCCAGGGTGCGGGCGATGGGAAGTCCCAGCCCGGTGCCGCCGTAACGTCTTGAAATGGAACTGTCGGCCTGCTGGAACGCATCGAACATCAATTCCAGGCGTTCCGTGGAAATTCCGATGCCACTGTCACGCACGGTGCAGGTGAACCACACAAGCTCATGGTCGAGGGTTTGCCAATGGGGTTCGACGCTCACGCTGCCGTGCTCGGTGAACTTCAAGGCATTGCCGATCAGGTTCACCAGAATCTGGCGGATCCGCGTCGGATCCCCCCGAACTCGGAGTGCATCCATACCCGGCGGGATCGGCAGCTTGAGCACCAGCCCACGCTGCTGCGCGCTGTGCTGGAAGGCCTGGGCGCAACTGTTGATCAGGTCGGCCAGGTTGAACGAAATATGTTCCAGCTCCAGGGCCTTGCGTTCGATGCGCGAGAAGTCGAGGATATCGTTGATCACTTTGAGCAGATGCTCGGTGGACTCGGAGGCCAGCGCCGCGTATTCAGTCTGCTCCTCGGTCATCTCGGTGGTTTCCAGCAGTTGCAGCATGCCCAGTACGCCGTTCATCGGCGTGCGCAGTTCGTGGCTCATCATCGCCAGGAAGTCTGACTTCGCATTGTTGGCACGCTCGGCTTCTTCACGGGTCTGGATCAGTTGCGCCATGGCCTGCTGCTGTTCACGACTGGCCTGGTTGAGGCCTTCGGCCAGATTGTTGATGTGCCTCGAAAGGTCGCCCAGCTCTGAATCATCCACAATCGGCAGTGGCGTCTTGTAGTCGCCTTGCTGGATCGCCTTGACGGCATTGCCCATGGCGCTGATCGGTTGCGACAGGCTGGCGGCCAGGCGCCTGGCGAGCAAGAAGGTAAACAGCAGGGCGAACAACGCCAGGATGCCCGCCTTGAACAGAATCTCCTGTTGGCGCTGGCTGAAGGCGTCATTGGACATGCCGACAATCACCCGTCCCAGGTAATCCGCGCGCGGCGCCTTGGATTCGTTGAGGTTGTCCTCGAAAAAGTCGTTGCCCAGCTGGATATGTTGCAGGCGGATCGGCGCCTGGAAGACTTTCACCGACAGCGAGCGGTCGTGTTTCTCCGACGGCTGCTCGACGTACACCAGAATGTTTTCGCTGCTGTCCTGAATCTCCAGGAAGCGCACATGGGGCGTGGCCAATGTCGCGCGCAGCAGGCTATCAAGCACATCGTTGTTGCCTGAGATCACGCCGTATTCGGTGGCGGGCGCGAGCTGGTTGGCGATCAGTTGGCCCGTGTGGTCCAGTTCCTGGCGCAGGTCCTGGATACGCACGAAAGTGAAAAAGCTGATCAGCAGCAACGTCAGCAACAGTGCCGGACCCAGGGTGATGAGCTGGGTGCGTGTGTTGATGTCCCAACGACGACGCAAGGTCATGGGCGTTTTTCTCCTTCTGCCAATCGGGCGGCGACTCTGGCTTCGTCCACCTGTTCAATGCCCAGTGAGCGCGCGACCTGCGGGTTGCCCAAGACTTTGAAATGTTCTGGATACAGTGATCGTGGCCAACTGGCCGGCGGCTGGTCCAGCAAGCGGTCGAGTACCGCCAGCCAGTCGGTCTGGTCGCTGTAGGTGCTGGCCAGGCTGCCGGCGCGCACAAACCCGGCATTCGGGCCCACCAGCGGTAATTGCTGGGCGTAGCTGCTCAGCAGCAGGTTTTTCACGGTCTTCGGGTTGTACAGTTGCGGGTCGTCGAGGCCCAGCAGTACGTGGCTGCTCCTGAACAGGTTTTGCAGTGGGCGGCTGTCGTTTGTGTTGTCCCAGCGCTGAGGTTCGATGATCAGCTCCAGCGCTTCTGCATAGCGGCGTAGCTCGGGCAGCAGGAATTCGCTCTCGGTGCTGTAGAGCACACCGATGCGCTGCGCCTGGGGCAGGATGCTGGTGATCAGGCGCAGTTGGCGTTCCAGCGGTGGGTCGCTCCACAACAGGCTGATCCGCGCGTGCCGCGAGGCCTCCGGACGTTGGTGGGCTTGTAGCCGACTGATGCGCATCACCAGGGTCGGCGGGCCTTGTAGGTCCTGCAGACGCCAGTCCAGACCAGGCAGGTCCAGCAGGATCAAGCGCGTGCTGGAGGGCAAGCGGCTGGGCGCGGGCAAGTCCTTGAGAGGGGTGAAAGTAACGTGGTCTTCGGGGCGTTGCTGGGCCAGGGCCCGGGCAAAGGCTTGCACGCCTGCACCGTCTTCGTCTGCGGTCAGCAGGATTTCGGCGCTCCACGCCGGTGCCGCCAGCAACAGGCAGGCCAGCAGCACGGCGCGTCGGCAGCACTTATAGATAAAGAGGCGGGTCATCCGTGACGAGTCGCCCATGTCAGAACTCTAGCTCCGCGCTGAAGTAGAGGACGTGGCGATGGTCGTAAGTGTTGTCGGCCCAAGTGGTGGGCTGGTTATCGAGGCGTTCTTGCAGCATGCCGGCCAGCTCCACGTTGGCGTTGCCCAGGGCAATGCGCTTGGCCACCCGCAGGTCGACCCGTTCGAAGCGATATTGGTTGAGTGCGTCATCGCCATAGTAGAACAGCGCGCTGGACCAGCCGCGGCCCCATTCGCGCAACCAGCCGGCGGAGCCACTGTTGCGCGCCGTCTGGGCTTTGTCCAGAGGGTTGCTGGTGGCGGCGTCGACGTAAGCATAGGTCAGCCGCAGGCGATCGGCGCTGCTCACCCGCCAATCGAATTGCGACTCGGCCCCGGTAAACCGCGAACTGTTGGCGTTGCTGGCGATGTACTGGTTGTTGCGCAGGGGCGAGCTGATCATGTCGGTGATTTCGTCATAGAACAGTTTCACGTCCATGGTCAGCCCGAGATCGGCAAAGAACCCGTTGTATCCCAGTTCCCGCGAGCGCATCAGTTCCTTGTCCAAATTGCCCGGGCCCCGGGTCTTCACGAAGTACTGCCCGGAGTTCTGCCCGTAGGCCGGGGAACTGAGGTTGGTGACGCGATAGCTCCAGTTGACGTTGTTCTCGAACATGTCCGGTGAACGGATGGCTTCGGAATACACCGCGCGCAGGCCGTGGCGCGGGTTGATCAAATAGTTGACCGCCACTCTTGGCGTGAGTGAGTGGCCACTCAGTTGTGTGTCTTCGAACATGGCGCCGCCTTGGAGCAGCCAATGCTCGCTGGCGCGCCATTCCAACTGGCCGAACAGGCGCCAAGTGGTGTCGTCCAGGGTGCCGTTGAAGTAGGTGTCGGAATCGGCGCGGTCGTAGCGGTAGTTCATGCCGCTGACCAGGCGCAGGCTGTCGGACAGGCTGAGGGTGTCTTGAATCTCTAGGTCGTAACGGCTTTCGCGCGTGCTCTGGTCGATGTCACCGCACACACTCTGGTTCGCGCCGTTACGCCATTGGTCCAGCACCTGATTGGCCAGGGCTTGCTCGGCGGCACTGCCCGGCGGTGCGGTGCCTTGGCTGTAGGTGTCCATGTGCCGGGCCAGCAGTTCGGCGTAATTTGGGTTCAATTGCCACAACTGGGTCAGCTCGGGGCTGAACGAGACCTTGGCGTCGCAGGCCTTCCAAATTTGCTGGCGATTCCACTGCTGGGCCGAGCCTTGGATATACAGGCTGTGCTCGGGATTTAAGTCGATGTTCCAGCGCAGGGAGCCGGCGTAGTCCTTGGCCGCGACGTCGGAGTTGTTACCGCCTTCGGTAATCCCGGCAAATACTGGGGTGTAGGTATACGGACGCTGATTGGTGCCTTCCTTGGCATCAAGTTGCCAGTCGATGCTCTGCTGCGCGTTCAACGTCTGGCTCATTGCCAGGCTGAAGCGGTTGAGGCGGCGACCGTCGCGGCGATCAGCACCGGCGGCATCGCTGTCGAAGCCATCGTCCTGCTGCCCGGACAGGGACAGGCGCAAATCACCGGTTTCCCAGCCCACGCCCTGGCTGGCATAGAAGTCGTTGATCCCACGTTCGCCCCGAATCACCTTTACCCGTGAGCCGTGGCTGTTAGCCGGTGACCGCGTAAGGATATTGACCACCGCCATCAACGCATTGGCGCCGTAGCTGACGGTGTTGGGGCCGCGGAAGACTTCGATACGCTCGATATCCTCCATGGCCACAGGAATATCGCTCCAGTCCACCGTGGCGAGGCCGGCGCGGTATACCGAACGCCCGTCGATCAACACCTGCATGCGCCGCGCATCGTTGGCACTGGTGCCGTGGTAGTTCACTGCAGCCTGGTTGCCGGTGGTGTAGCCGACCATCATTCCCGGCACCAGGCGTAGCAGTTCGCTGATGTCCCGTGCGCCGCTGGCTTTGATCAGCTCGCTATCGATCACGGTCATGCTGCCGGGTACGGCGGCGGCCGATTGCTTGAGGCGTGTGGCGGTCAATACCTGCGGCAGCGGCTGGCTGTCGAGGAACAGATCGTCAGCCAGCACTGATGTACTGCACAACAGCAATAGAAGTAGAGACGAATGGGAAGAAGGGCCCAAATACACGACACGGCCTTGATAATGACGGATAGCCGCCCATGTTAACTGAGGCTGGGGTATTTGCCAGTCAGTGCCTTTGCAATTACGTCACACGAGTAGGGCATTTTCCCACAGACGCACGAATTGAAACGGGGGCTGGCCGCAAGCGGGTCGCTCCGTATAATGCCGCCATCGCCACTGGTATGGATTAACGGATTGCATATGACTGAGCAGCGCCCTATTGCGGTCCTGGGAGGCGGGAGTTTTGGTACCGCCGTGGCTAACCTGCTGGCCGAGAACGGTCACGCGGTGCGTCAGTGGATGCGCGATCCTGAGCAGGCCGAGGCCATCCGCGTGCATCGGGAAAACCCTCGTTACCTCAAAGGCATCAAGATTCATCCGGCGGTCGAGCCGGTCACCGATCTGTTGGCTACCCTGACGGACTGCGATCTGTGCTTTGTCGCGCTGCCCTCCAGTGCCTTGCGCTCGGTATTGGCGCCCCATGCCGAACGTCTGGCAGGCAAGATGCTGGTCAGCCTGACCAAGGGCATCGAGGCGCAAACCTTCAAGTTGATGAGCGAAATCCTTGAAGAAATCGCGCCCCAGGCGCGTATTGGCGTGTTGTCCGGGCCGAATCTCGCGCGGGAAGTCGCCGAGCACGCGCTGACCGCCACTGTGGTCGCCAGCGAAGACGAAGCCCTGTGCGAACGTGTCCAGGCGGTGCTGCATGGCCGTACTTTCCGCGTGTATGCCAGTAGTGATCGTTTCGGCGTCGAGTTGGGCGGTGCGCTCAAGAACGTCTACGCCATCATCGCCGGTATGGCAGTGGCGCTGGGCATGGGCGAAAACACCAAGAGCATGCTGATCACCCGCGCACTGGCGGAAATGACGCGCTTTGCGGTGAACCAAGGCGCCAACCCGATGACATTCCTCGGCCTTGCAGGCGTCGGCGACCTGATCGTTACGTGTTCGTCGCCGAAAAGTCGCAACTACCAGGTGGGTTTCGCCCTAGGCCAGGGGCTGAGCCTCGAAGACGCGGTGACGCGTCTGGGTGAAGTGGCCGAAGGCGTCAACACCCTCAAGGTGCTGAAAGCCAAGGCCCAGGAAGTGGGCGTGTACATGCCGCTGGTCGCGGGGTTGCACGCGATCCTGTTTGAAGGGCGCACTTTGAACCAGGTTATCGAGTTGCTGATGCGCGCCGAGCCGAAAACCGATGTCGACTTTATTTCCACCAGTGGTTTCAACTGAGGAACGCGTCATGAACGATCCGAAAGCAGCCCCCAAGTACGAATCCATTGTCCTGCGCATCCTGTGGATGCTGGTGTTTGCCCTGGTGTGGCAAGTGGCGCAATTCATTCTCGGCGCGCTGGTCGTGGTGCAACTGATCTATCGACTGATCTACGGCGCGCCGAACCTGGGCCTGATGAATTTTGGCGACAGCCTCAGCCAGTTCCTGGCGCAGATCGGCCGTTTCGGCAGCTTTCATAGCGAGCAGAAGCCTTGGCCGTTCGCCGACTGGCCAACCCCGCGCGCGCCCGAGGGCGAAGCCGCCCACAGCGTACCGCCGGCGCCGCACCCTGTGCGCGATGAAGAGCCGAAACTGTGAAACTATGGATTTTGCGCCACGGCGAGGCAGAAGGGCATGCCCGCACAGACGCCGAACGTAACCTTACTGAGCATGGCCGTGGCGAAGTGTTGCGCAGTGCCGCGCATCTGATTGGCCAACCGCTCAGCGCCATTATCGCCAGCCCCTATGTGCGGGCGCAGCAAACCGCGCAATTGGTACGCGACGTGTTGGGGTTCGAGCCAGAAGTCCGCACCGTGCCTTGGCTGACACCGGAGGGCAACCCACTGCAGGTGCTGGAAAAGCTCGACACGGATGACAATGTGCTGCTGGTCAGTCATCAGCCATTGGTCGGCAGCTTGATCAGCTTTTTGCAGCACGGCCATCAGCGCCAGCCAGAGCCGATGTACACCGCCAGCCTGGCGGAATTGGAGGGTGACTTCCCGCTGGCCGGGCTGATGAGCCTGGTAAGTGTGAAGAACCCGTAGGCAATACCGCTGCTTTGTGTGTGCTATACAGTCAACCAAGCAAGTGCTTGGTTGGCTATGGTCGGACCACAAAGGAGCGCGTCCCATGCCCGTCGCTGTTCGTTTGCCGTTGCAACTCTTCTTCGAACGTGAAGCGCGACACCCGCGCCAGGCTTATCTGGTTCAACCCGTTGGCGGGGGCGAGGTGCAGACCCTCACCTGGGGCGACGTTGGCCAACAGGCTCGTCGCGCTGCGCACTGGCTGCGTGCCAGGGAGCTTCCTCAGGGCTCGCACATTGCCCTGATCTCGAAAAACTGCGCCCACTGGATCATCGCCGATCTGGCAATCTGGATGGCGGGGCATGTTTCGGTCCCTCTTTACCCCAATCTCACCGCCGATTCCGTTGGTCACGTACTCACTCATTCCGAGGCGGCGCTGGTGTTTGTCGGCAAGCTCGATGATTGGCCTACCATGGCCCCCGGCGTTCCGGACGGTGTTGCGACCATCAGCCTGCCGCTGTGCCCATCCGGCGAGTTCGACTTCACGTGGGCCGACCTGCAAACCTGCTCACCGATCCAGGACAGCCCCGCACCCGTTGCCTCTGAACTGGCTACTGTCATCTACACGTCTGGCACCACGGGCTTGCCCAAGGGCGTGATGCACAGCTTCGGCACCCTGGGGTTTGCCGCCACACACGGTACTGAGTTGTTTGGCCTGGGGGAGGGGGACAGGCTGCTGTCGTACCTGCCGCTGTGCCATGTGGCTGAGCGGATGTTTGTAGAGATGGCCTCAATCTACACCGGGCAAACGGTATTTTTCGCCGAGAGCCTGGATACCTTTCTGACGGATTTGCGCAGGGCGAGGCCTACAGCGCTGTTTGGTGTGCCGCGTATCTGGACCAAATTCCAGCTGGGTGTTTACAGCAAAATCCCGGAAAAACGCCTGGGCACCCTGCTGCGGCTGCCGTTTATCGGCAAGCGCGTAGGCCACAAGGTGCTCGCCGGCCTCGGATTGGATGCACTGCGGATTGCGTTGTCCGGTGCCGCGCCGGTTCCCGAGGCCTTGCTGCGATGGTATCAACGCCTGGGCCTGGATGTGCTGGAGGTGTATGGCATGACCGAGAGCTGCGGCTATTCCCATGTGTGTCGTCCCGGCCAGCAGACAATCGGCTGGATCGGCCTGCCGTGCCCCGGTGTGGAAGTGCGCATCGATGCGTCGGGTGAGGTGCAGGTGCGCAGCGGCGCGACCATGCTCGGCTATTTCAAGGATCCTGGAAAAACGGCTGAAACCCTTACCGAAGACGGCTTCCTGCGCACGGGCGATAAAGGTGAGCAGGACGCTGACGGTCACCTGCGCCTGACCGGACGCCTCAAGGAAATCTTCAAGACCAGCAAGGGCAAATACGTGGCTCCGGCGCCGATTGAGAACCGTCTGGCGGAGCACGCGCGCATCGAACAAGTCTGCGTGGTGGGCGATGGCCTTGGCGCGCCAATCGGTTTGTGTGTGCTGTCAGCGCAGGACCAGGACCGGCAAGCGCTTGGCGCCAGCCTCGAACGCTGGCTGGAGCAGGTCAACCAGACGCTGGATAAACATGAGCGTTTGCGCCGTTTGGTGGTGGTCAAGGACAACTGGGCGGTGGAGAACGGCTTTCTGACCCCGACCTTGAAGATCAAGCGCAACGTGATCGAATCGACTTACGGTCCACAGTTTCAGGACTGGAGCGAGCGTTCCGAGGCGGTTGTGTGGCAGGATTAGGGTCATCATAAAACCAACAAGGACAACCGCATGAGCCTGTGGCGTACCCAACCGAATATCGAACAACTCAACGCCATCCAGAAAAACACCATCGGTGAACTGCTGGATATTCGCTTTGAAAGCTTCGACGACGAATCCCTGACCGCCAGCATGGTGGTTGATCACCGCACCCATCAACCTTACGGCCTGCTGCACGGCGGCGCTTCGGTGGTGCTGGCCGAAAGCGTTGGCTCTATGGCGGCTTACCTGTGCGTCGACGCCAGCAAGTTCTATTGCGTGGGCCTGGAGGTCAACGCCAATCACCTGCGTGGCGTGCGCAGTGGGCGAGTGACTGCGGTGGCCAGGGCGATCCATATCGGGCGCACCACCCAGGTGTGGGATATCCGCCTGACCACGGAAGATGGCAAGGCCAGCTGCGTTTCACGTCTGACCATGGCCGTGGTTCCGCTGGGCGAGAACCCGCCGGCACGATAGGCGTGGCGTGAGTGTCATCATTCCTGGCAGTTACAGTCATTGCTGTGCTGCCCTGGCATGGTGACAATCAATTTTCTGTTTTTGTAGATGGGTCCGGTATGTCGCAGCACGTGTTTTTTGCTCACGCCAATGGCTTCCCTTCGGCCACCTACGGCAAGCTGTTTGCCGCCTTGGCGCCGGAGTACGCAGTGGCTCACCTGCCGCAGCACGGTCACGACCCCAGGTTCCCGGTGGACGATAACTGGCAGAATCTGGTGGACGAGTTGATCCACCATCTGGAGCAGCAGCCGGAGCCGGTATGGGGTGTGGGCCACTCTCTGGGCGGTGTGTTGCATTTGCACGCCGCCATGCGTTGCCCACAGTTCTATCGCGGCGTGGTGATGCTCGATTCGCCAGTGCTGACCCGCGCGGACCGCTGGGTGATCCGCGCCGCCAAGCGTTTCGGCTTTATCGATCGCCTGACCCCGGCCGGCCGCACGCTGGGCCGTCGTGAAGAGTTCAGCGACATCGACGCCGCGCGTAGTTACTTCGCTGGCAAGACCCTGTTCCGTGGCTTCGACCCGGAATGTTTCGACGCGTACTTGCAACATGGGCTTTACCAAGCGGGTGATCGCCTGCGCCTGCGCTTCGACCCAGCCACCGAAATCAGCATCTACCGTGGCGTACCCCACACCAGCCCCGGCCAGGTGCGCCAGCTGAAGGTGCCGCTGGCAGTGGTGCGCGGCCGCCAGAGCCGGGTAGTGATGCGTCACCACGCCAGCGGGGTCGACCGTCTGCCCATGGGTGAAATGCTCACCATGCCCGGTGGCCATATGTTCCCACTCGAACGCCCTCAGGACACCGCGACCTTGATCAAAACCCTGTTCACTCGCTGGGAAGCCCGTGAGCGCAGTTGCGCATGAGCACGCCGGTCGAAGAAGTGCGCCTGAGCCTGCCTCATATCGAATTGGCGGCCCATCTATTTGGCCCCGAGGATGGCTTGCCAGTGATTGCCCTACATGGCTGGCTGGACAATGCCAACAGCTTTGCGCGTCTGGCGCCCAAGCTTTCAGGGTTGCGTATCGTGGCCCTGGACATGGCGGGCCATGGGCATTCCGCGCATCGTCCTACGGGTGCCGGATATGCCTTGTGGGATTACGTCCACGATGTACTGCAAGTCGCCGAGCAACTGGGTTGGAAACGTTTTGCATTACTTGGCCACTCCCTGGGAGCCATCGTTTCCCTGGTACTGGCCGGCGCGTTGCCGGAGCGGGTAACGCACTTGGGTTTGATCGACGGCGTGATCCCACCCACCGCCAGTGGTGAGAACGCTGCGGAACGTTTGGGCATGGCATTGCAGGCGCAATTGAACCTGCAGGGCAAGCGCAAACCGGTCTACAGCACCCTGGATCTAGCGGTCGAAGCGCGCATGAAAGGCTTGGTCGCCGTCAGCCGTGAAGCCGCAGAGCTACTGGCCCAGCGCGGTTTGATGCCGGTTCCGGGTGGTTACACCTGGCGTACGGACAGTCGTCTCACCCTGGCTTCGCCGATGCGTCTGACCGATGAGCAGGCAATGGCCTTCGTGCGGCGAGTGGGTTGCCCTACGCAGTTGGTGGTTGCCGCCGACGGTATGTTGGCGAAACATCCTGACTTGCTTTCCCAGCTGCCCTTTGCGGTAACCACGCTGCCAGGCGGCCATCATTTGCACCTGAATGATGAGCCCGGCGCAGTCCTTGTTGCAGACTGTTTCAATCGGTTCTTCTCCGCGCCTTGACTTGGGGCGGTCAACTGCCGAGGCTGGGCGGATTGAAAGGGAGTCAACCATGAATGTTTTCAACACCGCTACGACCTCCAATGGCCAGGGCTTTTTGAGCTTATGAGCGTGCGTAACGGATGTATCCGTATCCTGGGGCTGAGCCTGCTCAGCCCAATGGTATTCGCCGCCGACCTGCCGGGCAGCCAGGACCTGCCCACCGTGGCCCGACAGGTCGACACACAAATTGTCGATTACCGTCCCGCCGAAGAAAAAGAACGCATCTACCCCATGGGTGCGATCCGCAAGATCAGTGGCCAACTGCGCTATGAAGGCCAGGCCACCGCCCGGGGCCAAACCACCGCCATCACCTATGAACTGCCCGCTGAACACAGCTCCAGCGCCGCGTTCACCGCGACCCGCGAAGCATTGCAGGCAAAGGGTGCACAGCTGTTGTTCTGGTGTAAGGCCCGCGATTGCGGCGAGAGCAGCCTGTGGGCCAATGAGGTGTTCGGCAACGCCAAGCTGGTCGGCGCCGATGGCCAGCAGGAATACCTGCTGTTGCGTCTGGCCGCACCGCAGGACAATTCCTTGGTGGCGTTGTACGGCATCACCCGAGGCAACCGCCGTGCCTATCTGCATGTGGAACAACTGGACGCCAGCGCACCGCTGGGCGACCTGCTGCCCACCTCCGCGACCCTCTTGCGCGAATTGAAAAGCACCGGCGAACTGGATTTCCCAGCGCTGGGCGCCGAGCCTGACGACACCTGGTTGACCCTGATCTCCCGTGGCTTGAACCTCGATACCACCCTGCGCGTCAGCTTGACCGGCACCCACGCCGAAGCCTGGCGCCAGGCTTTGGTCGAAAAAGGCGTGCGCGCTGCGCGCCTTGAAACCGGAACCGGTGAAACCAAAGGTTTGCACCTGCATCTGATACGCTGACCCATATAAGGCGAACGGACCCGAGCCGTTCGCCTAAGCTTTCTTCCTACGGCCTTTTTTCCGAGATACCCCATGCTCAATAACGATCGCCTGCTGGTGCAAATCCTGCTGCTGGTGCTCTTTGGTGCCAGTTTCTGGGTGATGGCGCCGTTCTGGTCGGCGCTGTTCTGGGGCGCCGTTCTGGCGTTCGCCAGTTGGCCACTGATGGTGCTGCTGACGCGCTGGTTGGGTGGCCGTGAATCCCTGGCTGCCGGCATCCTGACGCTGGGCTGGATGCTGTTGGTGGCGGTGCCGCTGGTGTGGCTGGGATTCAACCTGGCGGACCATGTGCGCGATGCGGTGGCGTTGATCAAGGATATCCAGGTAGACGGGCTGCCCGAGGCACCGAACTGGCTGGGCTCAATTCCCTTTGTGGGTGAGCGATTGGTCGGGATGTGGAACAGCATTGACGAGCAGGGTGCGGCGCTGATGGTCAGCATCAAGCCTTACCTGGGCCAAGTGGGGAACTGGCTGCTGGCGCGCAGTGCGCAGATCGGCGGCGGTATCCTTGAGCTGACACTGAGCCTGGTGTTCGTGTTCTTTTTCTATCGCGATGGGCCACGGTTGGCGATGTTCGTGCATCGCCTGTTGGAGCGCTTGATCGGTGATCGCGCCGGTTATTACATCGAACTGGTTGCAGGTACTGTTCAACGTGTCGTCAACGGCGTGATCGGCACCGCTGCTGCCCAGGCATTGCTGGCGCTGATCGGTTTCTGGATTGCCGGCGTGCCGGGCGCCCTGGTGCTGGGGATCGTGACCTTCCTGCTCAGCCTGATCCCCATGGGCCCGCCGCTGGTGTGGATCCCGGCCACGGCGTGGCTGGCCTGGAAGGGCGATTACACCTATGCGGTGTTCCTGGGCGTATGGGGTACGTTCATCATCAGCGGCGTGGACAACGTGCTCAAGCCGTACCTGATCAGCCGTGGCGGCAATCTGCCGTTGGTGATCGTTTTGCTTGGGGTGTTCGGCGGCTTGATCGCGTTTGGTTTTATCGGCCTGTTTATTGGCCCGACCTTGTTGGCCGTGGCTTACAGCCTGTTGATGGATTGGAGCGCGACACAAGCTCAAGGGCGACGCGAAGACAAGCCTCTTTAAGCCCTGGGCAACCACATCACTGCAGTTAAACCGCCGCCTGGGGTCTCCTCCAGGCTCAGGCGGCCGCCCAGGCGCTCAGCGGCGTCCTTGGAAATCGTCATCCCCAGGCCTACGCCACCGGAATTGCGGTTGCGTGAACCTTCCAGGCGGAAGAAGGGCTCAAACACCGCCTCGCGCATATCGGCGGCAATCCCAGGGCCGTGGTCGATAACGCGGATGATCAGGGCTTCGCGGCTGTCTTCAAGTTCAACACGCACCGTGCCGGCATAGCGCAAGGCATTGTCGATCAGGTTGTTCAAGCAGGAGCGCAGGGCCATCGGTTGCACCTGCAACGGAACGCAAGTGCCGGCGAATTGCACATCGGAGCCCTGGTCCTGGGCGTTTTCACTCAGTGATTCCACCAACGCCTGCACATCCAGCCAATGCCGTGTTTCGCTGGTGCGTTGTTCATGCAGGTAGCTCAGGGTGGCGTCGAGCATGTTGATCATGTCGTCCAGATCCTGGCGCATCTGGCCCTGCAACTTCGTGTCGTCGATCTGTTCCAGGCGTAGCTTGAGGCGTGACAGCGGAGTGCGAAGGTCATGTGAGACGGCGCCGAGCATACGTGCGCGTTGGCTGACCTGTTCGCGGATACGCCGTTGCATCAGGTTGAAGGTCGATGCTGCTTTGCGCGCTTCCTGCGGGCCGGACTCATCCAGCGGCGGGCTGTCGAGGTCCAGGCTCAGGCGCTCGGCCGCTTCGCTCAGACGCTGGATCGGCCGGCTCAGCAGCTTGGCGCCGTACCAGGCGGCAATGATCAGGCAGATGAACTGGAACGTCAGCGGGACCAGCGGGCCGCCAAACCACGGGCGGCGATGTTCCTTATGCCGTTGCGTCATAGTGTCGTCAGGCTGTTCGACAAAGGCTTCCTGAGGCGGTGGCGGGGGAGGACCGTAATAACGAAACCAACAGATCGCCAGCACATGGGCCAGCACAATCGCCACCAGCAACACGCCGAACAGCCTACCAAACAGCGTATTGAAGGCGGCACGCATCAACCGATATCCCGCGCGTCAAACAGGTAGCCTTCGCCCCGCACAGTTTTGATCAACTGTGGTGCCTTGGGGTCATCTCCCAGTTTCTGACGCAGGCGCGACACCAGCAAGTCGATGCTGCGATCAAACGCTTCGATGGACCGCCCACGAGCGGCATCCAGCAATTGCTCACGGCTCAACACCCGCCGCGGGCGCTCGATAAACACCCACAACAGACGAAACTCGGCGTTGGACAGCGGCACCACGAGGCCATCGTCCGCCACCAGTTGGCGCAACACGCTATTGAGGCGCCAGTTGTCGAAACGGATATTGGCGCGCTGTTCGGTGCGGTCATCACGCACTCGGCGCAGGATAGTCTGGATACGTGCCACCAGTTCGCGGGGTTCGAAAGGCTTGGACATGTAGTCGTCGGCGCCCAGTTCCAGACCGATGATGCGGTCGGTGGGTTCGCAGCGGGCGGTAAGCATCAGGATCGGTATATCCGACTCCGAGCGCAGCCAGCGGCACAGCGAAAGGCCGTCCTCGCCTGGCAGCATCAGGTCGAGCACCACCACGTCAAAGGTGTCGGCTTGCATGGCCAGGCGCATCGCGGCGCCGTCGGTGACGCCGGTGGCGAGGATATTGAAGCGTGCCAGGTAGTCGATCAGCAGTTCGCGAATCGGCACATCGTCGTCGACGATCAGCGCGCGGGTATTCCAGCGCTTGTCATCGGCGGTCACCGCGCCTTTTTGTTCGTCGTTCACTGGGACAAAAGGGGTCTGCATAGTGCGATCATCTGCCTGGTTGTTGCGGTCAGCATAGGCGCCCAGCCCCATGGCTGGAAGTGCTGGTCGTTGGGTCGTGCGGGCGAGGCTAGCGGTGGGGCGTGTTGGGGGCATGTCGTGAATGTATCAGCTTTGAAATATTTGCCCGAAAGGCCCGTCAAATGCCGGTTGGTCAGTATTTACCGATCATCGGATCCCGCAACGCCGCTGCTTGCGCTACAATCCGCGCCGATTTCGACTTGCCTGAGAGCCCATTCCAATGTCCGTCTGCCAGACTCCTATCATCGTCGCCCTGGATTACCCCACCCGTGACGCCGCACTGAAGCTGGCTGACCAGTTGGACCCCAAGCTTTGCAGGGTCAAGGTTGGCAAGGAACTGTTCACCAGCTGTGCCGCAGAAATCGTCGGCACCCTGCGTGACAAAGGCTTCGAAGTGTTCCTCGATCTGAAATTCCACGATATCCCGAATACCACCGCCATGGCGGTCAAGGCCGCCGCCGAAATGGGCGTGTGGATGGTCAACGTGCACTGCTCCGGCGGCCTGCGCATGATGACCGCCTGCCGCGAAGTGCTGGAACAGCGCAGCGGCCCTAAACCCCTGCTGATCGGTGTGACCGTGCTGACCAGCATGGAGCGCGAAGACCTGGCCGGTATCGGCCTGGACATCGAGCCTCAGGAGCAGGTACTGCGCCTGGCAGCCCTGGCCCAGAAAGCCGGCCTTGATGGCTTGGTGTGCTCGGCGCTGGAGGCCCAGGCCTTGAAGACCGCCCATCCGTCGTTGCAATTGGTGACCCCGGGGATCCGCCCGGCGGGCAGCGCCCAGGATGACCAGCGCCGTATCCTGACCCCGCGTCAGGCACTCGATGCAGGTTCTGACTACCTGGTGATCGGTCGCCCGATCAGCCAAGCGGCGGATCCGGCCAAGGCGTTGGCGGCGGTCGTTGCCGAGATCGCCTGATCCGAACGGGGAAGGGGCTTGCTGCAGCGAGCCCCTTCTCACATTTGCTATGCAGTGTGTCAGCTGACCTTAAGCACCAATTTCCCAAAGTTCTCGCCGTTGAATAACTTCATCAACGTCTCCGGGAACGTCTCCAGGCCCTCGACAATATCCTCTTTGCTCTTGAGCTTGCCCTGCGCCATCCAGCCGGCCATTTCCTGCCCGGCGGCGGCAAAATTCGCCGCGTGATCCATCACCACAAAGCCTTCCATCCGCGCGCGATTGACCAGCAGTGACAGGTAGTTGGCCGGGCCTTTCACGGCTTCCTTATTGTTGTACTGGCTGATGGCGCCGCAAATCACCACCCGCGCCTTCAGCGCCAGGCGGCTAAGTACTGCGTCAAGAATCTCGCCGCCGACGTTATCGAAATACACATCCACGCCCTTCGGGCATTCGCGCTTGAGGGCGGCGGGTACGTCTTCGTTCTTGTAGTCGATGGCTGCATCAAAGCCCAATTCGTCTACCAGAAACTTGCACTTGTCAGCACCACCGGCGATGCCGACCACGCGGCAACCTTTCAGCTTGGCGATCTGCCCGGCAATACTGCCCACGGCGCCGGCTGCACCGGAAATGACCACGGTTTCACCTTCCTTGGGTGCGCCGGTGTCCAGGAGCGCGAAGTAGGCAGTCATGCCGGTCATGCCCAGTGCAGAAAGGTAGCGGGGCAGAGGGGCGAGCTTTGGGTCGACGGTGTAGAAGCCGCGCGGCTCGCCGAGGAAATAATCCTGCACGCCCAAGGCACCATTCACGTAGTCGCCGACCGCGAATTTCGGGTTGTTCGAGGCAATCACCTTGCCCACGCCGAGCGCGCGCATCACCTCGCCGATACCGACGGGCGGAATGTAGGACTTGCCTTCATTCATCCAGCCACGCATGGCCGGGTCGAGGGACAAGTATTCATTGCGTACCAGCACTTGCCCGTCCTGGGGTGTGCCCACCGGTACTTCCTGGTACGTGAAGGTTTCCCGCGTCGCCGCGCCGACCGGGCGTTTGGCGAGCAGGAATTGGCGGTTGGTCTGGGCAGTCATGGCAGAGACTCTTAAGAAGTGGAGCATGAGTGATAGACCTTGAGCGGGTCGGGGGCAAGGCCGGCTGAAGGCGCGAATGCTGGTCGATAGGCTGCGTTGATAGTGCGCAGGGTGTCCTTATCACTGGTACTCATGCAGCCCTAACCGGGCGTTTGATAGTGCTGACGCGCCAGTGTCAGTGTTGGCTAGACTCGGCCCACGGCTATTTCACCCATAGGACATCTCCCATGAGCATGACGTTTTCCGGCCAAGTTGCCTTGGTGACCGGCGCCGCCGCCGGTATTGGCCGCGCCACCGCGCTGGCGTTCGCCGCCGAAGGTTTGAAGGTCGTGGTTGCCGACCTGGATGTGGAGGGCGGCGAGGGCACTGTCGCGCTGATCCATCAGTCCGGTGGCGAGGCGTTGTTTGTACGCTGCAACGTCACACAGGAGGCGGATGTGCAGCAATTGATGGCGCAGACCATCGGCGCTTATGGCCGCTTGGACTACGCCTTTAATAACGCCGGCATCGAGATTGAGAAGGGCAAGCTGGCGGACGGCAGCCTGGATGAGTTCGACGCCATCATGGGCGTCAATGTCAAAGGCGTGTGGCTGTGCATGAAGTACCAATTGCCACTGTTGCTGGCCCAAGGCGGCGGGGCCATTGTCAACACCGCGTCGGTCGCGGGCCTGGGGGCGGCGCCGAAGATGAGCATCTACGCGGCCTCCAAGCATGCAGTGATCGGCCTGACCAAATCGGCGGCCATTGAGTACGCCAAGAAGAAAGTTCGCGTTAACGCCGTTTGCCCGGCGGTGATCGACACCGATATGTTCCGCCGTGCCTATGAGGCCGACCCACGCAAGGCTGAATTCGCCGCCGCCATGCACCCGGTTGGGCGTATCGGCAAAGTAGAAGAAATCGCCAGCGCCGTGCTTTACCTATGCAGCGATGGCGCCGCATTCACCACCGGGCACGCCTTGGCGGTGGACGGTGGCGCGACGGCGATCTAGGACCTCGCGTCGCCCTCTATTCGAAAACGTCTTGGGGGGATGTGGGGCTTTTCCAGAGCTGGCAAAACGCCGCGACCGAATATGTGTCAGTAGGTAAATAATTCAATTAAATCAATACTTTAATAAATTTGTGTGACCGGCAGTCAACGGCTTCTGTGCTTAACTCTTCGGGTTGATAACAGACAGTTGAAGTGAGTGGCTCATGGATTTAAGGATTGATCGACAAGCCCTTGTACCGGTGGTGCAGCAAATTGTCAGTGCAGTGGCGCAATGGATTCGCAAGGACGAGGTAAGCCCCGGCACACGCTTGCCCTCCATCCGCCAACTGGCTCGGGATAATCTGCTCAGCCAATCCAGCGTGATCGAAGCATTCGAACGGATGGTCGCCCAGGGAGTGCTGGCCCCCCGGCAAGGCTCGGGATTTGTAGTGGCCCAGCCAGCCGTCTCCCACGAAGGCAATTGGTATGAAGGGGCGGAGCGCGAATGGGGGGCCTTTGCCGATAATCCGCTGGGCGAGTTGAAACTGGGCTGCGGCTGGTTGCCAGACGCCTGGCGCGAAAGCGATGACATCAGTTACGCAATCCGTGAAGTTACCCGCACCGACACTGCAGCACTGTTCAACTACAGCACGCCCTTAGGTTTACCCGCGTTGCGCGAACAACTGGCCAAGCGCCTGACTCAGATTCATATCCCCTCCAGCGTGGACTGCATCCTCACTACCGCGGGCGCTGGCCATGCCCAGGACCTGCTGATACGCACGCTGCTCAAGGCCGGCGATTGCGTGGTGGTCGAAACCCCGGGGTACGGCAACCTCTATCAACAATTGGCGTTCCAGGGGGTGCAACTGCTGGAGGTGCCGCGTACCCGAGGCGGCCCCGACCTCCTGGCCCTGGAAGCGTTACTACAAGACCATCGGCCAAAATGCCTGTTCATCCACAGCCTTTATCACAACCCCACCGGGACGAGTCTGTGTCGCGAGGTGGCCGAGCGTTTGCTGGAACTGGCGCACCGCGAAAACTTCCTGATCATTGAAGAAGACGTCTACGGCGACCTGCAACATGCCAGTTGCATACGGCTCGCGGCATTGCCCCACGATGACCGGGTGATCTATGTCGCGAGTTTCTCCAAGACCTTGAGCAGTGCGTTGCGCGTGGGGTATCTCACTGCCAGTTCGGCGATCATCACGCAACTGGCCAGCCTCAAGACCTTGACCGGATTCGGCACCTCGCGGTTTGCCGAGGCAGTGGTTGCTACGCTATTGGCCAATGGCACCTATCGTAAATGGGTACAGCGCCTGCGCAAGCGACTGGGCACTGAAATGAGAGCCACCCTGCAAGTGCTGGAAGACGAGGAGTGGGAGGTGTTCGCGGTGCCTGCCGGAGGCATGTTCCTGTGGGCGCGGCCGGGGGAGGCGCAACCTTCGCTGCTGCAGAGGTGTGCCCGACGTCTGGGAGTGTTGTTGTCTCCCGGGGCGTTGTTCAGCCCAACGGCGGAGCCCTGTGAGTGGCTGCGCATCAATGTGGCCTATGCAACTGATCCACGGGCTTTGGCATTGTTCCGTGCCATGGGGCCTACCAGATCGACCTCGACCATTCTGAAAACGACGAGCGTGTAGCTTTTTGCCATTATTGTGGCGCCAACGTCTTGTGCTCAGTGCCTTGTGGTTGCGAATCTCGCTGGATGTCAATCGGGCTTGATGGCATCTGCCATTGCAAGAGGATTCAAGTGCAATGATTTCAGGCGTGCAACGACGTTTCGCCAACCTCGGTATGGCGAAAAAACTGGGTTTGGGCTTCATGCTGGTGCTGCTGCTGACGGCGTTGGTAGCAGCTATCGGCGTGTGGTCCCTGCAGACCGTTGGCCAGCGTTTCGAGGGGCTCATGGCCATGTCTTCTCTCAACAGCGGCTTGCTCAAGGTACGCCTGATCGAGCAGGACTACGCGCTGCACGCCGACCCCAAGGCTGTCGACGCCCTGCATGAAAGCGTTGACGCCTTGGCGGCCCAGGCCGCCGCCCTCAAGGCACAGTCTGCGGCGAATGTGCCGGTGATGACTGACGTCGAGCAGGCCCTGGTCGCCTACCGCCAGGCGTTCGATGAGTTTGTCGAGCTGACCCAGACCAAGGATCTGGCGCTGGAAATGGCCACTTGGTCGGTGTCCAGCGTGGCGAACAACCTGGATGTGTTGCAGGCCGGTCTGGCGGACGACGGGGCTTATGGCCTCAAGGAAAGCCAGGGCAAGGAGGGCGCCGAGTTTATCGAGCAGGCTGGTCAGGTCAGTCAGGTGTCGCGCTTGATGTTGCAGGCCATGAACGAAGCCCACGTACGCTTGGACCAGAGCCGCAAAGTGGATGCTGAGGATGCCGAGCAAGGCAAGATCGAGCAGGCTGACCAGGCTCTTGCTCAAGTCGAGCAACTGAAAACGTCGGTCAAGGACTCCGGTTATCAGACGGTGCTCAATGAAGTCTCAGGGCACATTGCCGCGTTCAGCGAGAAGCTGGGTGAATACACCGGCCTGTTGGCCCAGGAAAAAGTGGTCTACAAACAACTGCATGACCGGGCGGCCCTAGTGGTCAGCCGGGTCAACCAGGCCTATGACGCCGAAGACCTGTCGATGCAGGCACAACTGAAAAAAAACGCGATGTTGATCATCGTCTCGTCGGCCCTGGCTTTGCTGGTGGGGCTGATTGCAGCGTGGGTGATTACCCGTTTGATCGTCGCGCCGCTGCGCAGTGTGATCGCGGTGGCGCAGCAGATTGCTGCCGGGGATTTGAGTGGGCGTATGGAGGTCAGTCGTCGTGATGAAATCGGCCAGTTGATGCAGGCGATGCAACAGATGGGCAACGGCCTGAGCCAGATGGTCAGCGGCCTGCAGGCCGGTATCGAGCAATTGGCCAGCTCGGCGCAGTCGCTCTCCAGCGTGACCGAGCAAACCAATGTCGAGGTCAGCAGCCAGAAGGAGGAAACCGAGCAGGTGGCCACTGCTATGAACCAGATGACCGCCACGGTGCACGATGTGGCGCGCAACGCTGAAGAGGCCGCGCAAGCCGCGCAGACCGCGGATGACAAGGTCGACAGCGGTCAGCAAGTGGTGCGCCAGAGTTTGCAGCGCATCGAGTTGCTGGCCACTTCCAGTAACAATGCCAGTGCGAGCATCGAGAGCCTCAGTGCCGAAATCCAGAACATTGGCACTGTGTTGGGCGTGATCAAAAGCGTGGCGGAGCAGACCAACTTGCTGGCCCTGAACGCGGCCATCGAGGCTGCCCGTGCGGGTGAGCAGGGCCGTGGCTTTGCGGTAGTGGCCGATGAAGTGCGGGCGCTGGCCAAGCGTACCCAGCAATCGACCGAAGAAATCGAGCGGTTGGTCAGCACCTTGCGCAGCGCGGCGCAATCATCGGTGCAGCAGATCCAGCAAAGCGGTGAGCTGGTCAAGCTGGCGGTCAGCGATGCCCTGGAAACCGAGAGCGCCCTGGGCAGCATCGCAGTGGCGGTGTCGTTGATCCAGCAGATGAACCAGCAGATCGCCGCTGCCGCTGAGGAACAAAGCTCGGTGGCTGAAGAGATCAACCGTAGCGTCACCAGTATTCGTGCGAGTGCCGATCAATCGGCGTTGAGCATGCAGGGCAATGCGGCGTCGAGTATCCAGCTGGCGCAGTTGGGGGCGGAGCTCAAGGGGATGGTGGGGCATTTCCGCCTTTGATCGTAGCACCGAGGCTGCGATCAAAGGGGAGGGCGATCAAGCGTGGTTTGCGAGAAAGGTCAGCAGCGCTTCGTTGACGAAGTCCGGGTTCTCCCGGCTGGAGATATGCCCTGCGTCTGGAATCAACGTCAGTGCGCAGCCAATCAGTTCGGCCATTTCCTTGGATTCGACGGGTGGACGAGGTTTGTCCTGCTCGCCGCACATCACCAAAGTGGTATCGGCGTCCAGGCGCGGTAGTTGCTCCAGCACGTCGTCGCGGCTGAAGATCAACTGGCCCAAGGGCACGACGCTCTGCAGCAGGCGTTCTCGGGAAAAGGCCCGCAGTGACGTGCGAAAGTCCTGGTACAGCGCTGATTCGCGGTCGATGTCCGGGCGGAAGAAGATCGGTGCGATCACATCCAGCAACGGCTCGGGAATGGCGCCGGCGTCTTCAATCATCTTGAACAGCGAGAAGTAATACTGGCGCGTGGCCTCGGGCTCGGCGCCGAGGTAGGTGTCCATCAGTATTAGGCTGTTGATGCGTTCGGGGGCCTGCAACGCCAGGCGCGCGCCCCACATACCGCCGACCGAGAGGCCCACCAGGTTGATCTGCGTGATAGCCAAGTGATCCAGCAGGGCCAAGGTCTGGCGTGCGAGGTCGTCGAGGGAGCGCGTTTGCGTGGGCAGTTGGCCCGATTCACCGTGGCCCCATAGCTCGGGCACGATCACACGGTACTGTTGCGACAGGGCGTCGATCTGCGGTGCCCACATATCGCGGTTCCACAGGTAGCTGGAGCCCAGCAGCACGGCCGGGCCGGTGCCTTGGTCGAGGTAGTGCAGGGGTTGTCCATCAATGACGGCGATAGGCATAGCAGGCCTCTGACTTCACGGAGTGAGGCGCACTTTTTTACGCTAGTCGGGGGGCGGAGGATAGGTGCCAGGATGATGGCACCTATTATTTTGCGAGGATCAATCGTAGATGACTTTCTTCTTCCACTCGGCGTCGGCGTCGACTTCTTTCATGCCTTGGGTCAGTTCGTTGACCTCTTCTGCGGCCTGTTTGCTGTTAGCCAGCACGGTGGAGTTGGCGCGGGCCAGTTGGCCTTCCAGCAATTGCAGCTGGGCGCTGTAGAGTACCGGCTCCGGCTGTTTGCGCAGATACTGCACACCACGCTCGAAGGCCAGGCGTGCCTGGCCCGGTTGGCCCTGCTGCAGCGCGTGCTGGCCGAGGTTGTTGAAGAACTCGATGTGCAGCAGCACCAGGATATGGCGGATTTCTTTGATCCAATGCTTGGCTTCGTTGGAGGGTAGGAAACCGTCCTGGGCTGCGCGCGTGACCTGGCCGTGCAGGGCTTCCAGCAGGAAGCGCACGTCCTTGGCCTTAGCTTCGGTCTGGATCGGTGCCGGGGGGTTGTTGACCGGGATGGATTCGCCCTGGGCCACCAGTGTGTTCAGCTCAGTGATGCGCGCTTTAATAGGAGCACTGGTCTTGTTGAGGTTCAGCAGGCGCTGGTTCACGTTGAGCTCCAGGCGGGTCAACAACAGTTTGAGCGCCGGGGTCATCAGTTGGCCTGGGAATGTTTCGGTGATCTCACCGCAACGGCGCAGGCGATCGTTAAGCTCGATCTGGACGCGCTGCTTTTCCAGCTTGTTGTTTTCCACCACGTGGTTCATATAGCCAATGGCGATCAGTATTACGATCCCGGCTATTACCAGCAGGGTGATCATGAGTGGTGTCACCGGTGTGACCTCTTTATAGGGTTTGCAATGGAGTGTAGTGACTGGGCCGGCTATCGGATAGGGCTGATCGACCAGCTGCCCGGGTAGTTTCTTCTATATACACAAGCGCTCCCTGCGTAGATGCACATTGCCATTATTTGCCAGGGCGAACTATAACGTCTTGTCGGGTGCCAGAATATAGGCGTCAAGGTGCGGACGGGCAGAATGCTCGCAACGGCTGGTAAACGCGGGCGAAGTCATTGATTTTAATAAATTTATCCTTGGGGGTTGACGATCCCCCAATCCATCCATAGAATGCGCGCCACTTAAAGCGTAAAGCACACAGCGAAACGCGTTGAGTAGTGAATGTTGTACGTGTGTCCCCTTCGTCTAGTGGCCTAGGACACCGCCCTTTCACGGCGGTAACAGGGGTTCGAGTCCCCTAGGGGACGCCATATGCGGGAATAGCTCAGTTGGTAGAGCACGACCTTGCCAAGGTCGGGGTCGCGAGTTCGAGTCTCGTTTCCCGCTCCAATTTACAAACAGTGTGGCTTTCGGGCGGCACTGAGTGAAACCAGGACCCAATCTTCGGATGAGGCCTCTGGGCACTGAAATACACACCATGTGTTTCAGTAGCGTGTCCCCTTCGTCTAGTGGCCTAGGACACCGCCCTTTCACGGCGGTAACAGGGGTTCGAGTCCCCTAGGGGACGCCATTTGCGGGAATAGCTCAGTTGGTAGAGCACGACCTTGCCAAGGTCGGGGTCGCGAGTTCGAGTCTCGTTTCCCGCTCCATTTTAAGCGGTGTTGCTTTCGGGCGGCGCTGAGTGAAACCAGGACCAAGTCTTCGGATGAGGCCTCTGGGCACTGAAATACACACCATGTGTTTCAGTAGCGTGTCCCCTTCGTCTAGTGGCCTAGGACACCGCCCTTTCACGGCGGTAACAGGGGTTCGAGTCCCCTAGGGGACGCCATTTGCGGGAATAGCTCAGTTGGTAGAGCACGACCTTGCCAAGGTCGGGGTCGCGAGTTCGAGTCTCGTTTCCCGCTCCATATTCAAGAAAAAAGCCACTCAAGCGAGTGGCTTTTTTTTGCCTGCGATTTACGTAAAGGGGCTTCGGTCTCTTTTTTCATTCTTGCCGGTTCCAGATGTGCTTTTCCTGGTAAAGCCATCTGCTGCGCCGCTGATGTGGTGGGTCTTGTAGGAATAGTCTGTACTTTCCGTGAGGTTGATGCGAATTGGTCCCGCTGTCTCTACTCTGGCGTGCCTATTTTCCTTGTTCACCTCAGAGAGCTGCCCGGATGTTACAGCTGGACTTCTATTCAACCCTGGTCGCCGCGTCCCTTGTGCTTTTGCTTGGCCGCTGGCTGGTTGCCCGCATAGGCTTTTTACGCGCCTACAATATTCCCGCGCCGGTAGCCGGCGGCCTTGTGGTCGCTTTAGTGCTTTTGGCGTTGCGGGGGCTAGCCGATATTGAGGTGCGCTTCGACCCTTCGTTGCAAACCCCGTTGATGCTGGCATTTTTCGCCACTATTGGACTGAACGCGGATTTCGCCAGTTTGAAGAAAGGCGGTCGAATCCTGGCGATCTTTCTGTTGGTCGTGACCACACTGCTGGTGGTGCAAAACGCCATGGGCATCGCATTGGCCAAGGCCTTGGGACTCGACCCGTTGATGGGCTTGCTCGCCGGCTCGGTGACGCTGTCAGGCGGACACGGTACGGGTGCCGCCTGGGGGACTGTGTTCAGCGAGAAGTATGGCGTGGCCTCCGCGTCAGAATTGGCGATCGCCTCCGCAACCTTCGGCTTGGTACTCGGGGGCTTGATTGGAGGTCCGGTTGCCCGCTTGCTGATCAAGCGGGTCCAGGTGCCTGGTATCGAGCAGGTGCAGCCACGCCTGCCCAACGGCTTCGAGCAACCGAACAGGGAGCGTTTGATTACCCCGTTCTCATTCATCGAAACCCTCGCGTTGCTTGCGATCAGCCTCCAGGTCGGCACCTACCTCAACGGCTTCCTTCAAGGCACAGCACTGGAGTTGCCCACTTTCGTCTGTGTGCTGTTTGTAGGCGTCGTGCTGCGTAACGGCTTGTCGGCGCTGGGCTGGCATCAGGTGTTCGAGCGCGAGGTATCGGTGCTGGGCAATGTCAGTCTGTCGTTGTTCTTGGCTATTGCCTTGATGTCGCTCAAGCTGTGGGACCTGGCAGCACTCGCCTTGCCGATTGTCATCCTGCTGGCCGCGCAGGCGTTGCTGATGGCGCTGTTTGCGATTTTCATCACGTTCCGGGTCATGGGCAGCAATTACGATGCGGCAGTGCTGGCCGCAGGGCACTGCGGGTTCGGGCTCGGTGCCACGCCGACGGCGATTGCCAACATGCAGGCGGTGACGCAACGCTTCGGGCCGTCACAGATTGCGTTTCTGGTGGTGCCGATGGTGGGCGCATTCTTTATCGATATCACCAATGCGGTGGTGATCAAGTTGTATCTGGCGCTGCCGTTCCTGGGCGCTTCGGGTTGACGCGTTAACCCCTGCGCCGCACACAAAAACGCCGATCAGCAATGATCGGCGTTTGTTGTTGGGGAGCGCTTCAGCCGCTATCAGAGCTTGGGCAGCTGTCCGATACGCCCCATCATTTCGGTGACGATCTGCAGATCCAGCAAGAACTGGTCGACCGTCTTGAACTCATTGTCGGTATGCCCGGTGTACTTCACTTCCGGTCGCGCCAGGCCAAATTGCACACCGTTGGGCAACTCGTGCACGGAGGTCGCTCCAGCCGAGGTGCCGAACTTGTGTTCCATGCCCAGGTTTTCGCTGGCTACCGCGAGTAAGGCCTTCACCCATTCACCTTCCGGGTTGCGGAACATCGGCTCGGCCACCGAGTAGGTGAAGTCCACGTTGACCTTGGTTTTCTTGTCCCAGGCGCTCAACTTTTCGGCGATCTCGGCCTTGAGCTGCTCCGGGGATTTACCCTTCGGCACCCGGAGGTTGACTGCCAGCTTGAAAGCCTTTTCATCCAGCCCGACAAAGGTCGGTGAGGTGGTCAGCGGGCCCATGAAATCATCCGCAAAACCCACGCCCAATTTGCCACCCAAGTAATCCAGGCCCCAATTGTCGGACGCATACCGCGCAGCGTCGGTGATGTGGTTGTGCTTGAGAGCGATCTTGCCGTCGACGCTGTGAATCAGCTCCAGCATGCGCGCGACCGGGTTGATGCCGGACTCCGGCTCGGAGGAGTGCGCCGACACGCCGGTGACAGTCAGCTTGACGTCCTTGCCGTTGACCTTGGCGCTCACCTCAAAATCGCCACCGTTGCGCTTGACGTATTCCGTGCCGGCCTTTTGGAGGCTGGCTGCTAATTCCTTAGGGTTGTCGCTGATAAACGTGGCCACCGACGCCGATGGAATCTGGTTGGTGGCCATGCCGCCGGTCATTGCGATGATTTCTGCGCCTTTGCCTTCCCCTTTGCGGCGGGGGAAGGTGGCCATGACGGTGCCATAACCTTTTTCGGCAATCACCACCGGATAGCCGCCATCCAGCGCAAGGTTGTATTGCGGTGTCGGGTTGCGTTCGAAGTAGTAAGGGATCGCGTCTCCGGAGGTCTCCTCGGTGGTATCCACCAGCAGTTTGAAATTGCGCGCCAGCGGCAGCTTTTCTTCCTTGATCACTTTCATGGCATACATAGCCACCACGATGCCGTTTTTATCATCCTCGGTACCACGGCCATACATGCGGTCGCCGATCAGCGTGACCTTGAACGGATCAAGCTTGGTGCCGTCTTTCAGTACCCAGTTTTCCGGGGTTACCGGCACCACGTCGGCGTGGGCGTGGATGCCCACCACTTCGTCGCCGCTGCCTGCCAGGGAAATTTCGTACACGCGGTTGTCGACGTTACGGAAGTTCAGGTCAAAGGTCTTGGCCAGGGCCTGTAGCTTGTCGGCAATCCGGGTGAATTCCGGATTCTTGTATTGCGGAACACCGTCTACGTTGAAGGTTGGGATTTCCACCAGTTCGCGCAGAGTTTCTAGGGCGGCTTTTCCGTATTTAACTCGGGTGTAAATACCCAGCAAGCGATGGATCTCGTTCTGCTGGTCGGCGGTCAGGGTCTGGTTGTCGAGGAAGACGCTGATTGCAGGGCCTACATCCGCCGTTTTGCCCAGGTCTCCCTTGGCTAGTGTGCTGAGGAAACCACGAAAGTCGGTGACCGAAGTTTCGTTGAAGCTCTTCAGAATTGCCGTGCTTTGCTGCGGGGTGATATTGGCAAAGGCGGGAGTGCTCATCACCGAAAGGCTCGCCGCGAACAGGGTCGCAGCCGCCAAATGTTTGAGAGGGAAGTGCATGGCTAAAGGCATTCCTTTGCAAAGGGAAAGTAGGAGATTTCTGATCAATGTGTCAGAAACATTTCCACACACTAACACTGCAAAGGTGTGCCGGGGAGGCCGTAAGAAGGCTTATCTAAAAACTCGATAGCCCCCTTGAATGCTTATTTCGCAACGTCGTGACCTGCGTTTTAGAGGCCGCGCAGCTCATTGTGCTCGGCGAGAGCGATTGCGGTTCAGTCAAGGCTGTAACGTACCGACAGCGCGCCCTTTTTTTCCGACAAGGCAAGGATCGTCACCTCACCCAGCTCGCCCAGTGTTTGCACATGGGTGCCACCGCAAGCGTACGTGGGCAACTCACCGAAACCTACTTCGCGGATGCCTTCGTCCAGGGTCATATGGCGTGGGTAGTCTGCGGCGATCCATTGGTTGATCTGCTGCTGGAGGGTTTCGGCGTCGATGGCTTGCGCGGTTTCGCCACGGATAAAGGTGATCTTGCCTTCGCCCGGCCAGTGGTGGGCCTTGATTGGCATCCAGCCCAGGGTTTCGCCGGCGTTGCCGATCAAATGCCCGGCGGAATGCAGGCGCGTGTGCAGGGCGCGGCGTGGTTCATCGACCCGCGCATTGATGGCGCCCAGTGGCACAGGTTGGTTGAGATAGTGCACCACGCGATCAACCTCCTGAGTGACGCGCAGTACCCGGGCTTCACCCAGCCAACCGGTGTCGGACGGCTGGCCGCCGCCTTGGGGATGAAAAATCGTCGACTGCAAAATGACCGCAAACTGGTCCTCAAAGGGCGTGCAACCCAGCACTTCAAGCTCTGCGGTGAGGTGGTCATGGGTGAAAAACAGGCGCTCGGTCATTTTCTACATCCGCATCAGGGTTCTGCGGGCAGTATAAATGCTGCCGGATTAGGTGATAATCCGCTCAATTATCAATGGACCTGTGCGTCATGAGCATCAATCTTCCGTTACCGCTGCTGGGTGAAATGGCGATTTTCGTCAAGGTGGTAGAGACCGGCAGCTTCTCCGAAGCGGCACGGCAACTGAGTGTCTCGCCGTCAGCGGTGAGTCGCAGTATTTCGCGCCTGGAAAAAGCCCTGGCTACCCGGTTACTGCAACGTACCACGCGAAAACTGCGCCTGAGCGACGGGGGTGAAGAGGTATTCAAGCGCTGCCAGGAGATGGTCAGCGCTGCGCGCTCGGTGATGGAAATCAGCGGTCAATTCACCCATGAGGCTGAGGGCCTGGTGCGTGTCAGTGTGCCCAAGGCGGTCGGGCGGTTTGTGGTGCATCCGCATATGCCCGAGTTCCTGCGGCGATATCCCAAGGTGGATGTGCAATTGATACTGGAAGACCGGCAGGTGGACATGATCGATGACAATGTTGATCTGAGCATTCGCATCACCGACAGCCCGCCGCCGGGCCTGGTGGGGCGCCAGCTATTGCCGATTGAACATTTGCTTTGCGCTACGCCGCAGTATTTGGCCGAGCACGGTACACCGGAGCATCCCCACGACTTGTTGGAGCACAGCTGTATCTACCTTGGCGAAACCCCGGGCGACTCGCGCTGGAAGTTTCGCCAGGGTGGTAGGGCGGTGACCGTCAGCGTGCGTGGGCGTTATGCCGCTAACCACACCGGCGTGCGGCTGGATGCGGTGCTGCAGCATGTGGGGATTGGCAGCTTGCCGTACTTTACAGCGCGTCATGCATTGGAGGAGGGGCGGTTGGTGCAGGTGCTGCCGGGGTGGGATTTTATTGCGTCCTACCATGGCGAGGCGTGGCTGCTGCATTCGCCCACGCGCTACCTGCCGCCTAAGCTGCGGGTGTTCATTGATTATTTGGTGGAGTGTATGGCGAAGGAGCCGACGTTGCGTCGGCCCTCTGGTGTGGTTGGCTGATCAGTGCTTGCTCTGATCCTGGGGCATGGCCAGCAACTGTTTTTCCTGGTTCCAGTCGAACGGTTCGTCGTTCTGTTCGGCCTCAAAGCGACGTTCTTCCAAGGCTTGGTAAAGGTCCAGTTCTTCGTCGGGCATGAAGTGCAGGCAGTCGCCGCCGAAGAACCACAGCAGATCGCGTGGTACGAGGTGGGCAATTTGCGGGTAGCGCAGGATGACCTGGCTCATCAAGTCCTGCCCCAGGTACTGGCTTTCGATCGGGTCGATGGGCAGCAGCGCGCGCAATTCGTCGAAGCGCTCCAGGAATAGGGTGTGGCTTTCCTCGGGCACCTGTTCGGCTTCGCCGACGGCAACCAGGATGCTGCGCAGGTGGTCGAGCAAGACGAGATGATCGGCAACGACGTTGGACACGAGATAAGTCCTCTAAAGCAAAAACGGGCGCGAGAGTATATAGCTCTCGCGCCCGTATTTATATGACCGCTCGACTCAGCGGACTTTACCCTCAGCCTGGGTCAACTCTTCCTTGCTGAAATCATCCACGTCGATCACCTTGCGTCGTGCTGCCTCGGCGTCACGCAGGGTCTGTGCTTCGGCCGGTTGCAGCACCCCGGCGTGCAGTGCTGCGTCGATGGCATGCTCGCCGGCGCTCGGTTTGACCTGGCCGCTTTTGAGCGCAGTGTGGAGTTTTTTCTGCAGCGGATGGCTGGCACCCAGCAGGTCGTAGGCATGTTGCAGGGCGCCTACCGGATCGTCCGCCGATTGCGGGCGATAGCAGCCGGCCAGCAATTCTTCCAGGGTTGGATCGCCTTTGGCGCGGCCTATCACTGCGGCCACTTCGGCATCCAGTGCATCGGACGGCCCCGTGTGGCGACGGCCGAACGGGAATACGATCACCCGCAAGAGGCATCCGAGCACCTTGTTTGGGAAGTTGCTCAGCAACTCATCCAGCGCGCGTTCCGACTCGCCGAGGCTTTCTTCCATGGCCCAGGCGAACAGCGGTTCCAGGTGGTCCGGTGAATCCAGGTCGTGATAACGCTTGAGCGCCGCCGAGGCCAGGTACATATGGCTCAGTACATCCCCCAGGCGTGCCGACAGGCGTTCGCGGCGTTTCAATTCGCCACCCAGCAGCATCATGCTCAAGTCCGCTAGCAGGGCGAACGCCGCAGCTTGGCGGTTCAGCGCACGGAAATAACCCTGACTCAAGCGGTTGCCCGGCGCTTTCTCAAAGCGGCCAATACCGAGGTTCAGTACCAGGGTGCTGGCGGCGTTGCTCACGGCAAAACCGATATGCTGCATCAGCAGGCCGTCGAATTCCTTTAACGCCTGGTCGTGATCTTCGCGGCCGGCCAGGGCCATTTCCTTGAGTACGAACGGATGGCAGCGGATGGCGCCCTGGCCAAAGATCATCAGGTTGCGCGAGAGGATGTTCGCGCCTTCCACGGTGATGAAGATCGGCGCGCCTTGCCAGCTACGGCCCAGGTAATTGTTCGGGCCCATGATGATGCCCTTGCCGCCGTGCACATCCATGGCATGGCTGATGCACTCGCGGCCCCGTTCGGTCAGGTGGTACTTGAGAATCGCCGACAGCACCGAAGGCTTTTCCCCAAGGTCGACGGCATTGGCGGTGAGCATGCGCGCGCTGTCCATCAGCCAGGCGTTGCCGCCGATGCGAGCCAGGGCTTCCTGGATACCTTCGAAGGCCGACAGCGGTACGTTGAACTGCTCGCGCACCTGGGCGTATTGGCCGGTCACCAGACTGGTGAACTTGGCAGCGCCGGTGCCGACTGCTGGCAGGGAAATCGAACGGCCCACCGACAGACAGTTCATCAGCATCATCCAGCCCTTGCCGAGCATTTCCTGGCCGCCGATGAGGAATTCCAGGGGGATAAACACATCTTTGCCAGAGTTGGGGCCGTTCATAAACGCGGCGCCCAGGGGCAGGTGACGACGGCCGATTTCCACGCCAGGAGTGTCGGTGGGAATCAACGCCAGGCTGATGCCCAAGTCTTCCTCTTCGCCCAGCAAGTGGTCCGGGTCATGGGCCTTGAAGGCCAGCCCGAGCAAGGTCGCGACGGGTCCAAGGGTGATGTAGCGTTTTTCCCAGTTCAGGCGAAGACCGAGGGTTTCCTTGCCTTCCCATTCACCTTTGCAGATCACGCCCGTGTCGGGCATGGCGCCCGCATCGGACCCTGCCAGTGGGCCGGTGAGGGCAAAGCATGGAATGTCATCGCCACGAGCCAGGCGCGGCAGGTAGTGGTTGCGTTGTTCGTCGGTACCGTAGTGCAGCAGCAGCTCGGCCGGGCCGAGGGAGTTGGGCACCATCACGGTTGAGGCGAGGTCGCCGCTGCGGGTGGCAAGCTTCATTGCGACCTGGGAGTGGGCGTAGGCGGAGAAGCCTTTGCCGCCATATTCCTTGGGAATGATCAGGGCGAAGAAACCGTGGGTCTTGATGTGCTCCCAGGCGGCTGGAGGCAGGTCCATGGCCTGACCGATTTCCCAGTCGCTGACCATGGCACAGAGTTCTTCGGTTGGGCCGTCGATAAAGGCCTGTTCCTCTTCGGTCAGTTGGACCTTGGGGTAGGCAAGCAACTTGTCCCAATCGGGGCGACCGCTGAACAGCTCGCCGTCCCACCACACGGTGCCCGCGTCGATGGCATCGCGCTCGGTTTCGGACATGGGCGGCAGGACTTTCTGGAACCAACTGAACAGCGGCTTGGTGAAGTATTGGCGACGCAGGTCGGGCAGCAGCAACGGCGCTGCGACGGCGGCGATCAGCACCCAGAAGATCAGCAGCAGCCAGCCCGGTGCATGGCTCCAAGCGCCCATCGCCAGCAGGTAGACGGCGACCACGCCCAAGGCGGGCAGGGGCGCGGTGCGGCGGTGTGCCAGGTAGGCAATGCCGACCACCAGAACCAGTATCCACAACAACAGCATATTCAATCCTCCGTGAAACCAGGGGCGAAACCACCAAGGAGCTTAGTCGGCATCCGAGAAAGCGCGGCAGTCAGGGTGTAACGAGTTGTACGCAAAGCACCGATCTACAGGCGCCGACATTTGGCCGAATCGTCGTTATCTCTATGGCAGACCTGTCGCTAAACTCCAGGCTCCCTTCGGAGATAACACTCATGGAAACGTACCTGAGTCCCAGCCGCTTCATCGATAGTGACCACCCTGCGGTGGTGGAGTTCGCCGAAAAACATCGCGGAACCCGCGCGGATTTAACTGACCAGGCAGTCAGTCTCTATTACGCCGTGCGTGAGGCGGTGCGCTACAACCCCTACACGTTCAGCCGCGACCCAGACACCTTGAATGCCAGCTACGCCCTGGCCACCCGTGAGAGCTACTGCGTGCCCAAGGCCACGTTGCTCGCTGCCTGCGCGCGCCACTGTGGTATCCCGGCGCGCATAGGCCTGGCGGATGTGCGCAATCACCTGTCGACGCCGCGTCTGCTCGCGTTGCTCAAGAGTGATGTGTTCGCCATGCACGGTTACACCGAGCTGCACCTGAACGGTGGCTGGGTCAAAGCCACGCCGGCGTTCAATCAGCAATTGTGCGCGGTGTTTGATGTGCCGCCGCTGGAATTTGATGGGCTCAACGACAGTGTGTTTCACGCGTTCAATCGTCAGGGCCAACGCTCGATGGAGTACGTGGTGGACCATGGGCAATTTGCTGATGTACCCGAGCATTTGTTCTTCACCCATATTCAGAAATGCTACCCGCACCTGTTTGCCGCAGACATGCCAAACCTGTTGGGTGATATGCAGAGCGATTTAAGCCGCGGGTGAACCGGCGTATGCTGCTGCGTCCATAGCCATGTTCATCAACAATAAGGCGCGGTCATGCTGAAGATCTGGGGTCGTAAAAATTCATCAAATGTCAGGAAAGCACTATGGTGCGCCGAGGAGCTCGGCCTAGACTATGAAGCAATTGATGCGGGCGGGGCTTTTGGTGTGGTCGACACCCCGCAATATCGGGCACTGAACCCCAATGGGCGGGTGCCGATGATTCAGGACGGTGACTTTGTGTTGTGGGAATCCAACACCATCGTGCGTTATTTATGCGCGAAGCATGCGTCGGAATTTTACCCGAGCGACCCGCAAGCCCGAGCAAGCGCAGAGAAGTGGATGGACTGGACAACCTCCACCCTGGCTGAGCCCTTCAAAGCGGTGTTCTGGGGTGTCCTGCGTACTCCGGCGGAAAAACAGAACTGGGACAGTATCAACGCCGGGCGCCAGGCGTGTATCGATGCGCTCAAAACAGTCGATCAAGCCCTCGCCGAGCAGCCTTACTTGTCCGGCAACGCGTTCGGCATAGGCGATATCCCCCTGGGATGCTTTGCGTATGCCTGGTTCGAGATGCCCATCGAACGCCCCGCAATGCCCCATCTGGAAGCCTGGTACCAGCGTCTGCAACAGCGTCCGGCCTATCGCAAAGCGGTCATGACCGCGTTGACTTAATACTGACTATTAATACAGGTGACTGTACTTGTGCGGCGCAGCCAAGCACCATGCTTGTCATGCGCCGCCGTTGAACTACGTGCGCTGCGCGCTCATCTACTCTTTCTATTCCCTTCTTTGGTGCGTATTCCGATATGAGTTCCGCTCTGTCCATCCGGCAGCTAACCAAAACCTACGGCAACGGTTTCCAGGCCCTGAGTGGTATCGATCTGGACGTTGCCGAAGGTGATTTCTTCGCCTTGCTCGGCCCCAACGGTGCCGGCAAATCCACCACCATCGGCATCCTCTCCACCCTGGTCAACAAAACCAGCGGCACGGTGAATATCTTCGGCCATGACCTGGACAAATCCCCGGCGGCGCTCAAGCGTTCCATCGGCGTGGTGCCCCAGGAATTCAACTTCAACCAGTTTGAAAAAACCTTCGACATCGTTGTGACCCAAGCCGGTTACTACGGCATCCCGGCGAAAGTTGCCAAGGAACGCGCCGAGCAGTACCTGACCCAGTTGGGCCTTTGGGACAAGCGCGAAGTGCCGTCCCGTTCATTGTCCGGCGGCATGAAACGTCGCCTGATGATTGCTCGCGCCCTGGTGCATGAGCCGCGGCTGCTGATCCTCGATGAACCCACCGCCGGCGTGGACATTGAGCTGCGTCGCTCGATGTGGACCTTCCTCACCGAGCTGAACGAGAAGGGCATCACCATCATCCTCACCACCCATTACCTGGAAGAGGCTGAACAGTTGTGCCGCAACATCGGCATCATCGACCACGGCACCATCGTCGAGAACACCAGCATGCGTAACCTGCTGGGCCAGTTGCATGTGGAGACTTTCCTGCTCGACCTGAAGAACAATCTGTCGGCGCCGCCGCAATTGCTTGGCTACCCAAGCCGCCTGGTGGACAGCCACACCCTGGAAGTCCAAGTGGATAAAGCCATGGGCATTACCGCGCTGTTTACGCAGCTGGCGACCCAGAACATCGAAGTGCTGAGCCTGCGTAACAAAACCAATCGCCTTGAGGAGTTGTTCGTGTCCCTGGTGGAGAAAAATCTGACGAAGGTGGCGGTATGAGTTCCGAACTGCAACCCAACCTCGTCGCGCTGCAAACCATCGTTTACCGCGAAGTGAAGCGCTTTACCCGAATCTGGCCGCAGACCTTGCTGCCGCCGGCGATCACCATGGTTCTGTACTTCGTGATCTTCGGTAACCTGATCGGCCGGCAGATCGGTGATATGGGCGGCTTCACTTACATGGAGTACATCGTGCCGGGCCTGATCATGATGTCGGTGATCACCAACTCCTACGGCAACGTGGTCTCAAGCTTTTTCGGCAGCAAATTCCAGCGCTCCATCGAAGAACTGATGGTCTCGCCGGTGTCGCCGCACACTATCCTGCTTGGCTACACCGCTGGCGGTGTGTTGCGTGGCTTGATGGTCGGGGTGATCGTGACGCTGCTGTCGCTGTTCTTCACCCACCTGCAAGTGCATCACCTCGGGGTCACCATTCTGGTGGTCGTGCTGACGGCGACGATTTTCTCGCTGCTGGGTTTCATCAACGCCGTATTCGCACGCAACTTCGATGATATTTCGATCATCCCGACCTTTGTGCTGACGCCGCTGACTTACCTGGGCGGGGTGTTTTACTCCATCACTTTGCTGCCGCCGTTCTGGCAGACGGTGTCGCTGGCCAACCCGGTGCTGCATATGGTCAACGCGTTCCGTTACGGCATCCTGGGTGTGTCGGATATCAAGATCAGTGTGGCGATCACTTTCATGATCGTGGCGACGGTGGTGTTGTATATCGGTTGCGCGAAGTTGCTGGTGAGCGGGCGTGGGATGCGTACCTGAGTACTGACCCGAACGCGTAAAAAATGTGAGAGGGGGCTTGCTCCCGATTGCGCTATGTCAGTCAGCTTATCTGTAGCTGACACATCGCAATCGGGAGCAAGCCCCCTCTCACATTTGGTTTTGTGTCAGGCCTTCAGTGCCAGTTCGATCAGCGCGTGCAGTTCTTCAACTTTCAGTGGCTCGGTTGAGAACAGAATACGAAACACCGTCGGCGCCGCCAGCAAGTTGATCAGGCGGTCGACGCAGGGCGGGTTGTCATCTGGATAACGATCAACAATCGCCTGAAGCTGCCCACTCAAGATGCTCACGCAATACCCGGGTGTCAGGCTGCATTGCACGTCGCGCATCATGTTTCGCCCCGGTTCCGAACTCATCTCATCCAGATATTGCTCGGCCCAGGCTTGCAGATCACCGCGCAGGGTCCCGGTGTTGGCCGGCTCGCTATCAGGCCGCATGCGTGCCAGCGCCACATCGGCCAGAAGCATGGAAAGGTCGCCCCAGCGCCGGTAGATGGTCGAGGGCGTGACGCCTGCGCGGGTGGCAATCATCGGCACGGTGACACTGGAGCGCTCCTGGGTTTTCAGCAGCTCACGCACGGCCGAATGAACGGATTCTTGTACCCGGGCACTACGACCCCCCGGGCGGAGGCCTTCTTTAATCGCCATGTTTATGACCTTAACACAAAGAATTTGCTTTAAGCGTTGGTCAGTAGCACACTCCGCAAAAGCAAAATATTAGCTTTAGTGGAGCGTGCCTATGTCCAGCCGTATTTCTCATCGTTCGAGCCTGGTGTTCCTGGCGATCACGTTGCTGACGTTTCTCGCGGCCTCCAGCGCGCCGACACCGTTGTATCACCTGTATCAGGAGGGGCTGCATTTTTCGGCAGGCATGCTCACGTTGATCTTTGGCGTTTACGCCTTGAGCCTCTTGGCGGCGCTGTTGACCGTGGGCTCGCTGTCGGACCACCTGGGACGCAAGCCAGTGATTTTTGCTGCGTTGGTCCTGAATATGCTGGCGATGCTGCTGTTCATCAATGAGGGCAGCGTGGCCTGGCTGATTGCCGCGCGTACCGTGCAAGGGTTTGCCACCGGGATGGCCACGGCGGTGCTGGGCGCGGCATTGCTCGACACCGACCGTCAACAGGGCCCGCTGGTCAACAGTGTTGCGCCTCTGCTGGGTATGGCGTGCGGGGCGATGGGCAGCAGTTTGCTGGTGGAGTTCGCGCCGCTGCCGACGCAGTTGATCTACTGGACGCTGCTGGCGCTGATGCTGGTGCAGGCGCTTTATGTATGGCGCCTGCCGGAAACCGTTGATCGCATTCCCGGTGCAGTGGCATCGCTGCGCCCAACGCTGCATGTGCCGCCCCAGGCGCGTCGAGCGTTGTGGCTTTCGCTGCCGGTGGACGTGGCGGTGTGGGCAATGGGGGGCTTTTACTTGTCCCTGGCGCCGTCGCTGGTGCGGGCGGCGACAGGCTCTACGTCGAACCTTATCGGTGGTGGCTTGGTGGCGGTGCTGACGTTGAGCGGGGCGCTGGTGATCTTCACCCTGCGCAATCGACCGGCCAGTAAGGTACTGCGCCTGGGCGCTGCGCTGTTGGCTGTGGGGGTGGCGCTGATCCTCACGGCAGTGCACAGCGCCAGCCTGCCGCTGTTTTTTATCGCCACGTTGATCGCCGGCAGCGGCTTCGGCGCCGGCTTTCTCGGCGCATTGCGCAGTGTGGTGCCGCTGGCCTTGCCCCATGAACGCGCAGGCTTGATGTCGGCATTCTATGTGCTGAGTTATTTGGCGTTTTGTTTGCCTTCGTTGCTGGCGGGCAACCTGATTCGCAGCTTTGGCCTGATCGCCACCACTGACGGTTACGGCGCAGTCCTCATTCTGCTGGCCCTCGGGGCGTTGGTCGCTTTGCTGCTGCAGGATTCGGCAAAGTCCAAGGCGGCCTGCATATCTGCCAAGTAGATAACAGTTAGAGATATTACCCGTTATATAGATATTCGATCAGGTTCTATGATGGTCTCAACCTCATGCGAGGAAGAGGATTTTCATCATGACCTGCTCGAATGCCATCAGCTACAAGCCCTTCAGTCACCTGGCCCGTCCTCGGGAAGTGATTCGCCAATTCACCCCCAACTGGTTCGCCGCGACCATGGGCACCGGCGTACTGGCGCTGGCGCTGGCGCAGTTGCCGGTAAATATGCCCGGTCTGCATGCCATTGCCGGAGGGCTGTGGTGGTTCACCATCGGCCTGTTCATCCTGTTCAGTGGCTTGTATGCCGCGCGTTGGTTGATGTTTTTCCACGAGGCGCGGCGGATCTTCGGGCACTCCACTGTCTCGATGTTCTTTGGCACCATTCCCATGGGCCTGGCGACCATTCTCAATGGCTTGCTGCTGTTTGGCCTGCCGCGTTGGGGTGGCGATGTGATCCCGCTGGCCGAATCCCTGTGGTGGCTGGATGTGGCGATGGCACTGGCCTGCGGTGTGCTCATCCCCTTCATGATGTTCACCCGCCAAGAACACAGCATCGACCAGATGACCGCCGTGTGGCTGTTGCCGGTGGTCGCCGCCGAAGTCGCTGCAGCCAGCGGTGGCCTGCTCGCACCGCACCTGGCGGACGCTCACTCGCAACTGGTAATGCTGGTGACCAGCTACGTGTTGTGGGCGTTTTCCCTGCCGGTGGCGTTCAGCATTTTGACCATCCTGATGTTGCGCATGGCCCTGCATAAACTGCCTCACGCCAACATGGCTGCGTCGAGCTGGCTGGCGCTCGGCCCCATTGGCACTGGTGCCCTTGGCATGTTGCTACTGGGCGGCGATGCGCCAGCGATCTTTGCCGCCAATGGCTTGCCTGGCGTGGGTGAAATGGCCAATGGTCTCGGCCTGGTTGCTGGTATCACCCTGTGGGGCTTCGGCTTGTGGTGGATGCTCATCGCTGTACTGATAACCCTGCGTTACCTGCGCGCTGGCATTCCCTTCAATCTGGGCTGGTGGGGCTTTACCTTCCCGCTGGGCGTGTACGCCCTGGCCACGTTAAAGCTGGCGAGTCTGTTGCAACTGGGGTTCTTCAGTGTATTTGGTTGCGTGTTGGTGATGGCATTGACGCTAATGTGGTTGATCGTGGCCAAGCGCACCGTGCAAGGCGCTTATAAAGGTGAGCTTTTTGTTTCGCCATGCATTGCAGGCCTAGCGAATAAGTAAGCGGGATTAGGTAAAGTCTTGGCCTGACAACCTATAAGCCTTCAGGCCACGCAGGAACACGGACGACGATGAGCCATCCTTCGCAATTCACCTTGCTGCGCACACGGCGTTTTCTGCCGTTCTTCATCACCCAGTTGCTGGGCGCTTTCAACGACAACATTTTCAAGCAATCGCTGATCCTGGCGATCCTCTACAAACTCACCATCGACGGTGACCGCTCGATCTGGGTCAACCTGTGCGCCTTGTTGTTTATCCTGCCGTTCTTCCTGTTCTCGGCGCTGGCCGGGCAGTTTGGCGAGAAATTCAACAAGGACGCACTGATCCGCGTGATCAAAATCGGCGAGATCGTGATCATGGCCGTGGGCGCCACGGGCTTCCTGACTAACCACCTGGAATTGATGTTGCTGGCGCTGTTTGCCATGGGCACTCACTCGGCGCTTTTCGGCCCCGTGAAGTACTCGATCATGCCCCAGGCTCTGCACGAAGATGAGCTGGTGGGCGGTAATGGCCTGGTGGAAATGGGCACGTTTTTGGCGATCCTGGCCGGCACCATTGGTGCCGGGATCATGATGTCGTCCACCCATTACGCGCCGATCGTGGCGGTGGCGATTGTCGGCGTGGCGGTGCTGGGTTACCTGGCCAGCCGCAGCATTCCACGAGCAGCGGCGTCTACGCCGCAACTGCGCCTGGACTGGAATATTTTCACCCAGTCCTGGGCAACTCTGCGCATGGGGCTGGGGCAGACGCCGGCGGTGTCACGCTCCATTGTCGGCAACTCCTGGTTTTGGTTTGTCGGCGCGATCTACCTGACCCAGATCCCGGCCTACGCCAAGGAATGGTTGTACGGCGATGAAACCGTGGTGACCCTGATCCTCACGGTGTTCTCGGTGGGCATCGCCCTCGGCTCAATGCTTTGCGAAAAACTCTCCGGTCGTAAGGTCGAAATCGGCCTGGTGCCGTTCGGTTCATTCGGCTTGACGGTGTTCGGCCTGTTGCTGTGGTGGCACTCTGGCGGGTTTCCGCAGAACGTGCAGGCCAATGACTGGCTGGCGGTGCTCAGTTATGGCCAGGCCTGGTGGGTGTTGATCGATATCCTTGGCCTCGGCGTGTTTGGCGGCTTCTATATCGTGCCGCTGTATGCGCTGATCCAGTCACGAACCGCCGAAAACGAGCGCGCGCGCGTGATCGCTGCCAACAACATCCTCAATGCTCTGTTCATGGTGGTGTCGGCGATTGTTTCGATCCTGTTGCTGAGCGTGGTCAAGCTGTCGATCCCTGAGTTGTTCCTGGTGGTGTCGCTGCTCAACATCGCGGTCAACACCTACATCTTCAAGATCGTCCCTGAGTTCACCATGCGCTTCATGATCTGGCTGCTCAGCCATTCCATGTACCGCGTGGAACACCGCAACCTGGAGGCCATTCCTGATGAGGGCGCGGCCTTGCTGGTGTGCAACCACGTGTCCTTTGTCGATGCGCTGTTGATTGCCGGCTCGGTGCGTCGTCCGATCCGTTTTGTCATGTATTACAAGATCTACCGCTTGCCGGTGCTCAACTTCATCTTCCGCACCGCTGGTGCGATTCCGATTGCCGGACGCAATGAAGATATTCAGATCTACGAAAAGGCCTTCACGCGAATTGCCCAGTACCTGAAGGAAGGCGAGTTGGTGTGTATCTTCCCGGAAGGCAAATTGACCGCCGATGGCGAGATGAATGAGTTTCGTGGTGGGGTTACGCGGATTTTGGAGGAGACGCCGGTACCGGTGATTCCGATGGCGTTGCAGGGGTTGTGGGGAAGTTTCTTCAGCCGCGATCCGAACAAGGGGATTTTCCATCGGATCTGGTCGCGGGTAGTGTTGGTAGCTGGCGAGCCTGTCGATGCAGAGGCGGCGACGCCTGAGCAGTTGCAGGCGGTGGTTGGTGTTTTGCGGGGGAGTGTCAGGTAGTTCTGTACTGGATGTATTGGCCTCATCGGGGGCAAGCCCCTTCCTCCATTAGACCGCGCTCGTCACAACAGCTCGGTCAAATGGGGGAGGGGGCTAGCCCTTGATGGCGGTAGCGGCCTAAGTGCTGATCTTGAGGCCAATAAGCCCGCAAATGATCAGCGCCACACTGGCCAACCGAAACAACGCCATGGATTCCCCAAACAGGATAATAC